>DATEJA010000319.1:0-2689 GCA_035278405.1 Sphingobium sp. | reverse complement strand
CCTATTCGCTGACGCGCAACCTCAACGTCACCGCCGGGCTGCGCTACAACAACAGCGTGATCGGCCGCCTGACCCCGATGACCGACGACCGCCAGGACAATCAGGCGGTCTATCTGGGCACCGTCTTCAAATTCTGATCGGTTGAGGGGCGCGAGCGCGCCTCTTTATTCAATGGCCTCGCTTAGTGCTGCGGGCCGAATGGCGGCTTTCGACCAGAAGCGGACTTTCGGCGACTGTCATCCGCATCCCTGAAGCCACCACTCACTCAGATGTTAAATCGCCGAATTTGATGCAAACGGATGTCCATCGGCGCGTCAGCCGCACACCAGCCCTTCGCCACCTGGCGCAGCGCAGACGGTGTAAGTTCCATTCGCGTTGGCTCGCAGTTTGAGCCGAACAGGTGAACTTTCGGCCCGGTAAGTATGCGCAAGGTAGCGGATGATGATGGACCGAGACGGGAAACGGCCTTTTAAAACTCGCGAGATACGAAGTTGGGCGGTTATCCAACCATGACCCAATATGTCCTCCGGATCATCAATTGGCATATAGTCGAGGTTTTTGAGCCGCCCTACTACTTCCAAGTCTGGCGGTGGCTGCGATTGGACGTTCGTAGGGGACTGCGCTGCGACCATTAGCCAAAGAAGGTTGCTCAAAATCGCGCTCATGGACCGAACATCCTACTAAACGGTAAGGTCCGCAAGAGAGCCATTGTTGCCGAACGATTTTTCACTGCGCAGCGTCAGCTATCACCTTCTATTTCCCCAAAACCAGACTGTCGGGAACCCACCCATCTTCGTCATTCCCGCGCAAGCGGGACTCTATCTCCTGATGTTACCCCAAGCACGAAGCTCGGGAGAGGGTTCCCCGCCTTCGCGGGGATGACGATGAAGAGTTGCCTTTCGGCAAACCCACCCTTCCCCGCCATGCCAGCGAAAGCTGGCATCTCGGGAGAGGACGCGCAAACGGGCCTGAGACCCCGGCCTGCGCTGGGGTGACAGATTCCAGCCGAACATCCGCGCCCCACCCTTCCCAGCACTACCCCGTCAACCCATCGATCGCCGCCCAACCCTCGGCACCAATAGCCCGCAGCATCCTTCGATGCCCCGCCCGAACCCCGCCCAGCGCCATGACCGGCATCGGCGCGCCCTGCGCCAGGGCGGCAAAGCGCACCCGGCCCAGCGCGCCAGCCCCGGGATGCGACCGGGTCACGAACAGCGGCGAAAGGAAGACCAGCGCCGCCCCCGCGCGCACCGCCGCTCGCAGCTCCCGCGCGTCATGAACCGCCATGCTGTGTAGCAGGCGCGCCCCTGCCCCACCCCCGCTCTTCCCATGCCAGCCATCCGCGCCCCAGGCCTCCGCCTCCCGCGCCGATCCCGCAAGCAGCAGCACCAGGCGCCGCCGCCGCGCGATCACCCGCATGCGATCGAACAGCGCCCGTCGCTCCCGCCGCTCGGTGCGATAATGGCGGAACAGGATGCCCGCTCGCGCGCGTGGCAGCCGGGTCGCGCTCGCCAGCAGCGTCTCGACCGCGACCCGCTCGTCGGTCACCAGCCAGAGCGAAGGCAAATTTTTGGCATAGCGGCGGCTCATCGCCCTCGCCTATAGCAGCCGTCATGACCAGCGACAGCATCGAAGCCACCGACCGCCTTGCCGCCCTGCGCGACGCCATCGGCCGCGCCGCCCGCCTGACGGATCGCACCGCCGACGACATCCGCCTGATCGCCATCTCCAAGACGCAGGAGGCCGTCGCCATTCGCCCGCTCATCGAGGCGGGCCAGCGCGTCTTCGGCGAAAACCGGGTGCAGGAGGCGCAGGCCAAATGGCCCGAACTGCGCGAGGAAACGCCGGACATCAGCCTGCACCTGGTCGGCCAGCTCCAGTCCAACAAGGCCGCCGACGCGGTCGCGCTGTTCGACGTCATCCACTCGCTCGACCGGCCGTCGCTGCTGACCGCGCTCGCCAAGGCGATGGACGCGGCCGACCGGCGCCTGCCCTGCTTCATCCAGGTCAATATCGGCGCGGAGGAACAGAAGGGCGGCTGCGCCATCGCCGACACGCCCGCGCTGATCCGCGCGGCGCGTCACGCCGATATCCCCGTCGCCGGCCTCATGTGCGTGCCGCCCGCCGATGTCGAGCCTGCGCCCTATTTTGCCCTGCTCGCGAAAATGGCGCGCGACGAGGGTCTGGAGCGGCTCTCCATGGGCATGTCGGGCGACTTTGAAACCGCGATCATGCTGGGCGCGACCGACATTCGCGTCGGCACCGCCCTGTTCGGCGAGCGCCCCTCCGCCGCCCGCCCCGTCCCGGCGAGCGGCAGGGGCATGATCAGAAACTCCCGCGCAGGGTGATGCCGTAGGTGCGGGGTTCGGCCAGATAGGCGGAGATCAGCTGGTTCGCCATCACGACAGAAGTCGGGGGACTGCCACACGTCCTACCGAATTGGCCGATCGATGACGTGCAAGGACTGCTCGACTGCAGCGGGCTGCTGAAGGCAACCTGGCTATAATCCTGGTTGAAGATATTCTGCCCCCAGAATTCCACCGCCCAACGCTGCTGCGGCCCGCGGATGCCGACGCGCGCGTTGAACACGGCATAGCCGTCCTGCTCCTTTTCCGGGAACAGGTCGGACCCGGTGTTGAAGTCGCTGCTCATGCGGCCGTCGACATAGAAGAGCGCGGAAAGGCCGCTG
>DATEJA010000318.1:0-34029 GCA_035278405.1 Sphingobium sp. | reverse complement strand
CCTTGGCGCGCGGGATTCGCTGCGGCTGGAGGCGGGGCTGCCGCTCTATGGCCATGACCTGACGCCCGCCGTCAGCACCATCGGCGCGGACCTGGGCTTCGCCATCCAGAAGCGCCGGCGCGAGGAAGGCGGCTTCATCGGGCATGCGCGCGTGATGAAGGAACTGGCCGACGGGCCTGGTTCGAAGCGTGTGGGCCTGAAGATCGAGGGCCGGCTGCCGGCGCGCGAGGGCGCGCCCATCTATGCCGGCGGCGCGCAGGTGGGCGAAGTCACCTCCGGCGGATTCGCGCCGACCGTGGGCGCGCCGATCGCCATGGGCTGGATCAGCCTGCCGCACAGCGCGCTGGATACTACGCTGGAGATTGAAGTCAGAGGCAAGCGCATCGCCGCCACCGTGGCGCCGATGCCGTTCGTGCCGCACCGTTATCGCAGGAAATGAGGGGAGACAAATCCATGAGCCGTTATTTCACCGACGAACATGAATGGATCGATGTCGAAGGCGAAATCGCCACCGTCGGCATCACCGACTATGCGCAGGAGCAGCTGGGCGACATCGTGTTCGTCGAACTGCCCAATGAAGGCACCAGCTTCGCGAAAGGCGATGACGCCGCGGTGGTGGAATCGGTCAAGGCCGCTTCCGACGTCTATGCGCCGATCTCGGGCGAAGTGATCGAGATCAACAGCGCGCTGGAGGACGAGCCGGCCCTGGTGAACAGCGACGCGGAGGAAGACGGCTGGTTCTTCAAGCTGCGCGTGACCGATGCCAGCGAGCTGGGAGGGCTGATGAACGAAGCCGCCTACAAGAAGTTCGTGGCCTCGCTCTGATCTTACAGTTCCCCTCCCGCTTGCGGGAGGGGTTAGGGGAGGGCGTGTAGCGCCATCTCCTCAACAGGCCCTCCCCCGACCCCTCCCGCCAGCGAGAGGGGAGCTTCGTGGGCGAGGGGGGAGATATGTGAAATGCGCTACCTACCCCTTACCGACACCGACCGGCAGGAGATGCTGTCCGTCATCGGCGCGGCTTCGATCGATGACCTGTTCGTCGACGTGCCCGTCGAAGCCCGCCTCGGCGACAAGATCGCCGGCCTGCCCGATCACGCCAGCGAACTGGCGGTCGAGCGCCACATGGCGGCGCTGGCGCGGAAAAATCTGTCGGCGGGGGAAGCGCCCTTCTTCCTTGGCGCCGGCGCCTACAAGCATCATGTCCCTGCCAGCGTCGATCATCTGATCCAGCGCGGCGAATTCCTGACCGCCTATACGCCCTACCAGCCGGAAATCGCGCAGGGCACGCTTCAGGTGCTGTTCGAATTCCAGACGCAGGTGGCGCGGCTGCTCGGCTGCGACGTCGCCAATGCATCGATGTATGACGGCTCGACCGCCTGCTGGGAAGCGATCGGCATGGCCCGCCGCATCACCAAGCGCGGCAAGGCGATCCTGTCGTCGGGCCTGCATCCTCATTATGTCTCGGTCGCCAAGACGATGGCGAAATTCACCGGCGACGCGCTGGTGCATGAAGCGCCCACCCTGGACGCCGCGACCGACATCGACGCGCTGATCGCCGGGATCGACAAGGATACAAGCTGCGTCGTCGTCCAATATCCCGACATTCTCGGCAGGATCGCCGACCTGACGCCGCTGGCCGACGCCGCCCATGCAGCGGGCGCGTTGCTGGTCGCTGTCGTGACGGAGCCGGTTGCGCTGGGGGCGATCAAGGCGCCCGGCACCATGGGCGCGGACATCGTCGTGGGCGAAGGCCAGTCGATCGGCGTCGGCCTCCAGTTCGGCGGTCCCTATCTCGGCCTGTTCGCGTGCAAGCAGAAATATGTCCGCCAGATGCCGGGCCGCCTCTGCGGTGAGACGGTCGACGCGGCGGGCAAGCGCGGCTTCGTGCTGACCCTCTCGACCCGCGAGCAGCATATCCGCCGTGAGAAGGCGACGTCGAACATCTGCACCAATTCGGGCCTTTGCGCGCTGGCGTTCAGCATCCACATGACGCTGCTGGGCGAAAAGGGGCTGCGGGAGCTGGCTGGCCTCAATCATGCGCTCGCGGTTCAGGCCGTCGATCGTCTGGCGCAGGTGCCGGGCGTCAAACTGCTCAACGACAGCTTCTTCAACGAATTCACGCTGATCCTCTCGAAGGATGCGCGCGAAGTCGTTCGCAATCTGGCCGACAAGGGCGTGCTGGGCGGCGTGTCGCTCGGCCGCCTGTTCCCTGACGCGCCGCGGATCGGCAACGGGCTGGTCGTCGCGGTGACGGAGACGGTGACGAGCGAGGATATCGAAGCGCTGGCCAAGGCGCTGGAGGAGGAACTGGCATGACCTATCCCTCTTTCATTGTGCTCCTGCGCAAGCAGGAGCCTAGGGCGATCACGCTCTGCACCAACCCTGGGTTCCTGCCTTCGCAGGAACACGACCTATCTGCGGAAAGGGCAGCATAATGACCATGCTCAAGGAAGGCCGCCCCACCGCGCCGCAGGCCATGACCGAAGCCGACACCATCCCCGCCACCGCCACCGGCAATCGGGGGCTGATGCTGGAGGAAGCGCTGATCTTCGAGATCGGCTCGACGGACACCACTGGCGTCGATTTCGCAGAGGCGCCCACGGTCGCCAGCCGCCTCGGCAACCTCGCCCGCACCGACGGCATCGGCCTGCCCGGCCTGTCGGAGCAGGAGACGGTGCGCCACTATACCCGCCTCAGCCGCCAGAATTATGCCATCGACCTTGGCCTGTTCCCGCTCGGCTCCTGCACGATGAAGCATAATCCGCGCCTCAACGAGAAGGTCGCCCGGATGCCCGGCTTTGCCGATCTCCACCCGCTCGCGCCGCAGTCCACGGTGCAGGGCGCGCTGGCGGTGATCCATGAGCTGGCGCAATGGCTGATCACGCTGACCGGCATGAATTCGGTCGCGATGAGCCCCAAGGCGGGGGCGCACGGCGAGCTGTGCGGCCTGCTCGCGATCCGCGCCGCCCTCGAAGCACGGGGCGATGCGCGTAGCGTCATCCTCGTGCCTGAAAGCGCGCACGGCACCAACCCGGCCACCGCTGCCTTCTGCGGCTACAAGGTTGAGGATATTCCGGCGACCCCGGACGGCCGCGTCGATCTCGAAGCCCTCAAGGCGCGCCTTGGCCCCGATGTCGCGGCGGTGATGATCACCAATCCCAACACCTGCGGCCTGTTCGAGCGCGACATGAAGACGATTTCCGACGCGGTCCATGCCGCCGGAGCCTTCGTCTATTGTGACGGTGCGAACTTCAACGCGATCGTCGGTCGGGTGCGCCCCGGCGACCTCGGCGTCGACGCGATGCACATCAACCTGCACAAGACCTTTTCAACCCCGCATGGCGGCGGCGGTCCCGGCTCCGGCCCGGTGGTGCTGAGCCAGGCGCTCACCCCCTTCGCGCCGCTGCCCTTCGTCGAAAAGCAGGGCGACAAGTTCGTGCTGGTCGAGGAGGAAACGGCGGAGGATCACCACGCCCAGACCTTCGGCCGCATGGTCGCCTTCCACGGCCAGATGGGGATGTTCACCCGCGCGCTCACCTATATTCTGAGCCATGGCGCGGACGGCCTTCGCCAGGTCGCGGGCGATGCGGTCCTGAACGCCAACTACATCCTGCGCAGCCTGGACGATGTGCTGGACGCGCCCTTCGGCGGCAGCGGCCCCTGCATGCATGAGGCGCTGTTCAGCGACAAGGGGCTGGCCGAAGGCTTCACCACGCTCGACATCGCCAAGGGGCTGATCGACGAAGGCTTCCACCCGATGACCATGTATTTCCCGCTGGTCGTCCATGGCGCGATGTTGGTCGAACCGACCGAGACGGAGAGCAAAGCGGCGCTCGACCAGTTCATCCTGGCGCTGCGCAGCTTGGCCGGGCGCGCCAAGGCAGGGGATGAGGCGCTCAAGGGCGCGCCCTATTTCGCCCCGCGCCGCCGCCTCGACGAGACGCTGGCGGCGCGCAAGCCGGTCCTCACCTGGACCGAGCCGGCGCTGGCGAACGCAGCGGAATGACGCGGGCGCCGGAGCCGTGGGAACCCGGTTCCGGCCCGCTGGCGAAGCTGCACGCTCCGGCAACGGCGCGCAACCGCGACGCCATCCTGGCGGTCTTGCGCGAAGAACTGCCACCCTGCGGCCTGGTGCTGGAGGTGGCGAGCGGTAGCGGCGAACATGCGATCCATTTCGCCGCTGCCTTTCCCGACCTCGACTGGCAGCCCAGCGATCCTGATCCGGCGGCGCTTGCCTCCATTGCCGCCTGGCGGGAGGAAGCAGGCCTTGCCAATCTGCGCCCGCCGATCCGGCTCGACGCTGTCGCGGCCTGGCCGGTGCGCCATGCCGACGCGATCCTGTGCATCAACATGGTCCATATCTCTGCCTGGGAAGCGACGCTGGGGTTGTTGCGCGGGGCAGGGGAGGCGCTGGCGCCGGGTGGATTGCTCTATCTCTACGGTCCTTATTTGCGCGACGATGTGGATACCGCGCCCAGCAATCTTGCCTTCGACATGTCGCTGCGGGCGCGCGATCCGCGATGGGGCCTGCGCCGGGTGGAAGATGTGATCGTCGCTGCCGAGATCGAAGGGCTGCGCTTCGATCGGCTGGTGGAGATGCCCGCGAACAACCTGTCGTTGCTATTTCGGCGAAATTGAATGAGTGCAGTGCTCCTGCGAAAGCAGGAGCCATATCAGGGACCGATGCCCAACTCTCTCCTCTCCCTCGTCACCGCCGAACTCACCGCGCCGGCCGATCCGCGCGCGGCGGCGATGGCGGGCGCGCTCGCGGCCCAATATCCCGACGCATCGCGGGCCGTGCTCTTCTACGGTTCCTGCCTGCGGGAGCAGAATCTCGACGGGCTGATGCTCGATTTCTACCTGATCGTGTCGGACTATCGCGCCGCCTATGGCAAGCGCTGGCTGGCGAGTGCGAACCGGCTGGTCCCGCCCAATGTCTTTCCCTTCGAGCATAATGGCCTGATCGCCAAATATGCGGTGCTGTCCGAAGCCGATTTCGCGCGGCTCAACGGCCCCGCTGCCGACAATGTGTCGGTCTGGGCGCGCTTTGCCCAGCCGGCGCGACTGCTTTGGGCGGCGGACGATCTCGCCCGCCAGCGCGCGATCAGCGCGGTTGCGAACGCCGCGCCCACCTTGCTGTCGCTGGCTTGGCCGATGGCGGAGGAGAAGGACGCGCTGTCGCTGTGGAAGGCGGGTTTCGCGCTCACCTACAATGCCGAACTGCGCGCCGAAAAGAAGGGGCGGTCGCTTTCCATCGTGGATGCCGATCCCGACCGCTACCGCCGGTTCGGGGAGGCCGCGCTAGCGCAGGGGCTGCCGCCATCGCCCAACCGGCCCGCCGATCGCTGGCGGCAGTTGCAGCGGCGCGGCAAATGGCTGTCCGTCGCCCGCCTCGCCAAGGCCAGCTTCACCTATGCGGGCGGCATCGACTATCTCGCCTGGAAGATCAATCGCCATGCGGGCACGGCGATCGAGATCAAGCCCTGGCAGCGGCGCTGGCCGCTGATCGGGGCGCTTACTCTGCTGCCGCGGCTGTTCCGGGGTGGTGCGATCCGCTGAGCGCGCTCGACAGCGCATGCGCCAGGCCCAGCAGCGTATAGGGCTTGCGCAGCACATCATGGCCAGCGAAATCCGCGCTTTCGGCCGTGTCGCCGGCATAGCCGGTGACAAACAGCACCGGCACATGGGCGAAGGTGGCGGGCAGGCTACGGACCATTTCCGGGCCGGTCATCTCGGGCATCAGCACGTCGCTGATGATGAGGCCGATGTCGCGATGGCTGGTGAGCAGCTTGGCCGCTTTGGACGGGTGGTCGCAGGCGACGGGCAGATGCCCCAGTTCGGCGAGCGCCGCCATCGTCTGGTTGAGCACGCGGGGGTCATCCTCCACCACCAGGATGCGGGTGGGGGGATGTAGCACCGGCTCGCGATCGGGCAGTTTGGCTTCGGCCGGCACCGCGCCTTGCGCGCCGATATGACGGGGCAGGTAGATGAGGACCTTCGTGCCCTTGCCGACCTCGGACTCGATGCGGATTTCGCCCTCGCTCTGATGCACGAAGCCGAAAATCTGGCTGAGGCCAAGGCCGGTGCCCTTGCCGACCGGCTTGGTCGTGAAGAAGGGTTCGAACACCCGCGACAGCACGTCCGGCGTCATGCCGCAGCCATTGTCGCTGACGCTGAGCGTCACATAATCGCCCGCCGCGCACTCGCCGATCTCGTTCGCCGCCAGGGTCGCGCGGCCGGTGCGGATGATCAGCTGGCCGCGACCATCCATCGCGTCGCGCGCGTTGACGCACAGGTTCAGCATCGCATTTTCCAGCTGATGCTGGTCGACGAAGATGCTCCAGCCCCTGGCTTCCCGTTCGAAGCTGACCGTGATCTGATCGCCGATCGACCGATCGATCAGTTCGCCGATGCCGGTCACCAGCGCATCGGGATCGAGCGCGCTGGGCAACAGCGGTTCGGAACGGGCAAAGGCAAGCAGCCGGCGGGTGAGGGCAGCGGCGCGGTTGGCGCCTTCCATCGCGTTGTCGAGATGGCGGCTCGCCTCCTGCGGCTTCAGTCGCAACTTGCGCTTGGCGAGTTCCAGGCCCCCCACGACCACGGCCAGCATATTGTTGAAATCATGCGCGATGCCGCCCGTCAGCTGGCCGACCGCGTCCATCTTCTGCATCTGCCGCAGATTTTCCTCGGCTGCGGCGCGCTCGAACGTTTCCTTCTTCAGCTGCTCATAAGCGTCGGACAGCTCGGCGGTGCGGGCGGCGACGGCCGCCTCCAGCCGGTCGGCGCGCTCCGCTTCCATGTCCGCCATGCGACGGGCATTGCGCCTTTCGGTATAGGCTGCGTTCGCCACCCAGAGCGCGAAGAGTACGCAGAGCAGCAGCACGAGGCCGAACAGGCGCGAGGTCTTGTCCACCCAGGCGGTGCGGTCGCCCGCCAGCGTGACCGCCAGGCTGCGCTCCTGCAACCGGCCATTTTCCGCTTCGATCACCTGGTCGAGCAGGGCGGTGATATGCTTCAGATCCTCCGACCGCCCGGCGCGGTGGAATTGCGCCAGCGCCGCCATTTTCTGGTCATAGGTGGTGCGCAGGCCGATCTCGTTCAGCGTCTTGCCGCGCTGGTCGAACGCCTGCTGCAGTGCGCGGACATTGTCGCGCTGCCATCCCGACTGGCGCGTCGCATAGGTCAGCAGCTTCAACTGGCTGGACGCGGTGCGCCACTGGTCCTGGAACAGCCGGCCGACATCGGGGTCGAGGCTGATGACATAGCGGGCCAGCGTCACTTCGGCGCGCGCTGTCTTCGCTTCGAACGCGCGGGCAAGCGCGATGATCTCGAAACTGCGGCGCTGTTCCTGCAGCGCGCGTTCATGGTCGCGGGACGCGTTGCTGGCGCTGTAGAGCAGCGTTCCCAGCGTGCCGATCAGCAATATGACCAGGACCAACGGCAGGAAGCGTCGCACCGCCGCCCGCCAGCCAATTTCCTGATCTTCCATATAATAGCTGTCCGCCATCAACCGTTACATTAGTCGAACAGTATTAACCGCGAAATATCAAGGGTGAAAAGGTTCCCCACCCTTGGGACGACCTGTCTTGGCTTTCGCTCGGTTCGCCGTCGCGGGGACGACGCATGCGATCAGCCGATCGCGCGCGTCGCCTTGCCCGCGGCTTCGAACATACCGATGATCTGGTCAACCTGTTCGTCGCTATGTTCCGCGCACAAGGAACAGCGCAGCAGGAAAGTTCCGGCCGGCGTTGCAGGCGGACGCGCCATGTTGACGTAAAGGCCAAGTTCCAGCAGCGCCTGCCACATGGCGACCGCCTGGGCCTGGTCGGTCAGGATGACGGCGATGATGGCCGACTGCGGCGTTTCCGTGCCCAGCTTGAAGCCGAGGTCGGTGAGGCCCTTGTGCAGCCGCTGGCTGTTCTTCCACAGATGGGCGCGCTTCTCGCCGGCATGCATCAGCTTGCGGATGGAGGTCGCGGCGGTGGCGACGACGCTGGGCGGCAGCGAGGCGGTGAAGACATAGGGTCGGCAGACCAGGCGCAGCACGTCGAACTTCGGGTGGTTGGACACGCAGAAGCCGCCGACCGTGCCGACCGACTTGGAAAAAGTGCCGACGACGAAGTCCACATCCTTTTCGACGCCCTGCTCTTCATAGACGCCGCGGCCGTTGGGGCCGAAAAAGCCCATGCCATGCGCTTCATCGACCAGGATCATGCAGTTGGGATGCTTGCGCACCGCCGCGACCATGTCGGGCAGCGGGGCGACGTCGCCCAGCATCGAATAGACGCCCTCCAGCACCACCAGCTTCTGCGCGTCGGCGGGCAGGCGGCCGAGGCGCTTGTCCAGATCCTCGACGCTGTTGTGGCGGAAACGGACGATCTCGGCATCGCCCAAGAAGCAGCCGTCATAGATGGAGGCGTGGCTGTCGGCGTCCAGCACGACATAGTCGCCCTTGCCCGCCAGGGTGGAGATCATGCCGAGGTTAGCTTGGTAGCCGGTCGAAAAGACCATGGCGCCCGACGTGCCGTAAAAGTCCTTGAGTGCTTCCTCGACTTGCCTGTGACCTTGATAGGTGCCGTTGAGGACGCGGCTGCCGGTGGTACCCGCGCCGAATTCGTCCAGCGCCTTCTTGCCCGCCGCGACCACGTCCGGGTCGAAAGTCATGCCCATATAGTTATAGGTGCCGAGCAGGATCGTGTCCTTGCCCTTGATGACCGCCTGGGTCGGCGACTTCACCTCGTCCATCACGATCGCGAAGGGATCGCGCACGCCGGTCGCCAGCAGCGCCTCGCGCTCGCCGATGATCGGGTCGAACTTCGAAAACAGGTCGCGCGCGCCGGGCAGTTCGGCGGGCGTGTGGGCGTCGGTGGCGGTTTCGGCGGCGTCGGTCATAAATCATCGTCCGTTCGGTTCGAGCAGCATCGAGCTTCGTCGAGATGCGTCAGTCGAGAACTTCATGCCCCATTCCCGACTTCGGTTCCCGATCAGCGCGAACCGGCTCGAAGCGAACGGGGTGGTCCTGGATCAGCCCTTCAGCTTCGCCACGGCATCGACAAGCTGGCCGATATTTTCAATCTCGGCCTGCATGTTCATGGTGATGATGATGTCGAATTCGTCCTCGATCGCGGCGACGAAGTCCATCACGGTCAGGCTGTCCCATTCCAGGTCGCCGGCGAAAGTGGTGGCTTCGGTGAGGTCGATGCCCTTCTTGTTGAAAGGGGCGATCTGGCTCACGACGCTGTCGAAAATCTGCTGGCGATCCGTCATTATCTGTTCAAGGCTTTCCCGTGAAAGGGCAGCTTCTGCCCCTGATCCGCGCCTCTTGGCAAGGGAATAAGGCGGCAATCGGGCAGCATCGCGCCGGAATGTGCCTGGCTGGTCCGCCTTTAGCGGAAATTGTCGGCGTAGGCCTGGATCTTCAGCGTCTTGGGCGGCGTGGGGATCAGCGTGTAGGCGATGCCATATTTGTCGGCATAGGCACGCGCGGCGTCCTGGTCGGGGAAGGTCAGCTTGACCTGCTGCTGCGTGTCGCCCGATCCGGCCCAGCCGGTCAGCGGGTCGGGCTTTTTCGCTTCGCTCGGCGCGAATTCCAGCACCCATTTGTCGGTCCGGGCCTTGCCGGACTGAAGGGCGTTCTTCTGGATCTGATAGATGCGCGCGGACATCGGGCCGTCAACTCCGTGGGAAAGTGCGGCCCGCGTTGCACCAGCGGGCGGGTTCAAGTCAAGGCTTGGCCTTGGCGTCGGCGCGTTTGGTGCGCAATGTCGCGCTGGCGGCCGCCGGATCGTCGGGCCAGGGATGCTTGGGATAGCGCCCGCGCATCTCCTTGGCGACCGCGCTCCAACTGCCCGCCCAGAAGCCGGGGAGGTCGCGCGTCGTCTGAATCGGCCGGCCGGCCGGCGAGGTCAGCGACAGGACGAGCGGGATGCGCTGGCTCCCCACGACGGGATGTTCGGACAGGCCGAACAGGGCCTGGACGCGCAGTTCGACGCGCGGTCCGCCTTCTGCCGCATAGTCGATGGCATGGCTGCTCCCCGCCGGCGATCGGAACTCGGGCGGAGCGAGGCGGTCGAGCTGCTGCTTGCCGTCCCAGCCGATCAGCCCTTCGAGCACGCCCGACAATTGCGACCGATCAAGGTCGGACAGCCGCCGCTTGCCCGTGAGCAGCGGCGGGAGCCATTCGTCCAGCGTCGCCATCAGCCCTTCGTCGGAGAGCGCCGCGAGTCCGGCGAACGCTGCCCGCATCCGCAGCGACTGCGCCGCCTCCGACCAGGGCAGCAGGGTAAGGCCGCCCTGGCGCACGCCCTCCAGCAACGCCGCCGCCACCGCGTCGGGATCAGGCCGGTCGTCGGAGCCCGATGACAGCCGCACCGCGCCCAGCCGCCGTTCGCGCAGCGCTTCGATGCCGCCATTTTCGGGGCGGAAGCGCACGGTGCGATGCTCGGCCACGCGATTGGCGAAGAGGCGCAGCACGTCCGCTTCGCTGATTGGCGCGGCGGAGAGGATGCGCGCGCCCGCCGCGCTGCCCTGCACCTCGCCGACCGCCAGCCATTGCTCGCGCGCGAGCGGGGTCAGCGGATCGAGCCGAAAGCCGCGCCCCCCGACGCTTGCCCAGTCGGCGCCATCGCCCGAGCGGCGCTTCGCTACGCGGTCGGGGAAGGCGAGGGCGAGGCAGAGGCCGACATTATATTGGTCGCTGGCGTGACTAGTTCCCCTCCCGCTTGCGGGAGGGGTTAGGGGAGGGTTTGTCCGTCCCCCTGGCGCTACGAGCCGTCCCCCGACCCCTCCCGCAAGCGGGAGGGGAGCTGTAGGATCGGCGCGATCAATGAGTTTGGCCCATCTTTTCGCCAGCCCGCGCGCCGCTTCCGCGCGCCAGCCGCTCTCGCGCCGCCAGCGAAGCCGCCGCTGCGACAGGTCGACATCCTGCCCGCCGATGCCGCGCTCGCCCAGCAGGACCGCGACCTCGGCGGCGACCTCCGCCAGCTCCATTTCGCCTGCGCGCACCAGCATATGGCCGATGCGCGGCTCCAGCGGCAGCCGGGCGAGTGCCTTGCCATGGTCGGTGATCCGACCGTCGGCATCCAGCGCCTCCAGCACGGTCAGCCGCTTGCGCGCTTCGCTCACCGCGGCGGCGGGGGGCGGATCGAGCCAGCGCAGGCTCGCCGGATCGGTCACGCCCCACAGCGCGCAGTCGAGCAACAGGCTTGAAAGGTCGCTTTCCAATATTTCGGGCGGATCGAAGGGCGGCATGCCCGCCGTCGCCGCCGCTTCCCACAGCCGATAGGCGACGCCGGACCGCTGCCGCGCGGCGCGGCCGGCGCGCTGCGTCGCCGCCGCCTGGCTCGCCCGCTCGGTTACCAGACGAGTCACGCCGGCCGCCCGGTCATAGCGCGGCCGCCGCGCGAGCCCCGAGTCCACGACGATGCGCACGCCGTCGATCGTCAGGCTGGTTTCGGCGATCGAGGTCGCAAGGATGACCTTGCGCCGCCCCTCGCGCGAAGGGCGGATGGCGGCGCGTTGCGCGGCGGGCTCCAGGCTGCCGTGCAGCTTGTGCAGTTCGACGCCCGCGCCCTCCAGCCGCTCGGCCGTCCGCTCGATCTCCGCCACGCCGGGGAGGAAGGCGAGCAGGTCGCCCTCGGCTTCCTCGCCCAGCGCCCGCCGGATCGCCGCAGCCATCTCATCCTCGATCCGCTTTTCGCTCGCTCGGCCGAGATGGCGCAGTTCCAGGGGCTGGATGCGTCCCTGACTCTCGATCACGGGCGCGCCGTCCAGCAGCGCGGCGAAGCGCGCTCCGTCCAGCGTCGCGGACATCGGCAGGATGCGCAGGTCCGGCCGCAGCGCCCCCTGCGCGTCCAGCGCCAGGGCGAGGCCGAAATCGCTGTCCAGGCTGCGCTCATGCACCTCGTCGAACAGCACGGCCGACACGCCGGTCAGCTCCGGATCCTCCTGGATGCGCCGCACGAAAATGCCTTCGGTCAGCACCAGCAGGCGCGTGCGCGCCGATTGGCGGCTGTCCATCCGGGTCGCATAGCCGACCGTGCCGCCCGGCTGCTCGCCCACCAGTTCGGCGATCCGCTCCGCCGCCGCCCGAGCGGCCAGGCGGCGGGGGGACAGCAGCAGCACCTGCCCGTCGCACCAGGGCTGGTCCAGCAGCGCCGGCGCCACCGCCGTGGTCTTGCCCGCGCCAGGCGGGGCGACCAGCACGGCGTTGCTGCCGGCGCGCAGCGCTGCAAGCAGGTCGGGCAGCACGGCATGGATGGGCAGGTCGATCATCCTCGCCCCTGTCGCGCTATTCGTTGCGGGTCGCAAGCCTGCTGACGGCCAAGAGCCGCCGTTTCAACGGTTCAGTAGAGGTCCAGCCTTCCGCCGATCATCGCCTGCTCATCCGAACAGCATCGCATGAATGGGATTACTGGGGTCGAGCAGCATCTTCGCCGTCAGCCCCAGCGACATGATGATGAGCAGCGGCCGGATCAGCCGGCTGCCGAAGCGCATCGCGAGGTGCGATCCGATCTGCCCGCCAGTGATGCTGCCCACCGCCATCGCAAGGCCGGCGATCCAGATGACATGGCCGCCGATGATCAGCGTCAGGAGACCTGCGAGGTTGCTCGCGAAATTGGCAGCCTTGGTCTGGGCCGTCGCGCGGACGAGCCCCAACCCGCCCAGGGCCAGGAAGATGGTCGTATAGAAAGCGCCCGCGCCCGGGCCGAAGAAACCGTCGTAAAAGCCGACAATGCCGATCAGCAGGCTGAGGCTCGCCATGCCGATCCGGCTGCGGCGATCCATTTCGCTGACCTTGGGCGAAAAGGTGAAATAGGCCGCCAGCGCGATCAGCAGACCCGGCATCAGTCCGGCGAGAAGGGCGGGGCTGACCCGCTGCAGCAGCCAGGCGCCACCGATCGATCCGACAAAGGCGGCGATCACCGGCCAGCGATAGGTTTTGAGGTCCATATGGCCGGCGCGCGCATAGGCGATGCAGGCGCCGAGCGTGCCGAGCGAGGATTGCAGCTTGTTGGTGCCCACCGCCAGTACCGGGGGCACCCCCACCGCCAGCAGCGCGGGCAAGGCGATGAGGCCTCCGCCACCCGCCATGGCATCGATGCAGCCCGCCATCAGGGCAGCCGCCATCAGGAAGGCGAGGGTTTCGGGGGACAGGATCATCGGTGCTCAATCACGAAGGGGGGAGGGGCATGCGCTCCACCAGACGAGCGACCCCTTGCAAAAGCACCAGTGGGAAGGGATTGGCCCTGCGTGCCCGATCAATAGGCGCGCGCGATGGCGAACTCGACCGCTTCGGTCAGCGCCGCCTTGGCCTTGCCGGTGTCGAAGCGCCCCAGCGCGTCGATCGCGCGCTGGCCATAATGGCGCGCGCGCGCCAGCGTGTCGGCGATCGCTCCGGTCTGGCGCAGCAGTTGGGTCGCGTGGGCCAGGTCCTCGTCGCTCACCCGGTTGCCGGCGATCGCCTGCTTCCAGAAAGCGCGATCCTCTTCCGACCCGCGCGCATAGGCCAGGATCACCGGCAGCGTCACCTTGCCGTCGCGGAAATCGTCGCCTGCGTCCTTGCCCATTGTGGCGCCGTCCGACTCATAGTCGATCGCGTCGTCCACCAGCTGGAAGGCGATGCCAAGGTTGCGGCCATAGACGTCGAGCGCCTGCTCCTCTGCCTCATCGCGGTCGGCGACCACCGCCGAAATGCGGCAGGCGGCGGCGAACAAGGCGGCGGTCTTGGCGCCGATGATGTCGAGATATTGTTCCTCGCTGGTGTCGATCCGGCGTTGCGCGGTCAGCTGGTTGACCTCGCCCTCCGCGATCACGGCCGACGCGTTGGAGAGGATCTTGAGGACCTTCAGCGACTCCGCCTCGACCATCAGTTCGAAGGAGCGGGAGAAGAGGAAATCGCCCACCAGCACGCTGGCGCTGTTGCCCCAGATGATGTTGGCGGTCTTGCGGCCCCTGCGGAGCCCCGATCCGTCAACGACATCGTCGTGCAGCAGCGTCGCGGTGTGGATGAATTCGACGGCTGCGGCGAGCTTGTAGTGGCGGCTGCCGGCATAGCCCACCAGGTCGGCGCAGGCGAGCGTCAGCATCGGCCGCATCCGCTTGCCGCCGCCCGCGATCAGGTGGCCGGCCAGTTCCGGGATCAGCGGGATGCGCGACTGCATCCGGTCCAGGATCACCGCATTGACCTGGTTCATCCCCTCGGCGACCAGCGCCATCATGGGGGCGAGTGAAGGCGCGCCGGTGGCGCGGCCGATGGGATGGACATTGCCGGTGGCAGGTGCGGTCATGACCCGGCCCATGTGGCGGGGCAAAATGCAGATGGCAAGCGGGAATAGCTTGCGTGGCGGCCATGAAGGCGCAAAAAGCGCCGGAATCTGGTTGGAGGATGGATCGTGGACGACACTTTGAAGCGATATCGAGAGAGCATCGACAATATCGACGCGGCGCTCGTCTTCATGCTCGCCGAACGGTTCAAGATCACCCAGGCGGTCGGTGAATATAAGGCGACCCATGACCTGCCGCCGGCCGACCCGGGCCGCGAGGAACGGCAGATCGCCCGGCTGCGTCAGCTCGCCACCGACGCCAATCTGGATCCCGACTTCACCGAGAAATTCCTGCGCTTCATCATCGACGAGGTGATCCGCCACCATGAGCGGCTGCGGGAGGGCTGATTTCCCGCTCGTCATCCCAGCGCCGGCTGGGATTTCAGGCCGGTTCGCCGACCGGCTCGCGCCGGCCCTGTGAGCGGCCGAGCAAGACCCCGCCCAGCGCGAGCGCGAAGCCCACTATCTGCACCGGCCCCAGCTTTTCCCCGAACAGGAAGGCCGCTTCGATCGCGGCGAGCGGCGGCACCAGCAACAGCAGCATCGACGGGCGGGTCGGCCCCTGGGTGCGGACCAGCGAGACAAGGAGCGACAGGCCGCCCGCCGACAGCATCAGGATAGACCAGCCAAGGCCGCCCCAGAGCAGCGGCGCGTTATCCCAGCGCATGTCGCCGATCGCCAGCGCCGCCGCGATCGCCACCATCGCGCCGCCGGCATTTTGCACCGCGCCCGAAATCCAGATGCCGTCCCCCGCGATCGCGCCGCGCTGGATCAGCGTGCCGCCGGCCATGCCGATCACCGCCAGGAGGCCGGCGATGGCGGGGAGCAGCGGAACGCCGCCGGCTCCCGTTCGCTCGATCGCCGGCAACAGCACGCAGGCGACGCCGACGATGGCGATGGCCAGGCCCGCCCAGGCTCTTGCCAGCAGCCGCTCGCCCAGCAGGACGACGCTCGCCACCGCGACCAGCAGCGGTTGAAGCGCGCCCAGCAGCGACATGATACCGGCGGGCATGCCATTGTCGACCGCCCACCAGCTGACCGTCAGATAGACGCCGTGCAGCATCGCGCCGGCCGCCAGATGCCGCCGCAGATGAGGCCAGCGCGGCAGGGGCTGTCGCGCCCGCAGCGCCACCAGCCCCAGCAGCAGCGCCGTCAGGGTGAGGCGCGCGCTCAGGATCAGTTCGGGCGCGCCATGGGGCACCATCGCCCGCGCGACGATGAAGCCGGTGGACCAGATCAGGACGAACAGGATGGAAGCGGCAAGGACCATGATGGCCGGCCCTCTGGCCTAGATTCCGTCGGGAGTCGAGTTGTGAAGTAAAACTATTCTCGCCCGGCGCGGATCGCGGCGCCCCCGGCGAAGGGCGTGATCGCGACCAGCAGCAGCGATGCCGCGCCCAGGAACTTCATCGCCGCGCCGCTCCCGTCGCCCAGCGTTCCCGCGCCGAAGATCAGCAGCGGCACCGCCAGCGGCAAGGCGAGCAGTCCGGCGAGCGCCCCGCTCGACCGCAGCCCTGCCGTCAGCGTCGCCACCAGCAGCCCCAGCGCGGCGAGCGCGGGCGTGCCGATCAGCAGCCCTGCCTCCAGCAGGCCGACCGTGGCGCCGTCCAGCTTCAGCAGCGCCGCCGCCGGCAAGGTCGCCAGCATCAGCGCCGGGCCAAAGCCCAGCCAGTGCGCGATCAGGCGCGCGAGCACCACCCATTCCTCGCCGATGCCGCGCAGCGCCAGCTGGTCGAGAACCCCCGCGTCGCGATCGGGTGCGACCAGCCGATCGACCGGCAGCAGGCTGGCGAGCAGCGCCGCGATCCACAGCATGCCACCGCCCGATCGCCGCAGCAGCGCCGCGTCCGGCCCGACCGCGAAGGGATAGAGGCTGGCGACCAGCAGCAGGAAGGCGACGGGCAACCATAGCCCGGCCGATTGCCATGCCTGCCGCAGGTCGCGCGCGGCAAGCAGCAGGATCAGCCTCATGGCGCCTCCTCCGGCACATGGGCGGCAAGGTCCACCGTGACCGCCATGGCCAAGGGCAGCGACTGGTGCGAGGCAGCAAGGACGATCCCGCCCCCGGCCAGATGCTCCGCGACCGCCGCGCCCAGTAGCGCCAGCGAGGCATCGTCCAGGCCGTTGCCCGGCTCGTCGAGCAGCCAGATCGGCGCGTCCGACGCCATCACCCGGGCCAGCGCGGCGCGCTTGCGCTGCCCGGTCGACAGCATCCGCACCGGCACCTGCGCCAACGGCCCCAGCGCCATCGCCTCCAGCCCGCGATCGAGCATCGCCGCGTCCGCCCCGTCCAGCTTCGCCCAGAAGCCCAGCGCCGCCCGCAGCGACCGTTCCGTGTCGAGCGCCAGCCGCTCATCGGCGAGCGCGATCCGCCCGCGGCGTTCGATCGTGCCGGCAAAGGGCCGCAGCAGCCCGGCGCACAGGCGCATCAGGCTCGACTTGCCGACGCCGTTGGGCCCGCGCAGCAGCGCGCTGCCGCCCGGGTTTAGTTGCAGGTCGACATCGCGGAACAGCATCCGCCCGCCGCGCACGCAGGCAATGCCCGACAGGCGCAGCGCCGGTTCGTTCATGGCGCGACCATGTCCTCCAGCACGTGCATGTCGAGGTCGGACAGGCCGAAATGATGGCCGATCTCATGCACCACGACATGGGTGATGAGCGCGTCGAGCGGCACGCCGGTTTCCACCCATTCGTCCAGCAGCGGCCGCCGGAACAGATGGACCATGGGCGGGCCGTCGCCGGTCTGCGCCGGTTCCCCCACCGGCCGCCCGGTGTAGAGCCCGGTCAGACCATAGGGATCGTCTATCTCCAGATCCTTCAGCATCTGCCGATCGGCGAATTCCTCGACGAACAGGACGACATTGCCGAGGTGGGACCGGAAAGGATCGGGCAGGCGGCTGAGCGTCGCGAGCGCCAGCGTCTCGATCTCGTCACGGGTGGGCGCGAAAAGGGCAGGTTGACCGGAGGTGGACATGGCTGCGACATAGGCGAAACAAAATTAGCAGGATAGAGCGATGATTGGTAAACTCGACGATGCCGCCCGTGCCGCAGCGCTCGCCGGCCTTCCGGAATGGACGGCGGTGCAGGATCCCGATGGCATCAAGCGCCGCTTCGCCTTCGCCGACTTCAACGCCGCCTTCGGCTTCATGACCCGCGTCGCGCTGTTGGCGGACAAGGCGGACCATCATCCCGAATGGTCCAACGTCTATAATCGGGTCGACATCCTGCTCACCACCCATGATGCGGGCGGCCTGTCGCAGCGGGACATCGATATGGCGAAAGCAATCGATGGATTGCTCACGGGTTGATCTTTTCACGTCATCCCAGGGAGGCGGGGATCCGTCTTCCGAACCTTGCATCCAGTTGCGACGGCAGGAGATGGGTTCCCGCCTGCGCGGGAATGACGAAACGGATCAGGGCTGGGCCTCGATATGGCCGTCATAGCCGCGCAGGGCTGCGATCACCGAGGGATCGTTCGCATAGCGCTTGCGCAACAGGGCGAGCTTCGCGTCCGTGCCTGTGCACAGTTCGGCGATATTTTCCGCCAGGAAGACGCGGCGCTCGTCATCGGTCGGCTCTTCGCCCCGGAAATGGTCGCAGCTGTCGCGATCGACCATGAAGCTGGTCACTTCCTGCGGGAAGGCCGTCGCCTGCGCCGCGTCGGGCGAGGGCGGCAGGTCGAGCGATCCCAGGGGCGCGGGCTGGGCGTTGACGGTGACTTGCGGCGAGGGCAGGGGCGCGGCGACCACTTCGATGGCGGCGGCGTTTTCGGCGACATTGGCGGGCAAGATCTGCGGAGCGACCGTCACATTTGCGGCTGACGCGGCATCGCCTGACGAATCCCGGCACCCGGTCGTCAGCATCAGCATCAAGATCGCAACCAGCCCCCCGCGTGCGCTCACCCGATTTCCTCCCGCAACACGGCAATGAGATCAGCGACATGCGGCAGTCGCTGCTCCTCCTCATCGAGAATCGCCATGAATGCGGCTCGCCTATAGTCGCGCACCACCTCTTCGGAAAGGCGGCTTGCCGCGGGTAATGCCGAAATCACGATGTCCAGCAGCCGCTCGACCCCGTGCAACCGGCCCCACAGATAATCATTCTCCCGATAGGCTCTGCTAAAGAAGGCGCCGAAATTATTGAATTCAATGCCTTTCAAGGTCGCTTCCGCGCCGCCCTGTCGGATCGCCACGCAATCTTCGGGCGAGATCCGGTCGACCTTGACCGGATCATATTCGTCCATGGCGTGTCCTTGAAGCAACGGTAGTGTGGCGATGTCATAGAAGGGGAAGCCGAGATAGGAGAGCAGCATGGTCCGCCGCTCCGCCTTGGGCAGGTCGGCCAGAGCGTCGGCCAGCATCATGTCGGCGACCTCGTCCCGCTCCCGCAGCCCTCGCGCCTGGGCGATGGCGATCAGCGCCGCGCCCGGATCATTGGGCACCTCGTTCGCGGTCTCGCGGATCGCGCCATTGTAGAAATCCGGGCTCTCACATTCGGTATAATGGGCCATCGCCTGATAGATGGCGTCGTGCATCTTCTGGATCACCGCCTCGCCGGCTTGCGAGTCCACCTCCAGCGTCTCGGCAAGCCGCCGCGCCAGGAAACGCAGCCGGCGGATGCGGAAGGCAAGGTCATGGGTGCGGAAGAAGAGCACCGGTGGCGATCCCGGCCCGACATCCTCGGTCAACTGGTCCGCGCCCAGCGCCCGCACATGGCCCCACAGCGCCTGACGAAAATTCTCGCGCATCAACGGGCTTTCCTCGCCGCTGAGGCGGAACAGCAGGGCGGCCAGATCCTCGACGATGCCGGACAGCTTCAGATGGCCATAGGCGGGGAAGGCAAAGCCCGCAGAACTCGCCGCCCGCTGTTGCGCTTTGGCGCGCCAGGCGGACAGGCGCGAGGGCGTGGGCCGATCGAGGAACAACATGCCGCCCATCGCGCTTTCGACCTCCGCCTCAATCCCCGGCCGCAGCGCGTTGAGGATGCGGACCATCCGGCGGATGCGCGAGGAGTGCCGGTCGATCGCTTCCAGATTGTCGCGGATCGGCTGTTCGCGCGGAATATCGCTCAAGGCACCGAAGATGGTGCGGAAAAAGCCGGGCAGCGGTGGCCCTTCTGTATTGCCCAACTCGTCGATTTCGCCATCGCGATTGAGGCGGATGGAGCGATGCCCCGGCTTGGGGTCGATATAGACGAAGCGCCGGTCGACCTCCCGCCGCGACGGCCGGTTGCGCAGCGCGCCGATCGCTTGGGCAAAGGGTGCGTTCGCCAGCACCGACCCGTCGATCAGCACCGCATCCTCCGCGCGGCCCTGCGCCCAGTGACGGGGCAGGGCGCGTGCCAGGAAGCCGTCGCGCGTCGGCCAGGCGCGGTGGCGGCGCTTCAATACCCGGTCCAGCTCGCGCACGGTGAAGGGCGGGAAGGCCCCGGGAAAGCTCGCCGTCGCGCGCGCCGCGAAGACCAACTCCGCCGGATCCGCGAACAGCCGCTCGCCCCGGCCCCGGGCGCGAAAGCCGATCGAGAGCCGATGCTCGGTCTCCACCACCTGCGGCGGGCTGTTGAGGTTGAGGCTCTGCGGGTGCCCCTCGAAATCCGTCACCGTCACGAACAGGTCGAGCGGATGGCCTTCGGGCAGCAGCGGCGGACCGCGCTCGGCCGCCTCCATCGCGTCGAAGGCATCGAGGATCATCGCGGTGAATATCTCCCCGCCGAACGGCGGTTCGAACCAGCGCGATCGGATGAAATGCGACAATTTGTGCCGTACCTCCTCGCGCGTGTCTGGGGCGACGGTGCGCTCCACCGTGTCGCCCGGATGCCGCGCCGCCATCCAGACGAGCGGCGTCGCCCAGAATTTCGTGATCCGCCGGCTCGGCCGCGCGTCGGGGTCGAGCAGCTTTTCGACATCGGCATTTTCCAGCCACATGGCGGTCAGCGGTTCCAGCGACTGGCCTGTTTCGATCGCCTGGGCCAGGAAGATGCCGTTGATGCCGCCCGCGCTCGCCCCGGCGATGATGTCGGGCATCACGCGCAGTTTGACGCCGCTTGTCTGCTCCAGATCCTCCAGCAGCTTGCGATAGACCGCTTCGCTGCTGTTGCCGCTGGCGCTGCCATCGTGAAAGGCCCGGCTTGCCCGCGCCAGCCGCCAGATTTCCATGCTGATCCCATGCATGTAGACGGCCAGGCTGATGCCGCCATAGCAGACCAGGGCGAGGCGAAGTTCACGCTCCTTCATGGGCGGCCCTCACTCCATGTGCTCCTGCGATAGCAGGACTCCAGGGTTCAAGACCGTTCACCCCACACTGGGCTCCCGCTTTCGCAGGAGCATTTGCGATCCCCATCAGCCCCTTACCCGACACGAAATTCCGCCCAGATCGGTAGATGGTCCGAAGCCTTGCGCGCCGCCGCGCTGACATGCACGCCGCAATCCTCCAGCTTCAACTGGCCGCAATGCATGATCCGGTCCAGCCGCGCCACCGGCCGCCGTGCATGGAAGCTCCGTCCGCAGGGCGCGAAGCTGAAGTGGCGCGCGAAATCGGCCAGGCATCCGCGCTCCGCGCTCCATTCGTTGAGGTCGCCCATCAGCACGGTGGGCATCTGCGCCCGCAGGCCTGCCGCATGGATGACGGCCGCCGCCTGCTTGCGCCGCCACAGGCCAGAGAGGTCGAGATGCATGCCGAACACCCGCAGCGACATCTTGCCCAGCGTCACCTCCGCCATGGTCGCGCCGCGCGGTTCCAGGCAGGGCAGATGCAGCACGTCATGCGCGCCGACCTCGGCCTCCTTGCGCACCAATATGGCGTTGCCGTGCCAGCCCATCGAATCCACATGGACATTGAGCGGCACGGGCTTGTAGGGGGTGAGGCTGTCGAGCAGCCAGGGCGGGATGGCGGCGTGGCGGATGCCGAAGCGTCGGTCCGCTTCCTGCAGCGCGATGATGTCGGCATCCATTTCGCACAACACCTCCAGCACCCGTTCCGGGCTGCGGCGTCGGTCCGTGCCGATGGCCTTGCGGATATTGTAGCTGGCAACACGAATGGATTTCATGGCGAAACAATGCGCCACATAGCGAGGAGTTTCCAGCACTCTCCAGTGGCACGGCAACTTATCCTGCGTTTCGGGTTGAACCGTCGCGGCTTGCGACCCTCTTTTATTTGTTCTTGAAACGTTCACATCCTGCCGCCATACCTCCGTTCGGTTCGAGCTTGTCGAGAACTGCGCGGGCTGTTCTCGACAAGCTCGAACCGAACGGGGAAGGAAGGACATGGCCAAGGCAAAGCGCAAATTCGTCTGCCAGCAATGCGGCACCCTCTCCAGTCGGTGGCAGGGCCAGTGCGACGATTGCGGCGAATGGAACAGCATCGTCGAAGAAGCGGCGGAAACGATCTTTTCGGCGCGCCATGATCTCCAGTCCGGCGGCCGCGCGCTGACCCTGGTCGGGCTCGACAGCAAGGTCGAACTGCCCGCGCGCACCAGCACCGGCATCGCCGAATTCGACCGCGCGCTGGGCGGCGGGATCGTGCCGGGATCGGCGACGCTGATCGGCGGCGATCCGGGCATCGGCAAATCCACCCTGCTGCTTCAGGCAGCCGCCCGCATCGCCTCGCGCGGCCTCGCCGTCGCCTATATCAGCGGCGAGGAAGCGTCCGACCAGGTGCGTCTGCGTGCCCAGCGGCTTGGCCTAGGCGGTTCGCCGGTCCAGCTCGCCAGCGCCACCTCCGTCCGCGACATTCTCACCACGCTGGGGGAGGGGGAGCCGCCCGCGCTGCTCGTCATCGATTCGATCCAGACGATGCACAGCGACCTGATCGAAGGGGCGCCGGGCACCGTCAGCCAGGTGCGAGCCTCCAGCCAGGAACTGATCCGCTTTGCCAAGCAGCGCGGCACCGCCGTCATCCTGGTCGGCCATGTGACCAAGGACGGCAGCATCGCCGGCCCGCGCGTGCTGGAACATATGGTCGACACGGTGCTGAGCTTCGAAGGCGAGCGCAGCCATCAATATCGCATCCTGCGCGCGATCAAGAACCGTTTTGGCGGCACGGATGAGATCGGCGTCTTCGCCATGGTCGCCGAAGGGCTGGAAGAGGTCGCCAATCCCTCCGCTCTGTTCCTCACCCATCGCGACGAAACCGTCACGGGCGCGACCGTTTTCCCCGCGCTGGAAGGCACGCGGCCGGTGCTGGTCGAAATCCAGGCGCTGGTCGTGCGCCTGTCGAGCGGCGCGACGCCCCGTCGGGCGGTCGTGGGCTGGGACAGCGGGCGCCTCGCCATGGTCCTTGCCGTGCTGGAAGCGCGCTGCGGGCTCAGCTTTTCGACCTGCGAAGTCTATCTGAACGTCGCGGGCGGTTATCGGCTGTCGGACCCGGCCGCCGACCTCGCGGTTGCGGCGGCGCTCATGTCCGCGCTCGCCGAACGCCCGGTGCCCGCCGACGTCGTCCTTTTCGGCGAAATCGCGCTTTCGGGCGAGATCCGCCCGGTTGCCCACGCGCCCTTGCGCCTGCGGGAGGCGGCCAAGCTCGGCTTCGATCGCGCCTATGTGCCTGCGGCGGCGGCCGATGGGGTGAAGGGCATCGCCGTCAGCGGCTATCGGGCCTTGTCACAGCTGGTTGACCAGATGCTCGGGCGCGGATAGCCCAGCGGCCCATGAACGCCGTCGACATCCTCGTCCTCCTGGCCATCGGCGGCTGCGCCGTGCTGGGCCTGCTACGTGGTTTCGTTCTCGAAACATTGTCGCTGATCGCCTGGGTGCTGGGCATCTTCGCGATCCGCCTCTTCCATAGTTCTGCTACCGAAATGGTTACCCCCTTCGTCGGAACCGCCAGCGGCGCGGCAATTCTCGCTTTCACTCTTGTTTTTGGCCTCACCTTCGGCGCCGGCAAGCTCCTCGCCCACGCCATCGGCCGCCGCACCCGCCAGTCGATCCTCGGCCCTGTCGACCGTGTCCTGGGCGCCGGCTTCGGTGCGGTCAAAGGGCTGATCGGCGCAACGCTGGTCTTCCTCGCCTTCAGCCTCGTCTACGACACTTTCTACGGCGCTACCGCCCATCGTCCCGATTGGCTGTCGGACGCCCGCACCTATCCGCTGCTCAATGCCAGCGGTCAGGCGATCAGCGAATTCGTGGCGGAACGGAGGCACCGGAAAGCGGCGGAGTAGAGAGGAGCGATTTCGGCCATTGGCTGACATTGTTCCCCCTCCCGCGGGTGGGAGGGGGTTAAGGGGTGGTCTGGCGCAACGTCGCACTACTGGCCCACCCCCCTGCGACTAACTCGCTGCGCGAGTAAGTCTCGCTGCCCCTCCCGTTAACGGGAGGGGAATGTCTCCTGACCACCCAAACCGGCAGGACCGCCTAGATCCAGCCCTTCTGCCGATACGCTTCCGCCGTGGCCTTCAGCCCCTCCTCGGTTGCGACCTGGGGCACCCATAGCTTCTTGGGCGGCTGCTTGCGCTTGTTCACGACCCAGTCGGGATGGCAGAAATAGCTCACGCGATCCGGCGTCAGCTTGGCGCCTTTGCCGCGCAGCATCCGGTCCAGCCGGGCGCCCAGGCCCAAGGCCCAATTGGGTGTCGCGAAGGTCCGCACAGGCCGGCCCACCGCCCGGCCGATCGCCTGGCCGAAGTCGAGATGGTCCCAGCCGCCGGGCGTGCCGTCGTCCGCCTCATAGCTGTGCGCCAGGCTGACCTCTCGCTCGGTCGCCAGCGTCAGCAGCAGCCGCGCCAGATCGCCGACCTCGATCAGCGACAGCCGCCCGCCCGGCGGCAGCAGCATGATGCCGCGCCGCGCCATGCGGAACAGCTCCAGCATCTCGCGGTCGCCCGGACCATAGATGGCGGGCGGCCGCACGATCGTCCAGTCGAGCCCGCTCGCCTTCACATGGCGTTCGGCCATCAGTTTGGACCAGCCATAGTCGGACAGCTTGGGCTCGCGCGCGGCGAGCGAGGACACATGGATCAGCCGGCGCACGCCGCGCTGGCGCATGGCGTCGACGACGGCCATCGTGCCGCGCGCATTGCCGGCTTCGAACCCGTCCCGATCAGGCGCGTTCACGACGCCGGCGATGTGGATCACCACATCGGCGTCGCGCATCAGCGTGTTGAGCGCAGCGCGGTCCTCCAGCGATCCGTGCACCCATTTGAGGCGGGCGCGAGGCGGCTGGGCGCGGCGGGTTATGGCGGTGACATGATGTCCCGCCGCCAGGGCTTGGTTAAGCGTTTCGGCGCCGACGAATCCCGTCGCGCCGGTCATGGCAATGCGAAGGCTCATGACGCGTCAGACCATCGCCATATGGTCGCGATGGACCAGCACCGAGCGGGGCAGATGGCCAAGCAGCGCCGCGATGTCCTCGCTCCGCTTGCCGGCTATACGCGCCGCTTCCTCGCTGTCATATTCGCTAAGGCCCCGCGCGATCACGCGGCCATCCTCTGCCAGGATGTCGACCACATCGCCGCGCGCGAACAGCCCCTCGACGCGCAGAACGCCCGCCGGCAAGAGGCTGTTGCCCCTGTCCAGCGCCCGTTCGGCGCCTGCGTCCACCATGATCCGGCCGCGCACGGTGAGGCGCCCTGCGAGCCAGCCCTTGCGCGCGCGCTTGGCCGGGGCGGCCACGAAGATGGAGCCGCGCCCGCCCCGTTCCCAATGCGACAGGGGCGCGTCCACCTTGCCTGAAATGATGGCGAGATGCGCGCCCGCGCCGGTGGCGATCCGTGCCGCCTCGATCTTGGAGGTCATGCCGCCCGATCCCATGCCGGAGGCGGAGCCGCTGTCGGCCATCCCGGCTATGCGCGCGTCGATCCGCTCGATTGTCTCTATCAGCATCGCGCTCGCATCGACATGCGGGTTGGCCGTGTAAAGCCCGTCGACATCCGAAAGCAGCACAACTGCGTCCGCCCGTGCCGCCTGTCCGATACGTGCCGCGAGCCGGTCATTGTCGCCGAAGCGGATCTCGGCGGTGGCGACGCTGTCATTCTCGTTGACCACCGGGACGACGTCGAGCGCCATCAGCCGCTCCAGCGTCGCGGACGCGTTGAGGTAGCGCCGCCGATTCTCCAGATCGTCGAGCGTCACCAGCATCTGGGCTGCGGTAATGCCCTTGTCCTGCAGCAGCGCGGCCCAGCATTGCGACAGCGCGATCTGCCCGGTCGCGGCAGCCGCCTGCGCATCCTCCAGACTGCCGCGCCCGCCCTTGGGCAGCTTCAGCCGGCGTGCGCCGAGGGCAATCGCCCCGGAGGAGACGATGATGATCTGTTGGCCCGCGGCTTTGCGCGCGGCGATATCGGCAACCAGCGTCCGCAGCCACTCCATCCGC
Organism: Sphingobium sp.; assembly: GCA_035278405.1. Taxonomy (GTDB): domain Bacteria; phylum Pseudomonadota; class Alphaproteobacteria; order Sphingomonadales; family Sphingomonadaceae; genus Sphingobium. Next base: position 8,405 of record DATEJA010000318.1, on the reverse strand, counting down.
ACCTCGCCCGCCGGGTCGACGAGGAGGGCGGAGCCGATCTTGATGACCAGACGGCGGATCAGGGACGGCGGGAAGCCGGAAAGGGGGGAAGCCATTTGCGCTAAAAACCAAAGCCGTGCGGTTCGAGCCTGTCGACGATTGTGGGCACCGTTCTCGACAAGCTCGATCCGAACGGGCGGGCGCGATGGGTCCTCAAATCGGCGACCATGGCGCGTCGCCTTCGTCAACGGCCTCATCCCCGTCGTCGGCCTTGGCCTCGCCCAGCAGCGGCAGCACCGCGTCGAGCAGGGCGGGAACGCCTTCGCCGGTCGCGCCGGAGATGATGAACACATCCTCGACCCCTGCCTCTTCACGAAGCTGGTCGGCGATGTCCCCCATCAGCTCAGGGCCGAGCAGGTCCCCCTTGTTGAGCGCGACCATCTGGGGTTTTTCATCCAGGCCGCCGCCATAGGCCGCGAGTTCGTCCTGGACGATCCGGAACTGTTCGATCGGGTCATCCCCGGTCGCGTCGACCAGGTGCAGCAGCACGCGGCACCGTTCGATATGCCCCAGGAAGCGGTCCCCGATCCCCGCGCCTTCGGCCGCGCCCTCGATCAGGCCGGGAATGTCGGCCAGCACGAACTCGCGGTCGCGATGCAACACGACGCCCAGCTGCGGCTTGGTGGTGGTGAAGGCATAGGCGCCGACCTTCGCCTTGGTATTGGTGACCTGGTTGATGAAGGTCGACTTGCCGGCATTGGGCATGCCGACCAGGCCGACGTCGGCAAGCAGCTTCAGCCGCAGCCAGACCCACATTTCCTGTCCCGGCCAGCCGGTGCCATGCTGGCGCGGCGCGCGGTTGGTGCTCGTCTTGTACGACAGGTTGCCACGACCGCCGTCGCCGCCGCGTAGCAGGACGATGCGCTGCCCCACCTCCGTGAAATCGGCGAGCAGTTCCTGCTCATATTCCATGCTGCCGTCCTCATCCTCCGTGCCCTCGATGGGCGTGGGATCGGACAGGATCTGCGTCCCCACCGGGACCTTGATGACGAGGTCCTCGCCGCCGGCGCCATAGCGGTTCTTGCCGGCACCGGGCAAGCCGCGCTGCGCCTTGAAATGCTGCGTGTAGCGGAAGTCGATCAGCGTGTTGAGCCCGGCCACGGCTTCGAAGATGATGTCGCCCCCCTTGCCGCCGTTCCCGCCGTCGGGCCCGCCATATTCGACATATTTTTCGCGCCGGAAACTGACCGCGCCGGGGCCGCCCCAGCCGGACTTTATGAAAATCTTGGCCTGATCGAGAAAATGCATCGCCGGCCCATAGCCGCTTACGAGACGGAATTAAACCTCGCCGCGTGCACGCGGCGAGCTTCCTTCTTCAACGCGGCGGGAGAGCGATGGGTTGCGATCCCCCGGTCATCGCCCAGGAGGGGGCGGGCCGGGGGAATCGCGGATGTTCAAGGCGCTGAACCCGCGTTGCTCTTTTCAGGCGGCGAGCGCGGGGATTGCGTCGCTATAGAGGATACCGGCCGAATCGTTCGACATTCGGCACGCCACCCCTTCTTCGAACAGCAGGCAATCCCCCGCCGCGCCGCGCGCGGGGCTGTAGCGCTGCTCCACCTGGCCGGTGAAGCGGAAGCCGAGCTTGCGCAGGACATTGCCCGACGCGGAGTTGTCGGCGAAATGAGCGGCGCGGATCTCGCGCACGCCCGCCGCGCGGGCCATGCTCAGCACCGCGCGCGCCGCCTCGGTCGCGAATCCCAGGCCCCAATAGGGACGCGCGATCCAGTAGCCCAGTTCGGGCGCGCCGTCCTGCCCCGTCGTGACGCCGCAGCCGCCCACGAGCTTGGGCGCGCCGCGTGTGCGGGTGAAGGCCAGCAGGTTGGGCAGGCACGGGTCCTGCGGCAGCGAGAGGAAGGCGCGCGCATCGTCGATCGAATAGGGCGCGGGCACCCGCGTCAGGTTGCGCAGGATTGCCGGGTCGCCGATCGCTTCGGCCAAGGCGGGCGCATCTTCCATCCAGCCGGGCCGCAGGAGCAGGCGGGGGGTACGGGCGAACATTATCTAGTCTCTCCTCTGTCGACACGCCATTGGCCGCAAAAAGTTACGGCTTGACGACGCTTTCCTCTGGCTGAGCCCCGCCCGCATGACGCGCGAGAAAGCGGCTGGTTCCAGAGGGTTGAGGGAAAGTGAGGGGAGACGCCGTTGAACCGAAAAAGGGGCGCTCCCTTGGCGGGGCGCCCCTTGTTTCCCTCGAACAATGACGGTGACTGAAAGTCTTTCCGTCAGAAGGATCGCCCCGATGGTGAGGGACGATCCGTCATCGATCGTCCGTTATTCGGCTGCTTCGGCCATGGCATCGACCGACACATATTTGCGGCCGAGCTTGCCGGTGTGGAATACCACGCGGCCTTCGCCCAGCGCGAACAGCGTGTGGTCCTTGCCCATGCCGACGTTACGGCCCGGGTAGACGCGCGTGCCGCGCTGGCGGATGATGATATTGCCGCCGATCACTTCCTGACCGCCGAACTTCTTCACGCCAAGGCGCTTCGATTCCGAATCGCGACCGTTGCGCGATGAACCGCCAGCTTTCTTATGTGCCATGACTCAAACTCCTCGTGACTTTGCTGCGGCTCAGGCGATCGACACGATCTTGAGGATCGTGTGGTTCTGGCGGTGGCCGTTGCGACGACGGTAGTTGTGCCGGCGGCGCTTCTTGAAAACGATGACCTTCTCGCCCTTCGCCTGCGCGATGATTTCGGCGGCGACGGTCAGCTTGCTGGCGTCCTTCACGTCGCTGCCTTCACCGGCGAACAGGACGTCGTCCAGGGTCACCTTGTCACCGGCCTCACCGGCCAGCTTCTCGACGACGATCTTGTCTCCGGCGGCGACGCGATACTGCTTGCCGCCCGTGCGCACGACTGCGAACATGGCTCTTCTCTTCTCGTTCAAATCTGCTTTACGCAGATCGTCGAGGGACAAAGCCCTGTTGGACCCGCGCGGGAATGTGGCCCGCTACTGGAATGACTCGCCGATGTCAACCGCCAAGGCCGGCTTTCAGGGCTGGTTTTTGGCCGAGCGAGAGCCTATTTCCCCGAGGCGGAAGGACAGCGGCACGAATGAACTCATCGCAGCACAGGAACGGAGAATGAAGGCGCGATTGCCCTTCTTCCTGTCGCTGTGGATGGCGATGCTGGTGGCGCTGGTAAGTGCCCTGGCGCCGCTGGGTCCGCCATCGAGTCGGCCGACCGGCTCGGCCTTCAATCCCGCGACCACCAGCGTCCTGATCAAGGCAGGCGATCGGGGTGAGGCGCCGGTCGAGAGGGCGCGCGAGCCCAACGGCCGGGACAAGAGGGCGATGCAGGCCTCGGCCATGGCCTGGTTGCTGCCGCTCACCATGCTTCTGTTCGGCCTTGTCCCCGGACCGCGGTCGCGCCCGCCCTTGCCGTTCCTTTCCAGTTCAGCCTGGCGCGCCGCGCATCTTCCCCGTCGGCACGCCCGGGCGCCGCCTTCCCTTTCCTGACGCAATCCCCGCACCGGATTGGCAAGGCCAGTCCATCGTCGCGAAAGGAAAAGCTTCATGACTCGTCGCACGCCGCGCCATGGCGATCGTCGGCCGCCCTGGTGGTTCATGCCCGCCCTGCTGGCCGGTTCGATCGGCGCAGGAGCGCTGCTGTCAGCCGCGTTTCTGAGCGTCGCTCAATGAAGATGCTATCCTGTCGGTGGGGAAGGGTCCTTCCCCGCTGGCGGACAGGAAAGAACAAGCCATGCCCCATCATACGCCCCTGATCGGAACGATCGTCGCGGGCCTCGTCGTCGCCTTCATCCTGGGTGCGCTTGCGCATCGGCTGAAGCTTTCGCCGCTCGTCGGTTATCTTCTGGCCGGCATTGTCGTCGGTCCCTTCACTCCGGGCTTTGTCGCCGACGCCGGCCTTGCCAACGAACTGGCGGAGATCGGCGTCATCCTGTTGATGTTCGGGGTGGGTCTGCACTTTTCCTTGAGGGATCTCCTGTCCGTGCGGAACATCGCGGTGCCGGGCGCCCTCGGGCAGATCGCGGTCGCGACGCTGATGGGCATGGGCCTCGCTCATCTCATGGGCTGGCCGCTGATGGGCGGGCTGGTATTCGGCCTTGCCCTCTCGGTCGCGAGCACCGTTGTGCTGCTGCGCGCGCTGCAGGGCGCTGACCTCGTCGAAACAGGCCGGGGCAGGATCGCGGTCGGATGGCTGATCGTCGAGGATCTGGTGATGGTGCTCGCGCTGGTGCTGCTGCCGGCCTTGGCGGGCGTGCTGAACAAGGCCGGCGCCTCGGGCGGCGCGGCGGATCTTCTGGCGCCCCTGCTCGGCACCTTGCTCAAGGTGGCAGGCTTTGTCGCCCTGATGCTGGTCGTCGGGCGCCGCGTCATCCCCTGGGCGCTGCATTGGGTCGTCCATAGCGGATCGCGCGAGCTGTTTCGGCTTGCGGTGCTGGCGATTGCGCTCGGCGTGGCGTTTGGGGCGGCGGTCGCCTTCGACGTGTCCTTCGCGCTGGGCGCTTTCTTTGCCGGCATGATCCTGGGCGAAACGCCGCTCAGCCGTCGCGCGACCGAAGAGACGCTCCCGCTGCGCGATGCCTTTGCCGTGCTCTTCTTCGTTTCCGTCGGGATGCTGTTCAATCCGGCCGTGCTGATCGAGCAGCCGGTGCCGCTGATCGCTACCGTGGCGATCATCATCATCGGCAAGTCGATCGCCGCGTTCGGGATCGTGCGGGCCTTCGGTCATCCGGCGGATACCGCGCTGACCATCGCGGCGAGCCTTGCCCAGATCGGGGAATTTTCCTTCATCCTCGCCACGCTGGGCACCGGGCTTGGCGTCCTGCCCGCCGATGCCAGGGACCTGATCCTGGCCGGCGCGATCGTTTCGATCCTGCTCAATCCGCTGATCTTTTCGCTCATCGTGCGCAGCGCGAGGCCGGAAGAGGGCGGAGAAGAAAAGCCATCGGAGCAGCCCCGCAGCGGTCATGTCATCCTGGTCGGCTATGGCCGGGTGGGCAAGATGATCGCCAGCCGGCTCGCCGAACGGGCCGTCCCCTTCGTGGTCGTGGAAGGGGATGCCGACCGTGCGGATGAAGCCGAGGAAGCGGGGCTTGCGATCGTCCGGGGCAGCGCTCTGGAAGACCGTTATCTGCATGCGGCGGGCGTCGCCGAGGCGCGCCGCCTCCTGATCGCCGTGCCGGAGGGCTTCGAAGGCGGGGCGATCCACGACCATGCGCGGCGCCTGAACCCTGGCCTGCAGGTCATCGCCCGCGCCCATTCGGACGCGGAAGTCGCGCATCTCGAAGGGCTGGGCGTGCCGCATGTGGTCATGGGCGAACGCGAACTGGCGGCCAAGATGCTGGCGCTTTGCGGCGCGGGATGACTTGGAGGAACGGCATCAGCCTCTGGGCTTGCGCGGACCGCCCCGCTTGGGGCCGCCCTTGAAGGGGCGCGGGCTGTGCGCGGGCGGGCGGGGGCCGCGTTCGCCATTGGGACGGCCCTTGCCGCGCGGACCCTCGCGTCGGTTGTCGCGGGCGGCTTCGCGCGGCGTGCCTTCGATTCGCTCGAACGCGACCTCCGCGCCTTCATCACTGGCCTCGCCGGTGCGCTTTACCGCGCCGATAAAGCGCGACGCGATGGCGCTGGGGATTTCGAACAGCGTTTCATTGGCGGCGATGCGGATCGCGCCGATATCCTGGCGCGACACATGGCCGCGCCGGCAGATCAGCGGCAGGATCCAGCGCGGGTCGGCATTTTGCCGCCGGCCGATGTCCATGCGAAACCAGATCGTATCCTCGAACCCCGGACGCGGCCCGTCGCGGCGCGGCGGCGCTTCACTGGCGTCCAGCAACTCCTCGGGCGCGGGGAGGGCGGCGCGGGCGCTCTTCACCAGCATGGCGGCGATTTCCTTGGCGCTCTTTTCGGCGAGCAGTTCGGCGCCGAGCGCCCAATTCTGCTCGTCCAGCTCGGCGCGTTCCATCAGCTTCTCGCGCAGGCGGGCATTATCCTGCTGCTGGATCGCTTCCTTGCTCGGCGGATTGCCCCATTCGACCGGGATCTTCGCGCCGCGCAGCATGGATTCGACGCGGCGGCGGCGGGGGTAGGGGACGATCAGGACCGCCGTGCCCTTCTTGCCGGCGCGGCCGGTGCGGCCTGAGCGGTGCTGCATCGTTTCCGCGTCGCGCGGGATTTCGACATGGACGACGAGGCTGAGATTGGGGAGGTCGATGCCGCGGGCGGCGACGTCGGTGGCGACGCAGACCCGCGCGCGGCGATCACGCAGGGCTTGCAGCGCATGGTTGCGCTCATTCTGGCTATGCTCGCCCGACAGTGCCACGGCGGCGAAGCCGCGCTCGGTGAGGCTGGCGTGGAGGTGGCGGACATTGTCGCGGGTGGCGCAGAAGAGGATCGCCGTCTCCGCCTCATGATAGCGCAGCAGGTTGACGACGGCGTTCTCGATATCGGCGGGGGCGACGGTCACCGCCTGGTAGCTGATGTCGCCATGGCCACGCTCGTCGCTGACGGTGGAGATGCGCAGCGCGTCCTTCTGGTAGCGCTTGGCGAGCGCGACGATCGGCTTGGGCATGGTGGCGGAGAAGAGCAAAGTGCGGCGGTCTTCGGGCGCGCCGTCGAGGATTTCTTCCAGATCCTCGCGGAAGCCCATGTCGAGCATCTCGTCTGCTTCGTCGAGCACCACGGTCCTGATGCTGGAGAGGTCGAGCGCGCCACGTTCCAGATGGTCGCGCAGACGCCCAGGCGTGCCGACGACGATATGGGCGCCGTGGGACAGGGCGCGGCGTTCCTTGGCAGCGTCCATGCCGCCGACGCAGGTGGTGATGCGGGCGCGGGCTTCGCCGTAGAGCCATTCCAATTCGCGCGCGACTTGCAGCGCCAGTTCGCGGGTGGGCGCGATGGCGAGGGCCAGCGGCTGAGCGGCGACGGGGAGGCGGCTCTCTTCGCCCAGCAGTTCGCCCGCCATGGCGAGGCCGAAGGCGACGGTCTTGCCCGAGCCGGTCTGCGCCGAGACGATAAGGTCGCGGCCTTCGGCTTGCGGCTGGGTGACTTCGGCCTGCACCGGCGTCAGGCTTTCATAGCCCTTGCGCGTCAAAGCGTCGGACAGGAGGGTAGGGAGATGTTCGAAAGACATTCTATTTTCCATCGGTATAGCGACCCGCCATTCCCGACGGATACATGATGACCTGCTGCGCTCCGGCTGCTGCGGGAGCCGGGATGCAAGGTCACACACCCCGAAGTTCACACCGTTGTTGGGAGAGTCCCACGGGTGCTTGGAAATGCCGTGCTCCTGCGCAAGCAGGAGCCCAGGGTTGTAGGTCACGCACCAAACCCTGGGCTCCTGCTTTCGCAGGAGCACGCACATCTCAACAACTATAACACAAAAGAAGAAAGCCTCCTTCCCCGCTTGGAGGAAGGAGGCTCCCCTATCAGTATAATCCGTCAGATCAGACCGAGGCGACTTCCGCCACGTCGACCTTCACGCCCGGGCCCATCGAGGACGAGAGCGCGATCTTGCGGACATATTTGCCCTTCGAACCCGACGGCTTCGCCTTGACGATGGCGTCGACGAAGGCGTCGAAATTCTTGCGCAGGTCGGCAGCCGAGAAGCTCGCCTTGCCCAGGCCCGCATGGATGATGCCGGCCTTTTCGACGCGGAATTCGATCTGACCACCCTTGGCGGCCTTCACGGCTTCGGCGACGTTCGGCGTCACGGTGCCCAGCTTCGGGTTCGGCATCAGGCCCTTGGGACCCAGAACCTTACCCAGACGGCCGACCAGACCCATCATGTCGGGGGTCGCGATCACGCGCTGGAAGTCGATGTTGCCGGCCTGGATCGATTCGAGCAGGTCTTCGGCGCCCACCACGTCGGCGCCAGCGGCGGTCGCGGCTTCAGCCTTGTCGCCACGGGCGAACACGGCAACGCGGACGTCCTTGCCGGTGCCGGCGGGGAGGGTGACGACGCCACGGACCATCTGGTCGGCGTGACGCGGGTCGACGCCCAGGTTGATCGCGATTTCGACGCTCTCGTCGAACTTGGCGGTCGCGTGGGTCTTGATCAGGCCCAGCGCCTCGTCGACGCCGTGCAGCTTCTCGCGGTCAACCGCGGCGGCCAGAACCTTGGCCTTCTTCGTCAGCTTTGCCATGGTCTTAGCCCTCCACCACTTGCAGGCCCATCGCGCGAGCGGAGCCTTCGATGATCTTCGTCGCTGCGTCGATGTCGTTCGCGTTCAGGTCAACCATCTTGGCCTGGGCGATTTCAGCGAGCTGGGCGCGGGTGATCTTGCCGGCGACGACCTTGCCCGGTTCCTTGGAACCCGACTTCAGGTTGACGGCCTTCTTGATCAGATAGGTGGCGGGCGGCTGCTTCGTGACGAAGCTGAACGAACGGTCCGCATAGACG
>DATEJA010000317.1:0-6296 GCA_035278405.1 Sphingobium sp. | reverse complement strand
GAGGCCAGACCTTCGGGCGGCAGCGTGCCGGCGAGGGCGGACCGCAGGTCCGGGTCCAGCACCAGCTTGGGCCCTTCGGCGCGCACGACGATCTCGGTCACGCCGGGCCGCTTTTCCGCGCCGATGTCGAGTTGGCCGCCGCGCACCAGCGCATCGCCCGCGATCAGCGCCAGGTTCAGCAGCACCTTCACCGGCAGCTTGTCGAGCATGTCATCCTCGACCAGCCAGCCGATCTTCACCCGTCCGGTGCCGGAGAACATGCCCTCGATCGCAACGCGCGCCTCATGGGTGGGCACCGCATCGCCGAAGCCGCCGGCCGAACCGAAGGCCAGGCGGAAGAATTTGAGCTTGTTCGCGGACGTGCGCGCGCTGTCGGCCAGCAGATCGAGGCAGCGTTGGCGCATGTCCGGATCGGTTTCATCCGCCATCAGTTCCAGCCCGTTGTTGAGCGCGCCCACGGGGCTGAGCAGATCATGGCAAAGACGCGAACAAAGCAGACTGGCAAATTCGATGCTGTCGGTCGGGTTGGTCATGAAGGGTGCTGCCGCCGGGAAGGAAAAGGAAGGAGATGATAGGCTAATGCGCTGCCCTGCCCCACGATGCAACCCCGGCCTGCCGCCTTTCGGTCACATGATGTCGAGCGGAACGCCGGTAAAGCGCACTTCTCCTCCCGCATCCGGCTCCGCCACCCAGAGCCGCGCCACGCCATCGCCGATGATCAGCCACAGGCTGCCGTCGGGCATGGCATGGGCGGCGTCGGTGGCGGACGGCTGGGCATGACCGCTGGGGTGCGAATGATAATGGCCGAGAATGGCGGGGCCGCCCGCGCGGGCCGCGCGATGCGCCGCGATCAGCGTTGTCGGGTCCAGTTCAAAATGGCGCGTGGGGTCGTCAGCGACGTTGGCCGCCGGGCGGATATTGTGGATCGCGCCGTTCTCGCCGAGCAGAAGGCCGCAAACCTCCTGAGTGTCGGCGGCGGCAAGGGACATGATTTGTTCCAGCAGCGACCTTGATATCCTGACCTTCATCCCTACATGCTTAACCAATGGGTTCGGGGGTTTCCATCATCGAAGCGACGATCGGCGAAGCGCAGCACGGCTTTCGCCTGGACAAGGCGCTCGCGGACCTCGTGCCGGACCTCTCGCGCGAACGGCTGAAGGCGCTGATCGTCGAAGGGCAGGTGACGGCGGCCGGACGCCCCCTCAATCCTTCGATGAAGGTCGCGGCGGGTCAGGCCTTCGCGATCGCCCTGCCCCCACCCGTGGAAGCCGAGGCGATTGCCCAGGATATTCCGCTCAGCATCGTCCATGAGGACGCGGACCTGATCGTCATCGACAAGCCTGCGGGGCTGGTGGTGCATCCGGCGGCGGGCAATCTGGACGGGACGCTGGTCAACGCGCTACTGCACCATTGCCGCGGCCAGCTGTCCGGAATTGGCGGCGTGGCGCGTCCGGGCATCGTTCATCGCATCGACAAGGATACTTCCGGCCTTCTGGTCGTTGCCAAGTCGGACAGAGCCCATGAAGGGCTCGCCCAACAGTTCAAGGCGCATAGCATCGACCGGCTTTATGCCGCCATCGTCTATGGCATGCCGCAACCCGCGGCCGGGACGGTGGATACATGGATCGCACGATCGGACGCCGATCGAAAGAAGATGGCGGTTTATCGGGAAGGACGCGGCAAGCATGCCGTGACCCATTACCGCACCGTTCAGCCCCTGCGCGGGGCCGCCCTGGTCGAGTGCCGGCTGGAAACGGGTCGCACGCATCAGGTTCGGGTGCACATGGCCCATCTGGGGCACCCCTTGATCGGCGACCCGGTTTACGGTAGAGACAGGAAAGGTTTCAAATCGATACTGGAAACGCTGGGTTTCAAAAGGCAGGCATTGCACGCGAAAAGCCTGGGGTTCATACATCCGGTAACGGGACGGCACCTCAGTTTCGACAGTCCAATGCCTGCGGATATGCAGGAACTGTTAAGCGAGCTTCTCGTATAGGTTTTGACAAGTTTGCGAGGGTGTATCGGACGCCTCTTCTGGGTCCGGCCATCGCATGAAAGGGAAAGGTGACGCGACATGGCTGATAATAGCAATGTCCCCGCGGTTCCGACGCTGGGCGGTGAAGCCAGCCTCAACCGCTATCTTTCGGAAATCCGCAAGTTTCCGATTTTGACGCCCGAGCAGGAATATATGCTCGCCAAGCGCTATGCCGAACATCAGGATCCTGAGGCGGCGGCGCAGCTGGTGACGTCGCACCTGCGCCTGGTGGCGAAGATCGCCATGGGCTATCGCGGCTATGGCCTGCCGGTCAGCGAGCTGATCAGCGAGGGCAATATCGGCCTGATGCAGGGCGTGAAGAAGTTCGAGCCCGATCGCGGTTTCCGCCTGGCGACCTACGCCATGTGGTGGATCCGCGCGTCGATCCAGGAATTCATCCTTCGCAGCTGGTCGCTCGTCAAGATGGGCACCACGGCGGCGCAGAAGAAGCTGTTCTTCAACCTTCGCCGGATGAAGAACAATATCGAAGCGTTCGAGGATGGCGACCTGCATCCGGACGACGTCAAGAAGATCGCCACCGACCTCGGCGTGACCGAGGAGGATGTGATCTCGATGAACCGTCGCATGGCGATGGGCGGCGACACGTCGCTCAACGTGCCGATGCGCGAAGATGGCGAGGGCCAGTGGCAGGATTGGCTGGCCGACACCGATCCGCTGCAGGACGAGCGCGTCGCCGACGAGCAGGAAAAGACGCTGCGCCACGACATGCTGGTCGAGGCGATGGACGACCTCAACGACCGGGAAAAGCATATCCTGGCCGAGCGGCGCCTGGCCGAAGAGCCCAAGACGCTGGAGGAATTAAGCCAGGTCTATGGCGTGTCGCGCGAACGTGTGCGCCAGATCGAGGTGCGCGCCTTCGAAAAGCTGCAGAAGGCGATGATGCGCATCGCCGGCGACCGGCTGGGCAAGATGGCGCGTTTCGCCATAGCCTGACGGTCCCACATCGAAAGAATGGAGCCCCGGAGCGATCCGGGGCTTTTTTCTTGGCCGCTATTTATACGCGATCGCGGCGCTGGCCGGTCCACGCAGCGGCATGATCTCGCAGCGGGAAAAGCCTGCCTCCAGGCACCAGGAGCGGAAATCCGCGCCGGTAAAATCGAACGCCTCGCCGAATTCGATCAGCATGTTGAGCGACATCAGCAGGCCGAAGATATTCTGCCGGCGCTCATCGTCGATGATATTCTCGATCGCAACGAACGCGCCGCCCTCGGGGAGCGCGCGATAGGCCTTTTCGATCAGCATCTTCTTGGCGGGCAGGTTCCAGTCGTGCAGGATCATGCCCATGGTGATCACGTCGGCGGCGGGGAATTCATCGTCGAAAAAGTCGATGATCCCGGCGGTGACCCGATCGGCGAGGCCGGCTTCCTGGATGCGGCGCTGCGCAATCGGCTGCACCACCGGCAGGTCGTAGGAAGCGCAGCGCATATGCGGCTGGTTGCTGGCCACGAAGCAACTGAGCTGGCCGGTGGCCCCGCCGATATCGACCATCGTGCGATAGCCGCTGAAATCGAAGGAGCGGGAAAAAGCGTCGAAATTGGCCATCGACACGCCGCTCATGGCATCCATGAACTGCTCCAGCCGCGCCGGATCGGCATAAAGGGCGTCGAACATCGACTTGCCGCCATGACGCACTTCATTTTGCGGCCGTCCGGTCTGGAGCGCGGGGGTGAGATCCGCCCAGAAGCGGAAGAGCCGGGCGTTGGCCATTTCCAATATGCCGCCGATATAGGTCGGGCTGGCGCGGTCCAGGAACGCCGCCGTCGCCGGGGTGTTGGCGTAGAGGCCTTCATCGCCCTGCCCGGTTCGCTCCAGCAGACCGAGCGCGACCAGCGCATCGAGGAAATCATAGGTGGCACGCGGATGGAGTTCCAAGGCCGCCTCCAGCTCGGCCCCGGTCCGGGGGCCGTCCGCGAGCGCGGTGAACAGGCCGAGTTCGACCGCGCTCAGCAGCGTCTTGGACGCCCAGAAGCCCATGCCGATCTGCAGAATATGGTCGGGTGAAACGTCTGATCGCATAGCCACTCCTCTCCACGCACGAGGCATTTGGCGGAACGCCGCGACCTGTTTTTCCGCAACATAGCATGGAACGCGCGCGATAGGCATGACAATTGCACTCGCGTCCACCGGCACCTTCGTCCCGCTTGCGCGCGCCGGGGATGGCGCTAGGACAGCGCGCATGCCTGCCCCCTCCTCCGCTCCGCGTCGCCGTGCCCGCTGGCTTGGTATCCTGCTTCGTATCCTGGGCGGCTTCGTCGCCTTTTCGCTGCTGATCGTGCTCATCTACCGCTTCGTGCCGCCGCCAGTCACGCTCACCATGCTGTTCGACCCGCATGGCATCACCAAGGATTGGGTGAGCCTGGACGACATCGATCCCAACATGGCCCGCGCGGCCATCGCGGCGGAGGACAGCCGCTTTTGCAGCCATCATGGCTTCGACGCGGTCGCGATCGCGAACGCGCTGCGTCACAATGCCAGCGGCGGTCGGATCCACGGCGGATCGACGATCAGCCAGCAGGCAGCGAAGAATGTCTTCCTTTTCCAGGGCGGCGGCTTCCTGCGCAAGGGCTTCGAAGCCTGGTTCACCATGTTGATCGAGGCGATCTGGGGCAAGCGGCGGATCATGGAAGTCTATCTGAACGTCGCGGAAACGGGGATCGGCACCTATGGGGTGCAGGCTGCGGCGATGCGCTATTTCCACCATGGCGCGGCGCATCTGACGCGCGCGGAAGCGGCGCGGGTCGCGGCCGTTCTGCCCCTGCCCAAGAAGCGCGCCGCGATCGACCCGCGCGGCTTCACGCGGCGCTATGGCAACAGCATCGTGAGCCGGATCGGCGTGGTGCAGCGGGATGGGTTGGATCGCTGTGTGCGGTGAGAGGTGCGAATAGCCGCTAACGGCGGAAATCGGATCTATAGTTTATCTATGCCCCTCCCGCAGGCGCCGAAGAGAGGCACGTGACTCTCTTCGAGGGCAGCGAGACTTAATCGCGTGGCGAGTTAATCGCGGCGGGGTGGGTCTCATCGCAGCGTTGCGCCAGCCCACCCCCTAACCTGCCCCCGCCTGCGAGAGGGGGGACAAGGTCAGCAATTTGCTGCTACATCATTCCGCCAACGAAAAAGCCCGCCGGGATCTCCCGGCGGGCTTCTTGATCAGTAGATCATCTCAGGTCAGGCGGCGTCTTCGGCCCGCTTTTCCTTTTCGCTGAAGACGCGAATCGGTTCTTTGGTGCCGGCGACGACATCCTTGTCGACGACCACCTCGCCGACGCCTTCCATCGAGGGCAGGTCGAACATGGTGTCGAGCAGGATCGCTTCCAGGATCGAGCGCAGGCCGCGCGCGCCGGTCTTGCGTTCGATCGCCTTCTTGGCGATTGCGGTCAGCGCGTCGTCGGTGAAGCTGAGTTCGACATTTTCCATGTCGAAGAGCTTGGCATATTGCTTCACCAGCGCGTTCTTCGGTTCGACCAGGATCTTGACCAGCGCGGTCACGTCCAGGTCTTCCAGCGTCGCGATGACAGGCAGACGGCCGACAAATTCGGGGATGAGACCGAATTTCAGCAGATCTTCCGGTTCGCTCTGACGCAGCAGTTCGCCGGTCTTGCGCTCCTCGGGCGCGGCGACATGGGCGCCGAAGCCGATCGACTTGGCTTCCAGACGGTCCCCGATGATCTTTTCAAGGCCCGCGAAAGCGCCGCCGCAGATGAACAGGATGTTGGTCGTGTCGACCTGAAGGAATTCCTGCTGCGGATGTTTGCGGCCGCCCTGCGGGGGAACGCTGGCGGTCGTGCCTTCCATCAGCTTCAGCAGCGCCTGCTGCACGCCCTCGCCCGAGACGTCGCGGGTGATCGACGGGTTTTCGGCCTTGCGGCTGATCTTGTCGATTTCGTCGATATAGACGATGCCGCGCTGCGCCTTTTCGACATTATAGTCGGATGCCTGGAGCAGCTTGAGGATGATGTTTTCGACATCCTCGCCGACATAGCCCGCTTCGGTGAGCGTGGTCGCGTCGGCCATGGTGAAGGGCACGTCGAACGTCTTGGCCAGCGTCTGCGCGAGTAGCGTCTTGCCGCAGCCGGTGGGGCCGACCAGCAGGATGTTCGATTTGGCGAGCTCGACATCGCCCGACTTGCCGCTGTGCTTCAAGCGCTTGTAGTGGTTGTGGACCGCGACCGAGAGCACCTTCTTGGCATGGGCCTGGCCGACCACATAGTCATCCAGCACCTTGAAGATTTCCTGGGGCGTG
>DATEJA010000316.1:0-2163 GCA_035278405.1 Sphingobium sp. | reverse complement strand
GCCTGGATCTCGCCCTCATTGGAAAAGAGGATGTCGATCAGCCCCTGGTCGATGAGGTCGATGAAGTCCGCGCGATGCCGGTCGATGACGAAGGTATCGGACAGGGTGAAAGCGACCTTGCGCCCCGCATCCCGCGCCGCGTCGATCGCCGCCCGCATCGCCGCGCGCGGCTGCTCGGGGTCCCACAGATAGCCTTCCAGATAGAGGATCGACGCCGACCGGATCAGCTCCAGGTCCAGCGCCGAGGCGGGCAGATATTGCGACGCGCCCAGGAAGGTATTCATCGTCCGCTGGGCGTCGGGCGTCACCAGGATCAGGCAGCGCGCGGTCGGCACGTCGCCCTTCACCGCCGGCGTGTCGTAGCGGATGCCAAGCGCCCGGACGTCATGGGCGAACACCGCGCCCAGCTGGTCATCGCACACCTGGCCGATGAAGCCGCAGCTCTTGCCCAGCGCCGCGAGCCCCGCCAGCGTATTGGCCGCCGACCCGCCGCTGATCTCCTTGCCCGCGCCCATATTGGCATAGAGGCTTTCGGCCATCTCCGCGTCGATCAGCTGCATGCCGCCCTTGGTCAGCGCATGTTCGGCGAGGAAAGCATCGTCGCTCGGGGCGAGCACGTCGACAATGGCATTGCCGATGGCGACAACGTCCAGCGTGGGGGCAGCAGCGGTCACGCGATATCCTTATCATGGGTCGAAAAATCGCGCTGTCTCTATCGGGCCGCCGCCGCCCGCGCAACCGGGCTGATCGAGGGGCGCGCCGCTTCGGCCGGTGGCTGATCGGCCTCGCCCTGGCGCGTCTCCCGGCCGCGCGCCTCATCAACCCGCTTGCGCCGATCCGGGGCCCGGCTATGGCAGATCCCATGCTGCATGGCTTTCCGATGAACCTCGCCCGTCTCGCTTTTGGCGCCGCGCTCGCGCTGCCGCTCGCCGCCTGCGGGGGCAGCATCGTGCCTCCCGCGCCCATCCATGCGCCGCCCGCCGGGCCGCCGGCCAGCGCCTTCATGCGCCCCGGGCCGCTCATGGGCATGGACGCGCGGCATCTGATCCAGCAGTTCGGCACGCCGCGCCTCGACATTCGCGAAAGCGCCATGCGCAAGCTCCAGTTCGCCGGCGCCCGCTGCGTGCTCGATGCCTATCTCTATCCACCGCCCCAAGGCCGGGAGCCGGTCGTCACCCATGTCGACGCCCGCACCCCAGCCGGGCTCGACATGGACCCCGCCAGCTGCGCCGCCGCGCTCCAGGCGAAATAGGAAATGTTGGAAAAGTAGGAAAAGTAGGAAACGCCCCGAAAAACGCGTTTAAACCTGCACTTCATTCATGCTTTCGTCCCGAAAGCCGCCCGATCGCCCAGCGCGCCGCCTCCGCCACCACCGCATCCTCATCCCGGACCAGCGCCTCCAACCGCCCGATCAGCCGCAAATCGCCGCTATTCCCCGCCGCGATCGCGGCGTTGCGCACCATCCGGTTCCGCCCGATCCGCTTGATGGGCGACCCGGAAAACAGCTCCCGAAACCCCGCATCGTCCAGCGCCAGCACATCGCCCAACTCCGGCGCCGCCAGTTCCGCCCGCCCGACGAAAGCCCGGTTCGCCGCCGCCGCGTCCGCGAACTTGTTCCACGGACACACCGCCAGGCAATCGTCGCAGCCATAGATGCGGTTGCCGATCGCGGCGCGGAACTCCTCCGGGATGGGGCCCTTATGCTCGATCGTGAGGTAGGAAATGCACCGCCGCGCATCGACGACATAGGGCGCGGGAAAGGCATCGGTCGGGCACGCCGCCTGACAGGCGGTGCAGCTGCCGCAATGGTCGACTTCCGGCGCGTCGGGCTCCAGCGCGATCTCGCTATAGATCGCCCCCAGGAACAGCCAGCTGCCATGCGCCCGGCTGACCAGATTGCTGTGCTTCCCCTGCCATCCCAGCCCCGCTGCCGCCGCCAGCGGCTTTTCCATGACCGGCGCCGTGTCGACAAAGACCTTGAGCGCGCTCTCCTGCTGCTCCACCAGCCAGCGGGCGAGGCTCTTCAGCCCCTTCTTCACGACATCATGATAATCGCGCCCCTGGGCATAGACCGATATCCGCCCCCGCTCGCCCACGTCGGCCAACGCCAGCGGATCGCGCCCCGGCGCATAGCTCATCCCCAGCATGACGACGCTGCGGACG
>DATEJA010000315.1:0-9563 GCA_035278405.1 Sphingobium sp. | reverse complement strand
CATTTTCTGCCCGTCGGCGGCGCGGACGAGGCCGTGGAGATAGAGCTTGCGCCACGGGACATCGCCCATGAACTCCAGGCCCTGCATCGCCATGCGGGCGTCCCAGAAGAAGAGGATGTCGAAGCCGGAGATCAGCAGGTCGTTGGGATAATGGCGCTTGAGCATCTCGCTCTGCTCAGGCCAGCCCAGCGTGCCGAAGGGCCAGAGGGCGGAGGAGAACCAGGTGTCGAGCACATCCGGATCGCGGCTCAGCACCTTGTTGCCGGCAAGGGCCTGCGCTTCCTCCTCGCTCTCCGCGACATAGGGGTTGCCGTCCTCGTCATACCAGGCGGGGATCTGATGCCCCCACCAGAGCTGACGCGACACGCACCAGGGCTGGATATTCTCCATCCAGTTGAAGAAGGTCTTTTCCCACGTCTTAGGCACGATCTCGATGCTTCCATCGCGCACCGCCTGCATCGGCGCGACCGCGAGCTTTTCGGCATCGACATACCATTGGTCGGTGAGCCAGGGTTCGATCACCACGCCCGAACGGTCGCCGAACGGCGTCTGGATGGTGCGGGGTTCGGCGTCGGCTTCGACTTCCTCGCCGTCCTTGGTCTTGCTGATGTGCGGCACCAGCATCCCGAGCGCCTTCATCTCCGCCACGACCATCTCGCGCGCGCCGTCGACGCCGTCGCGCCGGAAGCGGTGGAGGCCCAGGAAGCGATCGGGGATGAGGCCGTCGGCGGTCTGGATCACATTGGCGTCGGCGTCGAACATGTTGAGCATGTCGGCCGCCTTGAAGCCCGCGCGCTTGCCGACCTCGAAGTCATTGAAGTCATGGCCGGGCGTGATCTTGACCGCGCCCGACCCGAGTTCAGGATCGGCATAGTCGTCGCCGACGATCTTGAAGCGGCGGCCGGTGATCGGCTGGAGGATATCCTTGCCGATCACGTCCCGGTAGCGCGGATCGTCGGGATGGACCGCGACGGCCATGTCCGCCAGCATCGTCTCAGGCCGCGTGGTGGCGACGACGATATGATCCGCGCCATTGGCGAGCTTCACGCCGTCCGCAAGCGGATAGCGGAAATGCCAGAAACCGCCCTTCACTTCCTTGGTCTCGACCTCCAGGTCCGAGATGGCGGAGCGGAAATGCGGGTCCCAGTTCACCAGCCGCTTGTCGCGATAGAGCAGGCCGCGCTTGTGCAGCTCGACAAAGGTCTTGATGACGGCGCGCGAAAAGCCCTCATCCATGGTGAAGCGTTCGTTCGCCCAGTCCATCGAGCAGCCCAGCCGCCGCAGCTGGCGCGTGATCGCGCCGCCGCTCTCGGCCTTCCACTCCCAGACCTTGGCGACGAAATCCTCGCGCGAAAAATCGGTGCGCTTCTGGCCTTGCGCGTTGAGCTGGCGTTCGACCACCATCTGCGTCGCGATGCCGGCATGGTCGGTGCCCACCACCCACAGCGCATCCTTGCCGCGTAGCCGCTCGTAGCGGATGACGATGTCCTGCAACGTATTATCGAGCGCATGGCCGATATGCAGCGACCCCGTCACGTTCGGCGGCGGATTGACGATGGTGAAGGGTTCGGCCGTGGGGCGTTCCGGGCGGAACAGGCCCTTATCCTCCCAATGGGCATACCAGCGGGACTCGATTTCGGCGGGGTCGAAGGTCTTGGGCAGTTCGGTCATGCTCGCGCTTTAACGCCTGCGACACAGTGCGCAAGGCGTGGTGCGTCAGACCAGGCTGACCATGATCTCCTGCGGCAGGCCGGACCGGATCGTGATGCGCCCATCGCCCTTGTGCGCCACCAATTGTGGCTCGGCCACGCTGTTGTCGAATATCCAGGCACGGTCCGCCTGATCGAAGAACCAGCGCAACTCGGCGAAGGACCGCGTTCGCCGCGCGGCAACCTTGTCCGCCGGCACGTCATGGCCGCCCTTGGCCACGCGCAAGGCGATCCGTTCCAGCTGCCGTTCGACCGAATCGACATAGACGTAGATCAGGAATATTTCGAAGCCACGCTGCCGAGCCTTGTCCACCAGCCGCCGATATTTGGGGCTCGACAGTACCGTTTCCACACCGATCGTCTGGTGCACGTCGATAGATGCGTCCAGCCATGCTTCTATCCGCTGCACGGCTGCCAGATTGGCCTTATCCTGCGGCAAAGCTTCGCTGTCCCGCAACCGCGCGGTCAGCAGATCGGGATTGATGATCCAGACCGAGCCGTCGAATTCAGCGACATCGCTGCGTCCATAAGCGGTGCTCTTGCCGCAGCCGTTGGGCCCGGCGACGATCCAGAGGCGCGGCTGCCCCTTGCCTTTGCCGTTCAATGGCTGCTCTTGATCGCCCGGTTTTCCTCACGCGCCTTGCGGACGCTGGCACGGAAGGACGCCTCGAACTCGGCCCCGAAACGCGGGCTGTCGGCATCGACGACGCGCAGCTTCACCAGCTTTCCGTCGTGCCGGACGGTCCGGTATTTGGGCTTGCCCGGCTTGCCGAGGTCGATCGGACCGTCGACAATATCGATCTTCATCTTCGCCATGCCGTCAATATAGCAGGCGGGGGCAAGAGCTTAAAGGCTCATTTCCCCGTCCACCTGTCCAGCCAGCCCAGCGCCTCGTCATACCATTGCAGCGAGTTGCGGGGTTTCAGCACCCAATGATTTTCGTCGGGAAAGACCAGCAGCTTCGAGGGCACGCCGCGCCGCTGAAGCGCGGTGAAGGCGGCGAGGCCCTGTGTATAGGGGATGCGGAAATCCTTTTCGCTGGTGACGACCAGCATCGGCGTCTTCCACTTCGTCACATGCTGGACCGGGTTCCATTTCTCATATTCGTCGGTCTGCTCATAATAGGGGCCGCCATGTTCCCATTCGTCGAACCATAGTTCCTCGGTCTCATAGGCCATGGCGCGGGCGTCGAACACGCCGTCATGCTGGACCAGGCATTTGAAGCCGTCCGGCCACTGACCGGCGATCCAGTTCATCATATAGCCGCCATAGCTGGCGCCGAGCGCGCAGGCATTGCCGGCGTCGAGCTGCGCGTCCTTGGCAGCGGCGGCGGCGAGGCCGAGCTTCAGATCTTCGAGCGGCTTTCCGCCCCAATCCTTGTTGATGCTGTCGGTGAAGGCTTGCCCGTAGCCGGTGCTGCCGTGGAAATCGACGGTAACGGCGGCATAGCCATGGGCGGCGAACGCCTTGGGGTTCCAGCGATAGGACCAGCTGTCGTTGAAGCTGCCCTGGGGCCCGCCATGGACCAGGTAGGCGATGGGGAGCCTGGCCGTGGCGCCCCGGGGCTTGACGATCTGGCCCCAGACGGTGTCGCCATTCGCGCCCCTGAAGCTGAAGCGCTGGACGGACACATCGTCGACCCCAGCGAGCTTCGCCGCATTGACGCTGGTGAGGCGCACGGGCTTGCCGCCCTTCCCCGACCCTCGCATCTTCCAGAAATCGGCGGGCGACTGGATGCTGTCGAGCGCATAGACGAAGCCGCCTTGGGGCAGCGGGACGAGGTTCGAGATATGGCCGGCCTGCGTCAGGCGCGCGACCTTGCCGGTCAGGGGATCGACGCGGAAGGCGGGATGATCGAGTACATCGTCGGCGGTCACGATCAGGCCTCGGCCGTCCGCTTCCCAGGCGATCGATCCGACCGATCGGTCCCAGCCCTCGGTCAGCGCCCGCGTCTCGCCCGTGGCGATATTGCGCAGCATCAGCACCAGCCGGTCGCTTTCATAGCCCGGCCGCTTCATCGCGGCATAGGCGAGCCATTTCCCATCGGGCGAGACGGCCGGCATCGTGTCGGTCGCGTCGTTCGCGTCGGTAAGGTTGACCGGCGCGCCGCTGCCGTCCGCAGGCGCCGCGAAAATGTCGAGATTGGTGGAGAGGGATTCGATCCGACCGGCCTCGCGCAAGGCGAAGAAGAGCGTCTTGCCGTCGCGGCTCCAGGCGATCTCCTCGGGCCCGCCAAAGGGCTTGGACGGACTGTCGCCCACCAGATTGCCCATGACCGACAGCGCCTGGCCGCCCGCTGCCGGCATGACGAAGATCTGCGATCGCTGGCCGTCCGACCACGTGTCCCAATGGCGGATGAAGAGCTGGTCGTAGACGCGGCCGGTGCCCGCGCCCGGCGGCGTGGCGGGCTTGGCGTCGTCGAGGCTCCTGGCGCCGACCGGGCGGTCGGCCCATAGCGCGATCCGGTCGCCGGCGGGGCTGGGCAGGAAGCCGGAAATGCCGCTTGGCGCCCGGGTCAGCTGCGTCGCATCGCCGCCCGCCACGGCGACCTTCCACAGCTGGTCGTCGCCGCTCGCGTTGGAGAGATAATAGAGGGTCGCCCCGTCGGGCGAAAAGGCCGGTGCGCTCTCATTATGATCGGCTGTCGAGGCAATCCGGCGCGGCTGGCTGCCGCTGCGGGAAAGGTCGAGCAGATAGAGGTCGGTGCGGCCCTTGTTGGCGGCAAGATCGGTGGTGCGCAACTGATAGGCGAGCCAGCGGCCGTCGGGCGAGACAGCGGGCGCGGCGATGCGGTCGAGCCCCACCATGTCGCTGGGGGTGAAGGGGCGGGCCTCTATGGGTGCTTCCGGGAGCGCGGCAAAAGCGAGGACGGAAAGGCCGATCAGGAGATTTTTCATGGACGGGCATCCCATATTTTTTTGGAAGAGCGCTGTCCGGGGACAGAGGATCAGCCGGAAGGCGCTACAGCTATGGGAGAGATTTTAGGACGCTCCGGAGGGTGGCGCAATAATCAATCTTTATGGGGAAATAAAAAAACAATGCCCTGCGCCATCCCAGCGAAGCTGGGATCTCGTGGGGCAAGACTGTGCGCTCCGCCTGAGATCCCAGCCTTCGCTGGGATGACGGTGAAAAGTGTGGGGCGACGGTGAAGTGTAGGACGAAGGTTGAGTGTCACCTGACGGGAAGGATGGGACGGGGTACGAGCAGCACGCGCCGGCCGGACGTCGGAAGGCCGGACGGACGAAGTGACAACAGCCCTCGGGAAACAGACCCGTCCACGCGACCTTGGCGCGAGGCGCCCTACCCTAGCGTCCCGTGATGCGCGCGATTTCCTTCGCGACCATGTCCTCGACCATCGCGGGCAGGCGCGCGTCGAGCCATTCCTTGAGCATGGGCTTCAGCATCGCGCGGACCAGGCCGTCGAGCGTGTAGTCCTCGCCCTCCTTGGGGGCCACCAGCATCGAGGAGAGGGCGGAAAGCGAATGGCGCGCGGCGACTTCGCTTTCGACGGAGAGGATGGAGCTATCCTCCGGCACCGCTTCGATGTGCGAAGCACTGGAAGTCCTGTGGGCAGGCATCGGCTCCTCCACTTCAACCTCGTCAGTCAGTTCCAATATTTCTTCGGCCGGCGGTTCGCCCGCGGACGGCGGGACGTCGGACGCAGCCTTGGTCGCGGCGTCGCCCTTGGGCGCGGTATCCGCCTTTGCCGCCGCGTCGCCCTTGCCGCGCCGGGGAGTGGCGGCGGCGGGCGCGTCCTCTTCTTCCGCGATGATGCGCTTAATGGAAGAAAGAATGTCCTCCATCGAGGGTTCCTTGCTCATGTCGCCCATGAATACCCCCTGTTAACCTAAGGTTGCTGCGCCAGATCAGCAGGCACATTGGCATTTTGCGCTGGTGTGTCAACGGTTCGCGTCGCTTGAGGTTGCGGCGCGGGGTCGAAATCCCAGTCGAACCACTTGCCCTTGACCCGATCATAATTAACCATCGGGTTGTAAAGCGGGCCGGCGTCCAGGTTCAGGTCCTTGGCTTCGGCGTGGCCCATGGCAGCAAGCAGGCTGAAAGCAGCAACATAGGCGTTGCGACGCGCCGACACGAGCTGCACCTTCGCGTTCAACGCTTCCTGTTCGGCATTCAAAATGTCGAGGATCGTGCGACTACCCACGGAATTTTCCGCCCGTACTCCTTCCAGGGACAAATTGGCCGCTTCGACGGCTTTCTGGTTGGACAGGATGCTCTGCGCCGCCGCCTGCCAACTGGCATAGGCGGACCGAGTCTGGGCGACGACGCTGCGTTCGGCCTCGATCTCCTGCTCGATCGCCTGCGACTGCAAGGCCTGAGCCTGTCGCGTCTGCGCCGCCGGCCGGCCGCCCTGGTAAAGCGGCAGCGTCACCGTCGCGCCGACCGCCACCTGCTTGTTGGCCTGGAGATCATGGGTCAGATAATCCGTATAGCTGCCCTGGCTGAAGGCGGAGATGGTAGGCAGGACGGTGCCCTTCGCCGCCCTCACATCATAGCCCCGCGCCTCGCGCGCCTTGTGGGCCGCCAATATGTCGGGATTGTCGGCGAGCGCGACCTGCACCGCCAGTTCGGGCGATGCGGGCAGCCCCGGCAGTTGGGGCGGCGGCTGAAGATCGTCGGGCACGGCCCCGACCAGCGCAATGTAATTTTCGCGACTGGCGATCAGGGTCGCCTCCGCCCTTTGCAGGTCGGAACGCGCCAGCGCCAGGCGGGATTCGGATTGCGCGACGTCGGTCCGGGTCAGGTCCCCGACCTCGAAACGATCGCTGGTCGCCTGCAGATTGACGCCCAACGCATTCACATTGGCCATGTTGAGCGAGACGATGGCGCTGTCGCGGATGACGTCCATATAGGCCGCCACCACTTGCGAGAAAATCGAGGCTTCGGTGCCGCGCAGATTGGCCTGCCCCGCCAGCACGCGCGTCTTGGCGGCCTTCACATTGTTGCGCACCACGCCGCCCTGATAGATCGGCACGTCGATGCTGCCCGTCACATTGGCGGATCGATGTGGCGTCAGGAACTGGTTGGACGGGCGGACGACCAGCTCCTGAAACTGGGCATTGGCGCCGATGCTGGGCCGCCCCTGCGCCTTGCGGATCGGCACATTTTCGTCATTGGCGCGCTGTTCCGCGCGTGCGCCGGTCAGCGTCGGGTTGGACAGATACGCCTTGGCGAGCGCCCCCTGCAGCGTTTCCGCGCCCGCCCTGCCCGTCAGGCTGGAGGAGATGAGCAGCAAGACCGTGGCGGCGGAGCGCCGGAGATACAGTAGCTTTGCCGTCATGACCTCCCCCGGTCGGTTAGAATATGAAACGCTCCGGTGCCGCGAAACCGGGCAGCACCACCATCTCGATATCGGCGAGGCTGACAAGTCCCAGCACCCCCGCCACCACGCGCCCGCTGCACAAGCGGGTCACGCCGCGCTCGACGATACCCGTCACGACACGGGCGCCGTCGGCAAGCTGCTGAACGAGCGTGGCGGGCACTTCCTCCACCGCGCCGTCGATAAACAGCAGGTCATAAGGCGCACCGTCGGCCGCGCCGGCGTTGAGCGGCCCGCGCTTGATGCTTGCGCCCGGGGCCTCCGTCTGCGGTCCGCCTTCCTCCTCGACGGCGGTGACGTGAGCGCCGAGCGCGCTCAGCAGCGCCGCGCTGTAGCCGGTGGCCGCGCCGATCAGCAGCACCTTGTCCCCCGCCTCGACGCGCGCTTCCTTCAGCAGGCGGCCGGTGACCAGCGGCGGATTGAGCGCGCGCCCCTGCCCCAGCGGGATCGGGCGGTCGACATAGGTCATGGCGCGCCGCTCTGCCGGCACGAATTCTTCCCGGGGGACACGCGCCATCGCGGCGATCACCCGCTGGTCGTCCACGTCGCTGGTGCGCAGCTGGCTTTCGACCATGGCGGTCCGCATCGATGAAAAATTCTGCTCGGTCACGACATATCCTCGATTGGGCCAACTGTATGGGGATGGCAATACAGCGCTGCTGATATCCGGACCTCTAAATCAGCAGACTGGCCACGCCAAGCGGGTTTCCACGGTCTTGACGGAGATTCTTGGGATAGCGGGCGATGGCGCGGCTTGACTTTGGATCAAAAGCCTCACATTTGCGGCCTCCCACACCGAGGCCCGATGGCGGAGTGGTGACGCAGCGGACTGCAAATCCGTATACGCCGGTTCGATTCCGGCTCGGGCCTCCAGCGTGGCTCAGGCGATCAGTCGCCAGCCCACCACGACCAGCACCAGCGCCAGCACGGGCCGCAGCGCCTGTTCGGAAATGCGCGTCGCCAGCAGCGATCCGATGATGATGCCCGGCAGCGATCCGGCGAGCAGGTTCACCAGCAGCCCCGGATTGACATTGCCGATCCACAAATGGCCCAGGCCCGCGACCAGCGTCAGCGGGACGGCGTGGACGATGTCGGTCGCGACCAGCCGCTGCATCCGCATGCGCAGCGGATAGAGCGCCAGCAGCAGGGTGGCGCCGATCGCCCCCGCCCCGACCGAGGTCAGCGTCACCATGACGCCCAGCAGCGCGCCGGCCGCCACCGTCAGCACGGGCTGCAGGCGCGTGAAGCGGTCGGCCGTGCTCACCCGCCGGGCCAGCGCCCAGCGGTGGAAACGCGCGCGCATCAGGGTGGCAAAGGCCGTCCCGATCAGCACGCAGCCGAGCGCGGTGGTGACAAGCCCGCTCTTGATCTGCGAAATATGGGCCTGCGACAGGACGAGCAGGGTGATCAGCGCGGCGGGCAGGCTGCCCAGGCACAGGCGCTTCACCACCTCATAATCCGGGCCCCCGTCCGGCCCGCCATGGCGGTGGTGAACGACGCCCCCCAGCGCCTTGGTGATGGAAGCGAACCACAGGTCCGTGCCGACCGCAGTCGCCGGCGCGACGCCGAACAGCAGGATGAGGATGGGCGCCATCAGCGACCCGCCGCCCACGCCTGTCATGCCGACCATCAATCCGACGAACAGGCCCGCGACCCCGTGCAGCAAATCCATATACGCCCCTCTGCGCCCAACTTCGGCCGCAGGCTTACGCGCCGACGGCCGCCGCATCCAGCCCCCGCGCGCCTTTTTGTCAACCTTTCAGATTATATTTGCAGGCCAGGAGGCGGTCCGTCGCTCTCGACTTCCCCGCACGCGACCGGCTAAGGAAGGCGCATGATGAAGCTGTTCATTGGCAACAAGGCCTATTCGAGCTGGTCGCTGCGCGGCTGGCTGGCGTGCAAGCTGTCCGGGCTGCCGTTCGAGGAAGTGGTCGTGCCACTCTACGACGAAGCGTGGGAAAAACGGCGCGAAGGCGACGAATTCGCGCCCTCGTCGGGCAAGGTGCCGATCCTGTGGGACGGCGACGACACGGTCGTGTGGGACAGCCTGGCCATCATCGAATATCTGAACGAGAAATCGGGCGGCCACCAATTCTGGCCCGCCGATACCGCCGCGCGGGCGATGGCGCGGTCGATGGCGGCGGAAATGCACAGCAGCTTCGCGGCGCTGCGCCGCGAGCACAGCATGAACATCCGCCAGATCTACGACGCCGTGCCGCCATCGGAAGCGGTGGCGCAGGATATCGGCCGGATCATGCAGCTTTGGGCCCAGGCCCGCGCGCGCCACGGCGGCGACGGCGAGTTTCTGTTCGGCCAGTTCGGCGCGGTCGACGTCATGTTCGCGCCGGTCGTCACGCGCTTCATCACCTATCAGCTGCCCGTGGCGCGCTTTGCCCAGGCCTATATGCAGGCGGTGATCGCCCATCCCTGGATGCAGGAATGGATCGGCGGCGCGCAGGCGGAAGAATGGGTGATCGACCGATTCGAGGCGCCGCCGCAGCTGGGGTGAGGGTCGG
>DATEJA010000314.1:0-3947 GCA_035278405.1 Sphingobium sp. | reverse complement strand
CGAGACCTGGCGGCGGACCTCGGCGGCGCCGGTGCCGGTCAGGCTGCTTTCAATCTCGTCCAGGCTGTCGCCCAGCTCGGCAATCTCCGGGTCGAGCGCCTCGGTGATCTCCTGCGCCAGCGCCGCGATCAGGTCGCCCGGGTCGCGGATCTCGCCCGCCAGCATGCGCCCGATGACGGGCTCCAGCGCAGCGAGCGGGCGATAGCTGACCGAAATCACCCGCGCATGTTCAGCCCACAGGCGAATCGACACCAGCGGATCGCCGACGGCATCCTCGGCCGATCCCAGCCCGCGCAGGTTGACGAGCGCACCATGGCCCATCAGCGTGCAGCGCGGCCGCGTTTCCTGGGCGAGCAGGGCAGACAGCGCCGCCTGCGGCATATGGTCGCAGCGCGAGGCGACGGCATGGGCATCCTCCTTCCAGCCGTCGGCATGGATCCAGCTGAAGGTCGCATGGCGGGTCTCGCCGCAAAATTCCTCGAGCGAGATTTCCCGCGCCTGATGGCCGTCATTGGTGAAGACGCGGCTCATGCCGGCATCTCCAGCCAGAGCGACAGGCCCTCGCCCGGCACTTCGGGCGGCGCGGCGGCGGGGATGCGCACGGCATCGGCCCGCGCGCGGTCCAATATGGCCGCCGGCACGTCGGGCGTATGATAGAGCCGATCGGCCTCGCCCAGCAGCCGCGCCGTGCGCAGCGTCAGATCGTCGGGATCGGCCGAGAGCAGGCGGATCGCCACCAGCCGCGAGGGCGCGGCATCGCCCTGCCCCGCCAGCCAGCCGGACACGGCGTCGGGCGCCGCATCGGTCAGGGGATCGATCAGTCCGCCCGGCGCCAGTCCCGCGTCGATCGCCCGGCGACGCGCGGCGGCATCGGGCCAGCGCCCGCGGATCGCGGTGCGAGCGGCGTGGAGCGCCGTCGCGAGCGCGCCCAGCCGATGTGGCAACAGCGTCTCGATCCGCTGGCGCAGCGCCTTGGCGAGCCCGGCCGATGCGCCGCCCGTGCCGATCGCGATCAGCACCGGATCGCGATCGATGATGGCGGGCAAGGTGAAATCGCACAGCTCCGCCCGGTCGGTCGCATTGACCAGCACGCCGCGCGCCTTCAGCCGCGCCACCACCGCCTCATCGCCATCGGCGACGATCGCCAGCGCGGCGCCCTCTTCTTCCTCGCCGACGATCCGGGCGCCGGCGCGCTCCAGCAGCCGCCGCTTGGCGTCCGCCGCCTCGCCCGTGCCGGTCAGGATGACGGGCCTGCCCGTCAACGCCAGGAACACGGGCAGGCTCTGCATCAGTCGCGCACCCAGTCGGGGATGCTGTCCGCCTCGATCAGCGCCTCGATCGGCGGACGCGCGCGCACGACCGCCCATTTGTCGCCCGACACCAGCACCTCGGGCGTCAGCGGGCGGCTGTTGTAAGTGCCCGCCATGGTCGCGCCATAGGCGCCGGCGGTCATGAAGGCGACCAGATCGCCCGCCCGCACCACGTCCATGTCGCGATGCATGGCGAAGGTATCGCCGGTTTCGCAGACCGGCCCCACGACATTGGCCGTCGCCCGCTCCCCGACGGGATGCACCGCGCGGATATCGTGCCAGGCATCATAGAGGCTGGGGCGCATCAGGTCGTTCATCGCCGCGTCGACGATCACGAAGGGGGCCTGCGCGCCCTGCTTCACCCGCACCACGCGCGAAAGCAGCGCGCCCGCATTGCCGACGATGACGCGGCCGGGCTCGAACATCAGGCGGACGTTCCACCCTTGCGTCACCCGCGTCACCATCTCCCCATAAGCCGCCGGCAGCGGCGGGATCGGCAGCGAAGGGTCGTAGGGCACACCCAGCCCGCCGCCCAGGTCGGCGGTGCGGATCGCGTGGCCGGCGGCGCGCAACTGCTCGATCAGCGCGCCGACCTTGGTGAAGGCGGCTTCCAGCGGCGCGAGGTCGGTCAGCTGGCTGCCGATATGGACGGCCACCCCCTGGACATCGAGCCCCGCCAGATCGCGCGCGGTGGCATAGCTTTCCAGCGCGCGATCATAGGGGATGCCGAACTTGTTTTCCGACTTGCCCGTCGAGATTTTCGCGTGGGTCCCCGCATCGACATCGGGATTGATGCGATAGGCGACCGGCGCCTTCTTCCCCAGCGACAGCGCCACTTCGGACAGCATCTCGGCTTCCGGCTCGCTTTCCAGGTTGAACTGGTAGATGCCATGTTCCAGCGCCAGCCGCATTTCCTGCGCGGTCTTGCCGACGCCGGAAAAGACGATCCGGCTGGCCGGAATCCCCGCCGCGATCGCGCGCAGCAGCTCGCCGCCCGACACGACATCGGCGCCCAGGCCCAGCTTCGCCAGCGTCGCCAGCACCGCGCCATTGGGATTGGCCTTGACCGCGAAAGCGACCAGCGGATCGTCCAGCTTCGCCAGCGCGTCGCGGAAGACATTGACGTGGCGGGTCAGCGTCGCGGTGGAATAGATATAGACAGGCGTGCCGACCGCGTCCGCGATCTGCGCCATGGGCACCTGCTCCACATGCATGGCGCCGTTCACATAGTCGAAATGGTCCAAGGGTCTTTTGTCCTAGCGGGGCTTGTCGGGGCTGCTTTCGGGCGGCAGGTCGAACGGGTCGTCCTTGCGCTGCTGCGACTGGGTCAGCAGTTCGACGTTGCGTTCGGGGCGCGACTGGATCGGCGGCGTCATCAGCTGCTGCGCGGTGGGCGCGGCGGCGGCGCCGACGGGAATGGCGGGCAGCTTCTGCCCGGGCACGGGCTTGAGCGGCTGGCGACCGCCGCAGCCCGCCAGCGCCAGCGTCAGCGCCGCCAGCGCCAATGTCCGGGCCATGCCTGTCTTCATGCCTGCATATCCTTCCGCGCCGCTGCGATCCGCGCCCGCACCTGATCGGGCGCGGTGCCGCCATGGCTCCTGCGGCTGGCGACCGACGCGTCGACCGTCAGCACGGCATAGATGCGATCATCGATGCGCGGGTCAATGGCCTTCAATGTCGCGATCGGCAGGTCGGAAAGCGGCGTGCCCGCGCGCTCCGCCGCCGCGACCGCGCGGCCGGTGATGTGATGCGCCTCGCGGAAGGGCACGTTCGCCTCGCGCACCAGCCAGTCGGCAAGGTCCGTGGCGGTGGCAAAGCCGCTCTCCGCCAGACCACGCATCCGGTCGGTGCGGAAGGTCACCGTTTCGATCATCCCGGTCATCGCCGCGATCGACAGGCCGATGAGGTCATGCGCCTCGAACACCGGCGGCTTGTCGTCCTGCATGTCCTTCGAATAGGCGAGCGGCAGGCCCTTCATCGTGACGCACAGCGCGTTCATGCAGCCCATGATCCGCCCCGCATGGCCGCGCACCAGCTCGGCGGCGTCGGGGTTGCGCTTTTGCGGCATGATCGAGCTGCCGGTCGAATAGGCGTCGGGCAGCTTGATAAAGCCGAAGGGCTGGCTCGCCCAGATGATGAATTCCTCGGCCAGGCGCGACAGGTGCAGCGCCGTTTGCGTCGCCGCCATCAGATAGTCGAGCGCGAAGTCGCGGTCCGACACGCTGTCCAGACTGTTGTCGGTCGGCTTGGCAAAGCCCAGCGCCGCAGCCGTTGCATGGCGATCAATCGGGAAGCCCGTCCCGGCCAGCGCCGCCGCGCCCAGCGGGCACTCATTCAGCCGCTCGCGCGCATCGGCAAAGCGGCTGCGGTCGCGGCGCACCATTTCATGATAAGCCATCAGATGATGGCCCAGCGTCACCGGCTGCGCGGACTGGAGATGGGTGAAGCCCGGCATCACCGCGTCGACATGCTCCTCCGCGCGGGCGAGCAGCGCGTGCTGAAGCTGGGCCAGCCCCTGCTCCACCTCGTCCATCGCGTCGCGCACCCAGAGGCGGAAGTCGGTCGCGACCTGATCGTTGCGCGACCGCGCGGTATGCAGCCGTCCCGCCACCGGTCCGATCAGTTCGGCCAGGCGCG
>DATEJA010000313.1:0-2984 GCA_035278405.1 Sphingobium sp. | reverse complement strand
TGCGACCCAAGCTCGAACGATGGAGCATTATCGGCGGCTGGGCATTTCGGAAGATATCCGGCAGCTCGGACTGCCGGCGGATCATCCGACGGACATCGCCTATTTCACGCGCCTGACCGATCGGGAAATCGCGCGGTACAGCCTGCCGGCATCGGGCCAGAGCCAGGGGGTCGTGCGCAAGCTGAAGGGCAGCTGGAGCGCGGCTGAACTGCCGCATCGCGTTTCGCAGAAATTTGTCGAACCCATCCTGCGGCGGGAAGCCGAAGCATGCGCCAGCGTCGAAGCGTACTCCCTCACGCGCCTGGTCAGTTTCGTCGATCATGGCGATCATGTGGAAGCCGTGATCGAGGATGTCGAAAGTGGAAGCGAACGGCGCGTTACCTCGCGCTTTCTTGTCGGCGCCGACGGCGGGCGGAGCCTCGTTCGAGAGACGCTAGGCTTCGTCTATGAAGGTGAACTGGTCGACAATCGCGAGATGATGGGCGGGCAGATGCTGGCGGTCTATCTGCGCGCGCCCGATTTCTTCGACATCATGCCGTACTCCAAGGCGTGGATGTACTGGACATTCAACAAGCAACGCAGGTCGTGGCTGGCCGCGGTCGACGGCAAGCAGGATTTCGCATTCCATACGCAGGTCCGTCCTGGGGAAGTCGAAGGGGAAATCACGGCGGACATCGCCAAGGAAATGTTCTTTCAGGCGCTGGGCCGGCGCATCGATGTGGAAGTGCTGTCCTATGGTCCTTGGACTGCCGGCTATGCGCTCGTGGTCAACAAGATGCGGAAAGGCAATGTGTTCATCGCTGGCGACGCCGCGCATCTGTTCACGCCTGCCGGGGGCCTTGGCTACAACACGGCGGTGGAGGATGCCGTCAATCTCGCCTGGAAGCTCGCCACCGTAATTGCAGGAAATGGCGGTCCGGCCCTGCTGGACAGCTATGAGGAGGAGCGCCGCCCGCTTGCGATCCGGAACACTGGCTATGCCCGGGGCTTCGCCGACTCCATGGGGCTATATTATGCGCCCGAGGAAATCGAGGACGACACGCCGGCCGGAGAGAAGGCGCGGCAGGCGGCCGGAGAATATTTCAACGCCCATACGCGGGCGGAATTCAATATTCCGGGGATCACCTTCGGCGGTAGATATGACGGCTCGCCGGTGATATTCACTGATCCAGAACCGACGCCGCCCGACAGCGCATCGGAATATGTTCCGACCGGCAAGCCGGGCGGGAGGCCGCCGCACGTCTGGCTTTCCGACGATCGGAGCATCTTCGATCTGTTCGGACGGGACTGGACGGTGCTTCGATTGGGGGACGACGCGCCCGAAGCCGACCGCTTCGTCGCGGCGGCGGAGAAGGCAGGAATGATGCTGCAGGTCGTCACGCTGAAGGATGAAGAAGTCCGCGATCTTTACGGCGCCGGCCTGGTCCTGATCCGTCCCGACCAGATCGTGGCCTGGCGCGGGGAGAGTGACGAAGATGCGGCCTCCGTGCTCGCACTCGTGACCGGCCGCACTTCGAATGACGAGCAAAAACTGGCGGGGATCGGCGCATCTTCGTGCGAAAGTTCGGGAGACTGACGATGCCTTCCTTCATCTACGACGCATCGCCGATGCGTGTCGTTTTCGGGAGCGGCACGCTTGGGCGGGTAGGCGAGGAGGCCGCGGCGCTGGGCATCCAGCGGGCGATGGTGCTGTCCACGCCCCAGCAAACGGACCTCTGCCAGCAGACCGGCGACCTTCTGGGCTCGCGCTATGGCGCCCATTTCAACGGGGCGGCGATGCACACGCCGGTCACGGTGACGGAAGCGGCATTGCAGGTCTGCAACGAAGCGGCGGTGGACGGCTTCGTTGCCGTGGGGGGCGGATCGACGACCGGCCTCGGCAAGGCGCTGGCGCGCCGCACCGGGCTGCCCCTGATTGCCGTTGCGACCACCTATGCCGGCTCTGAAATGACCAGCGTTATCGGTGAGACGAGCGAAGGGCAGAAGACGACCGCGCGCGATCCGAAGGTCCTGCCGCGCAGCGTGATCTACGACGTTTCGCTCACAACCAGCCTGCCACCGGTTCAGTCCGCCCTGTCCGGGCTCAACGCGATGGCGCACGCGGTGGAGGCGATGTACGCCCAGAACCGCAATCCGATCACCAGCCTGATGGCGGAAGAAGGCTGCCGCGCCCTGATGTCGGCGCTGCCCAAGATCATCGCGGAGCCGGCGGGCGAGGAAGGCCGCGAGGAGGCGCTTTACGGCGCGTGGCTGTGCGGCACCTGCCTGCAGCAGACCGAAATGGGCCTGCATCACAAGATCTGTCATACGCTGGGTGGCAGTTTCGACCTGCCCCACGCCGAAACCCACTCGGTCATGCTGCCGCACACGCTGGCCTATAATGCCGATTACGCGCCTGAAGCGATGGAGCGCCTGACGCGCGCCTTTGGGGGCGATGATCCGCTTCTGCGCCTTTTCGACCTGCTGAAGTCCATCGGCGGGCCGACCAGCCTCAAGGATCTGGGCATGCCCGAAGCCGGTATCGCAAAGGCCAGCGACATGGCCCTCGCCAAGCCCTATCCCAATCCCCGCCCGCTCGAGCGGGCAGCCATTGAGGGCCTTCTTACGCGCGCCTGGGCCGGTGCCGTGCCCGAACGTCGATAATCCGGGAGCAGTCAGATGCAGAATGAAGCGACAGACAAGATCACCAGCGCGGTGATCGAGAAGGTGTCATCCGGTCCGAACCCGCGCGTCGGGGAGATCAGCGCGGCGCTCGTGCGGCATATGCATGCGTTCGTGAAGGAAGTCGGCCTGACCCAGGAAGAATGGGAAAGCGGCATCGAATTCCTGACCAGGACCGGCCATATGTGCGATGACAAGCGGCAGGAGTTCATCCTGCTGTCGGACGCGCTGGGCGTGTCGATGCTGGTCGACGCGATCAACCACGGCGAAGATCCGCGCGCTACGGAATCGACGGTCTTCGGCCCCTTCTATCACCCGACCGA
>DATEJA010000312.1:0-5722 GCA_035278405.1 Sphingobium sp. | reverse complement strand
AATGGGTTGATCTGGTTCCAGGGCTATGAGCTGACGGCGCGGCGCGGGCGGGAGCGGGTGGCGCGGGTGACGGTGCCGGTGGCAGGCTTTGCCGATGCGGTGGCGGCGCTGCCCGAGGGGCTGGGCGAGCGGGCGTTGGGGCTGGCGGCGCGGATCTCTGCGACGCGGCCGGCGCTGGGGCTGGGGGAGCGGACGATCCGCTTCGACGCGCCGCAGGTCGTGGCGATCCTCAATGTGACGCCGGACAGTTTTTCCGATGGCGGCAAGCATATGGACGATCCGCAGGCGGCGGCGGACGCGGGCTTTGCGATGGCGGCGGCGGGCGCGGCGCTGATCGACGTCGGTGGCGAGTCGACCCGGCCCAAGGCGCCCAAAGTGTGGGAAGGCGACGAGATCGCGCGCGTGGTGCCGGTGATCGAACGGCTCGCGGCGGCGGGCGTGCCGGTGTCGATCGACACGCGCAAGGCCGGCGTCATGGAAGCGGCGATCGCGGCCGGGGCGAAGGTGATCAATGATGTGAGCGCGCTGCTGCACGATCCGCGCGCGATGGAGGTGGCGGTGGCGTCCGGCTGTCCGGTGATCCTGATGCATGCGCCGTCGGCGGGGGATGATCCGCATGAGAATGTGGCCGGCTATGGGGACGTGGTCGCCGATGTGTTCGACATGCTGGAGGCGCGGATCGAGGCTTGTGTCGCGGCCGGGATCGCGCGCGAGCGGATCATGGTCGATCCGGGATTGGGCTTTGGCAAGTCGCTCGCCGACAATCTGGCGCTGGTGAATGGGCTGGCCACCTTCCAGGGGCTGGGCGTGCCGCTGCTGTTCGCGGGGAGCCGCAAGCGGCTGATCGGCGCGCTGTCGAACGAGGCGCCGGCGGCGGAAAGGCTGGGTGGGTCGGTGGCGCTGGCGTTCCGCGCGGCGCAGCTCGGGGCGCAGATGGTGCGGGTGCATGATGTCAGGGAGAGCGTGCAGGCGCTGCATCTGTGGCGCGGGCTGGCGGATGCGGGGTTGAGTGCGGTTTAGGGGGCGGGCTGGCGCAACGTCGCCCTGGCCCACCCCGCTGCGACTAGCTCGCTGCGCTCGTCAAGTCTCGCTGCCCCTCCCACGTGCGGGAGGGGAATGTTTCCTGGCCACTCTTGGCGGTCTTGCGCCGTCCTACTCCGCTGCCGCAGCGTTGTTCGCCAGGGTCGTCGCGCCGCCCTCGGGCGTTTGCGCTTTCGGGGCGAAGACGCGCAGGCTGTCGAGGGTCTTTTCCGCGATCGCCTGATATTGTTCGCTCAGCATTTCGGGATAGACGAAGGTCGCCGAGATGATGCTGTCGTCGGGCTGGCGCATCAGGCGGACGGCGACATTATTGCCTTCGCCGTCATTGGCGGTGCCGCGATATTCATGGTCGCCGACATAGTCGCCATCGACTCCTTCCGCGCCGTTGCTGATCGTCGCGACAATCTGTTGCAGCGTCTGCTTGTCGTGATTGGCCTGCCAGAAGACGCGCACGTCGGCGCCGGCGCCCGGGTCCTGATAGACGACGCCGTCCGCGGTGCTGGCGGTCGCGTCCTTCTGCCAGCCTTCGGGGAAGCTGATCGAAAAGCCGCGTTCGACATTCACATAGTTGCGGCTTTCCTTTTCCTGCGCCTTTTCGCCCGCCACCGCCTTGGCAGCGGCGGCATTGGCGGCGGCGGCCAGTTCCTCCTGGCTCGGCAGGTCCTCGACCGGCTCGGCGCGGCCGCAGGCGACCAGCAGCAGGAGGGGCAGGCAGGCGGCAATGCTCGGGATCTTCATGGCGTTCCTGAAAGCATAGCCGGGCCGACATTTCAACGCCGCAACGGTCGGCGTCGCGACAGGAGGGGTCAGGCGACGGGCGGTCAGGCGGCGCTGTCGATGCCGAGTTCGGCGAGCTTGCGATAGAGGGTCGAGCGGCCGATGCCCAGGCGCCGGGCGACTTCGGTCATGCGGCCGCGATAATGGCCGATGGCGAGGCGGATGACGTCGGCTTCGATCTCGGCCAGCTGGCGGACATGGCCGTCGCCTTCGAACAGGGTGATGCCGGCGGCTTCCCGGGGCGGCTGCGGCACGGGGCGCAGGCGAGGATGGGAGACTTCGCCGTCGACCGCATGGGCGCGGGTGCGGATCTGCGCGGCGATCTGCGGGAAATCCTGCGGCGTCAGCGCGTCGCCTTCGCACAGGACGGCCGCGCGGAACAGGGCGTTCTGCAGCTGGCGAACATTGCCCGGCCAGTCATGCTGCATCAGCAGCGAGAGCGCGTCGTCGGTGAGGCCTAGGCTGCGCAGCCCCGGCTGGCCCGCGATCCGCGCGAGCAGATGGCGGCTGAGCGCGGGCACGTCGCCCAGTCGTTCGCGCAGCGGCGGCACCGTCAGCTGGACGACGTTGAGGCGGTAATAAAGATCCTCACGGAAGCGGCCCGCCTCGATCTCGTCGATCAGCCGCTTGTTGGTGGCGGCGATGACGCGCACGTCGACATGGATCGGGCGGCGGGCGCCGATGGGCTGGACTTCGCCGTCCTGCAGCACGCGCAGCAGCTTGACCTGCGCTTCGAGCGGCATTTCGCTGACTTCGTCGAGGAAGATGGTGCCCATGTCGGCGCTGACGAACTTGCCCAGCTGGCGCTCGAACGCGCCGGTGAAGGCGCCGCGTTCATGGCCGAACAGGTCCGATTCGACGAGATTGGCGGGGATGGCGCCGCAATTGACGGTCACCATCGCCTGCTTGTGCCGGGGCGAGGCGGCGTGGATGGCGCGGGCGATCACGTCCTTGCCGACGCCGCTTTCGCCTTCGACCAGCACCGGCACGCGGGCGCGGGCCGCTTTCGCCGCGATGGCGAGCGCGGCGCGGAACTGCGGGGCCGCGCCGACAATATCCTCGAAGGAGAGAGCGGCGGCGATCTTTTCGGTCAGCGGGCGCAATTCGCCCTTGCCATGGTCGGGCGAGAGGGTGGCGTTGAGAGCGGCGAGCAGCCGTTCGGGCGCGATCGGCTTGGCCAGATAGTCGCTGGCGCCCGCGCGCATCGCTTCCACCGCGATGGCGACGCTGTTGTGGGCGGTAAGGATGAGGATGGGCAGCGCCGGGCGGCGGCTGCGCAATTCGCGGATCAGGCCGGCGCTGTCATAGTCCGGGCTCCACTGGTCCAGCACGACCGCGTCGAGGCGCATGCCGTCCTGCGTGCCGAGCGTCGCAATCGCGGTGTCGCCGTCATTGGCGAAGATCGTGCGCCACCCCGCCCGCGCGGCGAGCGCGGACACGAGCCGGCGTTGCGCGGGCTCGTCATCGATCAGCATCAGCATGGGAACGCCGTCGCGCGCCATTTTGCCCCTCTTCTTGAACTGGTCCGGCACCTTAGGGCGAAGGGGGTAAAGGCGCCCTTAACCGGAAAGATTTTCTTGGAGCGTTTCGGGTTGAGGGGGGGGAGGCTTGGCGATAAGAGGAGCGCGGAAAAAACAGGCTGACAAAGGGAAAGACATGGCGGCGGAAGGAAATATGGACAGCGCGAACCAGACCTATGCGAGTTTTGTTTCGTTGATGAAATGGGGCACGATCGCATCCGCCATCGTGGGCGCTCTGGTCGTGGTGCTGATCGCCAGCTGAGGCGGGCGTCAGCAGGGGGATGTCCATGAAAATCGCTATCATCAAGGAACTCGCCGAAGGCGAGCGCCGTGTCGCGGGCACGCCGGAGACGGTGAAGAAGTTCGTGGCGCTGGGCGCCGAGGTCGCGGTGGAAGCAGGCGCGGGCCTGGCCGCCGCGGTCGCCGATGCCGACTATGCCGCGATGGGGGCGAGCGTGGCGGACCGCGCCGCGACCGTTGCCGGGGCGGACATCATATTGGGCGTGCAGGGCCCCGATCCGGCGAGCATCGCGGGCGCCAAGCCCGGTGCCTGGATCGTGGCGGGGCTCAACCCCTTTGTCGAGCGGGCGCGGATCGACGCCTATGCGGCGGCCGGCTATGAGGCGCTGGCGATGGAGTTCATGCCGCGCATCACCCGCGCGCAGTCGATGGACATCTTGTCGTCGCAGTCGAACCTTGCCGGCTACAAGGCGGTGCTGGACGCGGCGCATGAATATGGCCGCGCCTTTCCGATGATGATGACGGCGGCGGGCACGGTGTCGCCAGCCAAGGCCTTCATCATGGGCGTGGGCGTCGCCGGGCTGCAGGCGATCGCGACGGCCAAGCGGCTGGGCGCGCAGGTGTCGGCGACCGACGTGCGCTCCGCCACCCGGGAGCAGATCGAAAGCCTGGGCGCCAAGGCGGTGTTCGTCGAAAGCGTCGCGGGCATCGAGGGCGAGGGCAAGGGCGGCTATGCCACCGAGATGTCGGAGGACTATCAAAAGGCCCAGGCGGACCTGGTGTCCGGCCACATCGCCAAGCAGGACATCGTCATCACGACCGCGCTGATCCCGGGCAGACCGGCGCCGCGCCTCATTTCCGACGCGCAGATCGCATCGATGCGGCCGGGCAGCGTGATCGTCGACCTGGCGGTGGAACAAGGCGGCAATGTCGAGGGCGCGGTGCTGGGGCAGGTGGTGGAGCGCCACGGCGTCAAGATCATCGGCCACAAGAATGTGCCCTCGCGCCTGGCGGCGGACGCATCGGCGCTGTTCGCGCGCAACCTCTATAATTTCCTCTCCGCCTTCTGGAACAAGGAACAGAACGCGCCGGTGCTGGACGAGGAAATCGGCAACGCCATCCGCGTCACGCAGGGCGGCAAGGTGGTGAGCGAAAGGCTGCTCTAGGGTGTGTGGGGATTCGGCCCATGGCGGGCCGCAAATGGCGGCTTTCGGCGCCTCGGGTGCTCACGACCTTTAAGGTCGCTCCGCGCCCGGTTCTCGAAATCCACCATTTTCGCCTCGCCCTGAGCCAAATCCCCTGATGGGGCGACCCCGATCGGCAGGGGCGGGCAGGAGAAGCGAATGAGCGCGTTTCTGGTCGTGGTCTTCCTGTTGGCCTGCGCGGTGGGCGCGCGGGCGGCGTGGCGCGTTCCGCGCGAAGGGGCGTCGGCGCTGGCGATCGTCCTCCTTCTTTTCGGCACCGCTTCGACCGCCGGGGCGCTGTGCGTCGCGGCGGAGGCGGGGAGCGCGGCGGCCCGCTATCTGGGACTGGTCGGGGTGCTGTTGGCGAGTGCGGCCTTGTCGGCCGCCTTCATCGCGGGCCGGCGCCTCGATCGGGCACGGCGGACGAGCGAGCGCGGGTGAGCGGCATGGTCGATGCGGTTGCGCTCGGCTGGGCGCTGGCGGCGCTGCTCTTTCTGCTCGCCCTGTGGCAGCCGGCCGCCGGCCTTGGCCGCCGCCATCGCCATGCCGCCATGGCGGGGGCGCTGATCCTGGCCGGCGCCGCGCTGTATGGCGCCGACATCATGAACCTGCCGGAGATGGTGGGGGTGCTGGTGATCGGCGCGGCGCTGGGCCTGCTCGCCGCGCGGGAATTGCCGATGCGGGTGCTGCCCGCGCTGCTGGCCGGGCTGGCGGGAGCGATCGGCGTCGCCATGGCCTGCCTGGCTCTCGCCATCCGCCACAATCCCTATGCTTTCGGCCTGCTGGGCGAGGATGCGGCGAGCATCGCGCCCTGGCGCGTGGGTGCGCTGGCGGTCGCGCTGGCGGGCGGCGTGATGGCGGCGGGCGCGGGAGTCGCATGGCCGGCGCGGCGCGATGGCGGGGTGGTGGGCGTCGTCCTTGCCGGCCTGCTCGCGCTGCTCGCTGGCGGCGCCTTCGCCC
>DATEJA010000311.1:0-9617 GCA_035278405.1 Sphingobium sp. | reverse complement strand
CCCCTCGACCCGGTCGGCGCCCGTTCTTCTGGCAAGCTGGCCTTCTGCGGAGAGGTGGCAGAGTGGTCGAATGCACCGCACTCGAAATGCGGCGTGCCCGTGAGGGTACCGAGGGTTCGAATCCCTCCCTCTCCGCCACTTGATTCTCGGGCATTACGAGTCCTGCGCTCACAGCATATTAAATGCCTGCGTCTAAGAAGGATGAGTCATAGATTCATTCGCCCATCTCTGAAATGCCAAGTACGCTGCCGCTTTACGGCAACAAAATGATCGCGCACTGGGTGAGAATGGATCGTAAGCAATTTGGACGGGCGGAACAGCATTTGGTTCGCTGCCGTAAAAAATTGGACCTTCTGACGCAATCAGTTGACTTCACGGAAGCGGGCTATGTGTGGTCAGAATTCCTGATCGAGCATCAGCGCTGGTTTTCGCGTATGCAGGCAGCGTTTCATGATGGACCTTCATCCGCTTGGCTCGGCCGCTTGAAAAACGCGAGAAGCGATATTCCCATTATACAGTATCTGCATCAGGCACGTCATGCTGATGAGCATGGACTAGATGAAGTTGCCGTAGGAGTGCCCGGATCCATCGCGGTAGGGATTGGCGCGCGTCACATTCACATAGAGCGGATGACGATCGAAAATGGGGTGCTCACAGACCTCAGGGGCTCGCAGGATGGCGGGCCCATTAAGGTGCAGTTTGATCCGGCTCACCTAGCGCTCAAGGCCGTCAAAAATCGGGGCCAGATTTATGAACCACCCTACAACCCTTTTAAGCGACAGGCGTACCGAGCCGTCGCCGCTGCCGAAGATGCAATCGCGTTCATGACCGCCAAGGCGGAAGAAGGGCACAAACTTCTTGAGATGCACGGTCTCTGATGCTTGCCGCTTTCCCGCGCTGTCTTGCCCTGCTGCTGGCCTGTAGTCCGGCCTTTGCCTGGGCGCTGCCGGCCAATCGGCCGACCTCGGGCTATACGCGCGTCGGGATCGAAACCAGCGTCGGCACGATCATCGTGGCGGTGGACAACAAGCGCGCGCCGCGCACATCGGCCAATTTCCTGGCCTATGTCGATGACGGGCGGTTCGACGGCGTCACTTTCTACCGCGCGGCGCGGCGCAAGAGCGATCCGCGCCTGGGGCTGATCCAGGGCGGCATCGATACCGATGCGCGCCGGTCGCTGCCGCCGATCGCGCACGAGCCGACAACGAAGACGGGGATTCGCCATCTCGACGCGACGCTGTCGATGGCGCGACCCAACCGGCCGGATTCGGCGATGGGCAATTTCTTCATCACCGCCGGCGCGACGCCCAATATGGACGCGCGCGGCGACTATATCGGCTATGCCGCCTTCGGCCATGTGGTGGCGGGGATGGATGTCGTGCGCCGCATCCTGGCCCTGCCGACCTGCTGCGGCGAGGGGCCGATGCGCGGGCAGATGATCATCAAGCCGGTCACCATCCTGAGGGCGCGGCGGCTGGACGGCGTGGCGCGCCCCACCGGCGGGGTGAAGCCCTGGCTGATCGGCCTGCGTCGCCAGCCAGTCCGCTGACGCTTTTTTTCCGCTGGCGGGGCAGGGTTTTGCCGGTCAGGATGGGCGGGTCAGGAGGCGGTCGATGGCGGGACGGATCAGGATAGGCATTGGCGGATGGACGTTCGAGCCGTGGCGCGGCACTTTCTACCCCGAAGGGCTGCGGCAGAAGGATGAACTGGCCTATGTGGGCGAGCATCTGACCGCCACCGAGATCAACGCCACCTATTACAGCACGCAAAAGCCCGCGACCTTCGCCAATTGGGCGAAGGCGGTGCCCGACGGCTTCCAGTTCGCGGTCAAGGCGTCGCGTTTCTGCACCAACCGGCGGGTGCTGGCGGAGGCGGGCGAATCGATCGAGCGGTTCGTCGGCCAGGGCATCGCCGAACTGGGGGACCGGCTGGGGCCGATCCTGTGGCAGTTCATGCCTACCAAGAAGTTCGATCCGGCCGATTTCGGCGCTTTCCTGCAATTGCTCCCCGGCGAGATCGGCGGCGTGCGGCTGCGCCACGCGCTGGAGGTGCGGCATGAGAGTTTCGACGATCCCGCTTTCCTGACCTTGGCGCGGGATGCCGGCGCGGCGGTCGTGCTGGCCGATCATGAGGAATATCCGCGAATCACGGGCCATGATGTCGGCTTCACCTATGCCCGGCTGATGCGGACGCGGGAGGAGGAGCCGACCGGCTATGCGCCGGCGGAGATAAGCGACTGGGCCGCGATGGCGCGGCGCGCGGCGGAGAAGGGCGATGTTTTTGCCTTCTTCATCAGCGGCGCCAAGGTTCGGGCCCCGGCGGCGGCCCAGGCGATGATCGCGGCTTTGCGCTAGTGTTGCTTTGAGAGCACGGGGCTGTTGCATTTGCTGCAACTGCGAAAACGGGCTTTGCGATTGTGACAAAGCGATGACGGGCGCATAGGGCTTTTACCGCAGGACGGTACAAGATAAATGAGCAGGAACCCAAAACATGCGACACACTGTACAGGGCGTCGCGCTGATGGTTGCGGTCGGCGCGCAGTTGCTGACCTTCTATTCGGTGCTTTACGTCTGAGCGAAGCTTCGCTCTGACTTCCCCCTCTGCCCGAGGGATGATTAAAGAGGCCGCCCCCGCACTTGCCAGGGCGGCTTTTTTATTGTCCCTGTGAGAGGGGTTTCACCGGCTGGTCATGGGAGCGCGCCCGATCATGAATTGCAGCGAGGCGTTGCTGTTCGTCTATGGCACGTTGCGCCCCGGCTTCGGTGGGGAGATGGCGGCGTGGCTGGCCGGCGTCGCGGAGCATCGCGGGCGGGCCGTGGCGCGCGGGGCGCTCTATCGGGTCGATTATTATCCCGGCTTCGTGCCGGGCGAGGCGGGGGAGGTTGTCGGCGACCTCGTCCTGCTGCGCGATGCCGCGGCGCTGCTGCCGCTGATCGACGCGCATGAGGAATGCACGGCGGACTTTCCCGAGCCGCACGAATATCGGCGCGAGCGGCTGATGGTGGAGGGCGTGATGGGGGCGGTCGAGGCCTGGACCTATGTCTATGCTTATCCCGTCGAGGGGTTGGCGCGGATCGTGGGGGGCGATTTCCTGTCGTCGGTGGGCCGTTAGCCGCTTTGGGAACAGGAGGGGCCGCTTGC
This sequence comes from Sphingobium sp., assembly GCA_035278405.1. Taxonomy (GTDB): domain Bacteria; phylum Pseudomonadota; class Alphaproteobacteria; order Sphingomonadales; family Sphingomonadaceae; genus Sphingobium. The sequence continues at coordinate 6,476 of DATEJA010000311.1, read as the reverse complement.
GCGCGCTGGTCGATTCCTTAGGATGGTGCGGGGGGCTTTTCGCCAGGAGGGACGCCCATGAGCATCGACACGGAACGCCTGCCCGACGACCGCAGCTGGATCGATTCGACCCGGCTTGATCGACGCAAGCTGCTGGCGACCGGGGCCTTCGCCGCCGGATTCGCTGCTGCCTGCCATCCGGTGTCGAGCAGCGCGGTGCAGACCTCGGGCGAGGGGCTGAAGGAAGAGACGGTCTCGATCAAGGCGAGCGACGGCTTTGCCATGCCGGCCTTCGTGGCGCGGCCGGCGGGCGCGAAGAACCTGCCGATCCTCTGCGTGGTGCACGAGATTTTCGGCGTGCATGAATGGGTGCGCGACATGTGCCGGCGCTTTGCCAAGGCGGGCTATCTGGCGATCGCGCCCGACCTGTTCGCCCGCCATGGCGACGCGACCAAGGTGGCCGATTTCCAGAAGCTGGTCGCGACGATCGTGTCCAAGGCGCCCGACGCGCAGGTGCTGGCCGATGTCGATAGCGCTTTTTCCTGGGCCGGGAGCCATGGCGGCGACGGGCGGCGGCGCGGCATTACCGGCTTTTGCTGGGGCGGGCGGATCGTCTGGCTCTATGCGGCGCACAGCGCGGATCTGGACGCCGGGGTCGCCTTTTACGGTCGGCTGGTGAGCGACAAGACGGCGCTCCAGCCGCTGAGCGTCATCGAGCAGGTCGGCGCGCTCAAGGCTCCGGTGCTGGGGCAATATGGCGGGCTCGACAAGGGTATCCCGGCGGCCGATGTGGAGGCGATGCGGGCGGCGCTGAAAAAGGCGGGCAAGTCGCCGCCGGACGCGATCACCGTTTATCCACAGGCCGAGCATGGCTTCATGGCGGACTATCGGCCGAGCTATGATGAAGCGGCGGCGAAGGCGGCCTGGACCGCCACGCTCGACTGGTTCGGCCGCTATGTGAAACGGGGCTGAGCCCTATTTCTGCTGCATCGCCTGCACGGCGGCGAGCGTGCTCTTCACATGGCCGGCATAGTTCATTTCGCTGTGGACGAAGGCGATGCGGCCGCTGGGGGCGATGACATAGGAAGTGCGGTCGGTCATGCCCGGCCGCACTTTCAATGCCACGTCATAGTCGGACACGATCGCCGGCCCGGCCGAGGCGACGGCGAACTTGCCGGCACATTCCTTGGTCGAAAAGGCGACGAGGTCGTCGACCGGGTCGGCCGACATGCCGATGACGGTGGCGCCGGCCTTGCGGAAATCGTCGATATGCTCGGCGAACTCGCGCGCTTCGGCCGAGCAGCCGGGCGTGAACGCCTTGGGGAAGAAATAGAGGACGACCGGGCCGTGCCGCAGCTGGTGCGAGAGCGTCAGGGTGAAGGTCTTGCCCGCCTTCGCGCCGCGCGTGGTGAAATCGGGCGCCTTGGCTCCCACCGCCAGCGCCGCCATCGCGAGCGGCGCGGCAAGGGTGGAGCCGGTCAGGGCGATGAGGCCCAGGGCGATCTTCAAGCGCTTCGTCATATCGCATGTCTCCGTGTCGCGCTCTTGCGTTAGCATGGATGCTGGGCCAAGTCCTCCCCCATGGGAACCCGTCGCCCGATCGCCGGTTCATTACGGATGCGCGTGCTTTTCGCCCTGCCCCTGCTGCTGCTCGCCGCCTGCGGAGACAAGGAGGAGCAGGGCAAGTCCGGCATCTCCACCGACATTGTCGAGGGGACGGAGCCCGATGCCGTCCGCAATGCGACGCCCCCGCCGGAAGCGCCGCCCTTGCCCCAGGCGGAGGCGCCGCATCCCGACCTGCGCGGCGGAACGCCGACCGGCGCCATCCCCGCCGCGCTGCAGGGGCGCTGGACCGGGCTTGCCGACAAGTGCGGCGATCGGTCGGCCGAGCTGGAACTGACGGTGACGCCGAAAAGCCTGGTCTTCCATGAAAGCGTCGGCACCGTGAACGGGGTCGTGTCGGGGGCGAATGGCCGCCTGCGCGTCGATGCGGCCTTCACGGGCGAGGGGGACAGCTGGACCAAGACACTGGAAATGCGTCCGTCGGCCAATGGGCGGGAGCTGACGGTGATCAATGACGGGACGGCGGTGACGCGCAAGCGCTGTTAGGGGCCTGTGCCGGGGAACGACAGGCTCAGGATGACGGAATGGGGCTGGTGGGGTCTGTTCCAGCCGCCGTCTTTATGGTCTAGAGGGCGCCGATGATCGGCCGTCTTACCTTGAGCGATTTCCGCAACCATGCGGACGCGCTGATCGTGCCGGATCATGGCTTCATCGTGCTGACCGGCGAGAATGGGGCGGGCAAGACCAATATATTGGAAGCGGTGTCGATGCTCGCGCCCGGACGAGGGCTGCGCGGCGCGGCCCTGCGTGACATGGTCCGGCAGGGCGGATCGGGCAGTTTCGGCATCGCGGCGGAGGTGGACGGGGTGGTGCTGGGCACGGGGGTGTCGGCGCAGGCGCCCGACCGGCGGCAGGTGCGGATCGGCGGGGTCGCCTCCTCGGCCAATGCGCTGGCCGATCATCTCGCGATCGTGTGGCTGACCCCGGCCATGGATAGGCTGTTCATGGACAGCCCCGGCGGGCGGCGGCGGTTCCTGGACCGGCTGACGCTGGCGTTGCATCCGGCCCATGCGGTCCACAGCGCGCGCTATGAGGCGGCGATGCGCGCGCGCAACCGGCTGCTCGCCGATCTGTCCGCCGCCGACCCGGCCTGGCTCAGCGCCCTGGAAGCGCAGATGGACGAGCATGGCGCGGCGCTGGCCGGCGCCCGGGCCGACCTGGTGACGCGCCTGATCGAGCAACTGGCGCGCCAACCGGACGAGCCTTTTGCCCGGCCGCTCTTGGCCATCGAGGGAGATGAGGGGACGGACGCGCCGCTCGCCCAGCGGCTGGCGCGCGAGCGACGGCGGGATGCGGCGGCGGGGCGCACGCTTTCGGGCCCGCATCGCGACGACCTTGTCGTCACCCATGCCGCCAAGGGGCAGGCAGCGGCGCTCTGTTCGACCGGCGAGCAGAAGGCGCTGCTGCTGTCGATCCTGCTCGCCCATGCCGCGCTGGTCACCGCCCATCGCGGCCAACCGCCGGTGCTGCTGCTCGACGAAGTGGCGGCTCATCTCGACCCGTCGCGACGAGCCGCGCTGTTCGACCGGCTGCGGCAGACGGGCGGACAGGTGTGGATGACAGGAACAGAAGACAGTCTTTTCAACGACTTGCCTCCTTCAACGCGGTTCATTTTAACTGCAGGACAGGTTTTTCGTTCCGCAGCTTAACTTGGGCTTGGCTCAACTCGTCGCTCGGCGCTTCTCAACTCGTCCGCCCTCTGCCCTAAGGGGGGCACAGGGTTGATAAGACAGACAAAGTCGGGGGTCGTTTCGCACATGATCGGTGGTTTTCGCGCTGTTTTCGCGGCTGTGACGCTTGCGCTCGGCGCCCTCATCGTGACCCCCGCCGCCGCCGGCACGCTGCAGTGCGCGCCGTTTGCCCGTCAGGTTTCCGGCATCGATCTCTATGGCAACGCCAACAGCTGGTGGGGCCAGGCCGAGGGCCGTTATGAGCGCGGCCAGCAGCCGCGCGAGGGCGCCGTGCTGGCCTTCGCCGCCAGCCGTTCCATGCCGGTGGGCCATGTCGCCATGGTCAGCAAGGTGGTGAGCGATCGCGAAGTGCTGCTGACCCACGCCAACTGGTCCTATCGTGGCGGCGTCGAGCGCAATGTCCGTGCCATCGACGTGTCCCCCAACAATGACTGGACCGACGTGCGCGTCTGGTATGGCCCGATCGGCGGCCTGGGCCTGCGTTCCAACGCGGCCAAGGGCTTCATCTACCCGCATCAGGCCGTGCAGATCGCCATGGCCGATCGCGCGACCCTGGGTTCAGACGCCGCGCGCGGTGCTTTCTGACCCATTAACCAGTTTCTAAGGCGCGCTGCCTAAGACGGATCGCGAAAGGGGCGAATCCAGATCTTTGGCAAGGTTGCGGCTTCATGGTTTCCATCATTCGTAACGCGGCGCTGCTGCTGGCTGGCATGATCGCCACGCCGGCGCTGGGCGCCACCGCTCTGCAATGCGTCCCCTATGCGCGGATCGTGTCGGGCGTGAATATTCGCGGCGACGCGCTGACCTGGTGGGACCAGGCGGAAAACCGCTACGCGCGCGGCCATGTCCCCCGGCGCGGGGCGGTGCTGGCCTTTCGCCCGACCGGGCCTATGACGCTGGGCCATGTCGCCGTGATCAGCAAGGTGCTTGACGACCGGCGCGTCCTCATTCGCCATGCCAACTGGTCCGTCCCCGGCGCGATCGAAGAGGATGTGCCGGCGATCGACGTGTCGGAAGAGGGCGATTGGAGCCAGGTGCGCGTCTGGTTCAGCCCGTCCGGTCAGATGGGCGCGCGGACAAACCCGACCTTCGGCTTCATCTATCCCGACAAGGCCGGGCTGCATCGGTTCGAGCCTGACCCGGCGCTGGGCGCCAGTGTCCGGCTGGCGAGCAACGCAGCGGTCGAGGAGAAGGCGGAGCAGGATGAGGCCGAGCCGGTGAAGCGGACGCCTCTGCGGCTTGCGAGCCTTGAGCGGCCCTTACGCAAACCGTTGCGGGAGCCGCGCCTGGAAACCGACCTTAGCGCCATGCGCTTTGCCGACGCGGCGCCTTCGGGCCGGTCGCTGGGTGATATCATCGCCGACGTGAAGCGGGACGCGCGATTGCGGTAATCATCAGATACCGTTGTCATCCCCGCCTTCGCGGGGATGACAGTAGGTTATTATTCGGTGTCCGCCTTCTCACCCTCACCCTCGGCCGGGCGTTCGAACCAGGCTTCCACCGGGCCGGTCAGCTTGATCGTCAGCGGGTTGCCGTGGCGGTCGCGGGTCTTGCCGGCGGCGACGCGGATCCAGCCTTCGGAAATGCAATATTCCTCGACATCGTTGCGGACCCGGTCCTTGAAGCGGATGCCGATGCCCCGCTGCAGCACGTCCATGTCGAAATGGGGGCTGCGCGGATTGGTGGAAAGGCGGTCGGGGGGCGTGTCGCTCATGGCTTTGCTCAAAGTCCTTCGTTTCGCGCCGCCTAGCCTTTCGCGCGCGTCGCCGTCAACCGCGGCGCTTCATCGACGTCGCAGAAGATGCGGCGGATGACGCCTTGCTCCAGCCAGGAGGCAAAGCGCGCTTCGGCGTCGGCGAGGCCGGCGAAGGGATAGGCGACCGGCCGGTCGTTGACCGCGCGGCTGGCGTTCACCAGCCGGATCATGGCATCGGGCGCGGTCGTGAGGATGCGGCCGCGCCGGTCGGTGGCGGCGCTGTTGACCCCCACGACATGGCCGTCCTCGGCAAAGACGGGCCCGCCGCTGATGCCCGATAGCGTGTCGTCGCTTTCGGGCAGACGGGCGACCTCCGCCCAGGCTAGCACCGGCTGCAGTTCCTCCGTCCGGCCGCGTCGCGCGCTCGCCGGGCCGATCAGTTCGGACACGACCAGCGTCGGCCGGCCAGCGGGGAAGCCCATGTGGAAGCCCAAGGAGCCGGGCGCGGGCATGCGGTCGGAAAGGGGCAGGGCATGATCGGTGGGCACGCCATCGCGCACCAGCGCGGCGTCCGCCTCCCGGCTTTCGACCACACGCGACACGGCGCGGGCGACGCCGCCCTGGTCGATGCCGATGCGTTTGCAGTCATGGGTCACATGTTCGGCGGTCAGCCAGGCGCCGTCGCGGTCGACCGCGAAGGTCGTGCCCATGCTGTCGGTGGGTGCTTCGGTCCGGTCCTCGATCACGAAGGCCTCGTCGCTCCATTGCGGCATCGGCCGGCGGGGAGAGCGGGGGTCGAACGCTTCGATCCGCAGCGGCGGCGGCTGGGTGACCTCACCGATCCAGGCGATCGCCAATATGCCGCCCAGCATCAGCGGCAGGCAGCCAAGGCGCCGCCGCGCCACGGTCAGCCGGCCACGGCCGCCGCCGTCAGGCAGGCGATCGCGGCCTTCATCATGGCAAGGAAGATGGCGGCGGCCCGCTCGTTCGCCTCGATCCGGGCGGAGAGCGAGCCGATCAGAAAATCGACGACGCGAAAGGCGATGAGTTGCAGCACCAGCGTGACGCTGCCCCAGATCATGACGTCCCAGACATTGACCGACCCGGCCAGGCACAGCGCCAGCGGCACGGCGAGGCCAATCGCAGCGCCGCCGAGCGAAATCGCCGCCGCTTCATTGCCGGCGCGGATCAGCGCGAATTCGTCATGCGGGGTGATCCACATATAAAGCGCCAGCGCCGCCATCCAGGCCAGCGTCGCGACGGCCAGGTGGAGCAGGAAGATGGGGAGCCCGGAAAGCAGGCTCTGAACGACGGGCATGGGATCGGACATGCCCGACAGGATGCCGCAACCCTGTCGCCGGTTCAATCAGCGACAAGGTTGCGGGAGTGTTTATCAGCCCTTAGCGGCAGATGCGCACCCGGACGTCGCGGTCGCGATAATAGTCATAGCGCCATTCGGTCCAGCAGCGCTGGCGGTAGCGATAATG
>DATEJA010000310.1:0-17716 GCA_035278405.1 Sphingobium sp. | reverse complement strand
GGGAGGCCAGTGGATGGCGGTTCCCAGCTGCTCGGCAATGAGGCGGGCGCGCTGCGCCTTGAGTTCGATCAGTTGCGCGCCATACATGCGGGCCTGCGCCCTCACTTCGGCGGCGGCCAGTTCCATGAGCGGCTGGCCGCGAACGACATGCTGGCCTTCCTTGACGAAGATCGCGCCGACGACCCCGCCGTCGCGATGTTGCACCGACTGTCGCTGGCCGGCGACGGTCAGCTTGCCCGGGGCGTAGGAGGCGGCATCCAGGCGCGCGAAGGTCGCCCAGCCGAGGAAGAGGACGAAGAACAGTCCGGCGACGATGATCCCGGTCCGCAGGTCGCGGTCGGGCCGATCATCGATGCTGGGCGCTTCCCCCTCCAGGTCCGGATCGAACGGCCGGATCGCGCCGGTGGCGGTGGTCATGCATCCTCTCCCGGGGCGCCGGTCATGCTTCGGCTGCCTGTTGCGGCTGCGCCTGCGGACCGTTCGATTGGATCGCCTTCAGGCGGCCGAGCACCTCGTCGCGCGGTCCGAAGGTTTCGATGCGCCCGCCCCGCATCACCATGATCTTGTCGACGACGCCCAATATGCCCATGCGGTGCGCGACCACGATGACCGAAGCGTTCTTCTTCTTGAGGTCCGCCAGGGTCGCGACCAGCCGCACCTCCCCATCCACGTCAAGATGGGCGTTGGGCTCGTCGAGGAAGACGAGGCGCGGGTCGCCGTAGAGCGCGCGGGCAAGGCCGATGCGCTGCGCCTGACCGGCGGACAGGCCGCGCCCGCCCCAGCCCAGAACCAGATTATAGCCCCCCGGCAGATGCTGGATCACCTCATGCACGCCGCTCAGCCGCGCGGCGTCGATGACGGCGGCGTCGACGGCGCCTTCCTCGCCGCTGTTCCAGTTCTGGAAGCGTGCGATATTGTCGCGGATCGATCCCGGGAACAGCGACGTGTCCTGCGGCAGATAGCCGACAAAGGGCGCGAGGCGTTCGGAATCCCAGTCGCGAATGTCTGCGCCGTCGAAGCGGATGACGCCCCGATGCGGCCGGCTCGCGCCCGAGAGCATCCGCAGCAGCGTGGACTTGCCCGCGCCGCTGGGGCCGACGATGGCGATGACCTCGCCCGGTTCCACGGTAAAGCTGATGTCGGCAAGGATGGCGGCTTCCTGCCCGGGCGCAAGGAAGGTCAGATGCTCCACCGCCAGCTTGCCGACCGGGGCAGGCAGGCGGGTGAGGCTGACGTCGCCCTCGCGTGCCTCCAGCAGGTCGTTGAGCGTCGCATAGCTTGACCGCGCGGCCACGAAGCTGCGCCAGGCCCCCAGCAACTGGTCGATCGGCGCCAGCGCACGCCCGACAAGGAAGGAGGAGGCGAAGATCGCGCCGGGCGAGATGCTGTTGCGCACCGCGAGCCAGGCGCCGAGGCCCAGTGCGAGCGACTGGAGCGAAAGCCGCACGAATTTGCTGAGCGCGACATAGCGGCCGCCAGCGAAGCTCGCCTCGGTCTGGAGCGTGAGCATCGTGCGCCGTTCGACCAGGTGGCGGCGCACCAGCGCCTGCCGCATGCCGAGCGCGCGGATGATCTCGGCTCCGGCCAGCGTCTGTTCCTGGCTCACATAGGCCTTGGACGCCGCTTCATTGGCGCGTTTCAGCGGCGCGCTCGTCTGCTTTTCGTTGCGCAGCGTGATGGTGAGGAGGATGGCGCCGCCGACGATTGCCAGGGCGGCGATCGCGGGATGGATCAGGAAGCAGATGATGACGTAGACGGGCATCCAGGGCATGTCGAAGATCGACAGGATGGTGGGGCCGGTCAGCGCCTGGCGCAGCGTGTCGAATTCGCGCAGCACCTGCTTGTTCATCGTTTCGCTGGTGGACCCCCGACGCGCCAGCGTGGTGTCGAGCAATATGCCTGCCAGCTGCTTGTCGAGCCGGATGCTCGCCCGCACCAGCAGGCGCGAACGAACAAACTCCAGCAGGGCGAAGGTGATGAGCGCGAAGAGAAGGATGACGGTCAGGAAGAAGAGCGTCGTCATTCCCCGTTCCGATACCACCCGGTCATAGACCTGCAGCATGTAAAGCACGGGCGCGATATAGAGGAGGTTCAGTAAAGCGCTGAACACAAGCGATGAGACGAAGTGGCGCCGACAGGACGAAAGCGCCTGGGCCATGATCGCAGATGGGTGACCAGGGTAGAGCGCCATATGCGATCTTCCAGCATCAAGCTTACCTGAGGATCGCGATGATAATGGATAAGCGAGAGGGGTAAATATAACTAATAGTATAGGGGCATCCTACGGGGCTGCGGCGCCCCCCGTGCTGGTTCAGGCCCCGCCGGTCGCGATGGCGATCATCGCGTCGATGTCGGCATGCTCTTCCAATTGCTCGGCGATTTCATCAAGCGCGCGGTTGACCACCGCGCCATGATCATGGCCGGCCGATCCGCTGCCGATCCGGGCGAGCAGGGCGGCCCGGAGGTCGCTGCTGGCGAGCAGCCCGTGGACATAGGTTCCCGAAATCAGTCCGTCGGGACTGGTGGCGCCGTCGGGTCGGCCGCCCTCCAGCAGGGCGAAGGGCCGGGCGCAATCTTCCCCCCGGGTTTCCCCGACATGCATTTCATATCCGCTTAAGGCTTGACCGTCCGCGACTCCGCTGACCTGCTCCAGCCTTTTGGACGGCGTCAGGCGAGTCTCGATGTCGAGCAGCCCCAGCCCTTCGATCTCCTCCGGCGCGCCTTCGATGCCGTGCGGATCGGCGATGCGGCGGCCCAGCATCTGGTAGCCGCCGCATATCCCCAGCACCGGCTTGCCGCGCCGGTGGTGCGACCGGATATCGATGTCCCAACCCTCGGCCCGCAACGCGCGCAGATCGGCGATGGTCGCCTTGGAGCCGGGCAGGACGATCAGAGCGGCGTCGGCGGGAATGGGCTGGCCGGGCGGGACCATGATCAGGTCCACGGCGGGTTCGACCGTCAGCGGATCAAGGTCGTCGAAATTGGCGATGCGCGGCAGGATGGGACAGGCGATCTTCACCCGGTCGCCGGGACCTTCGCGGCGGCGCTCCAGCACCACGGCGTCCTCGCTCGGCAGGCGAGCGGTCGCCGCCAGCCAGGGAATGACGCCCAGGCCCCGCCAGCCTGACAGCTGTTCGATCTGGCGATAGCCATCTTCGAACAGAGCAGGGTCGCCGCGAAACTTGTTGATGAGGAAACCGCGGATCATCGCGGCGTCATCGGGATCGATCACCGCCCGCGTGCCCACGATCGCGGCGATCACGCCGCCCCGGTCGATGTCGCCGACCAGGATGACGGGCACGCCGGCCGCGCGGGCAAAGCCCATATTGGCGATGTCGCCAGCGCGCAGGTTGATTTCCGCAGGGGAGCCTGCCCCTTCGACCACGACGATGTCGCATTGCGCGCTCAGCCGCTGGTAGCTTTGCATGACGGCGTCCAGCAACTGTCCGCGCGCGGTGCGGAAATTGCCGGCGCCCAGCGATCCGCGCACTTGGCCATGGACGACGAGCTGCGACGTGCGATCGGCCTGGGGCTTGAGCAGCACCGGGTTCATGTCGCTATGCGGATCGACTCCCGCCGCGATCGCTTGCAGCGCCTGGGCGCGGCCGATCTCGCCGCCGTCGGTGGTGACGGCGGCGTTGTTGGACATGTTCTGCGGCTTGAAGGGGCGGACGCGATAGCCGCGCCGCACCAGCGCCCGGCAAAGCGCGGCCACCAGGACCGACTTGCCGACGTCCGATCCCGTCCCCTGGAGCATGATGGCAGCCATGGCGGCGCTCCTGCATGGGAGCGCGCCCATGGTCAATGGTCGTTGAGGTCGTGCTAGACCAGCAGGCGCCGCTGCATCTCGACGGCATCCAGGATCTTGCCGCCCGCCATGAACACCGTGCCGGTGCAGGCGAGCGCCAGCAGATGACCGCCGGTGCCGGGATATTGCTGCATATAGACGATGCCGCGCTCGGTCGCGCCAAGCGCCAGGGCGTAGATGACAAGGAACGCCTCGAACTTCGTCTTGATCGTGAAGAGGCGCTTGATCCGTTCCATCGGTCCCACTCGAGCAGCAAGAAATGCTCTAGGGGATTAAGTCGCCCGAAAGCTGCAAATGGTCAACAAGCGTTAACCACGATTGTTCGATGCGAGCGATCAGGCGCGTGTCGGCGAGGTCGTCGGGCGCGATCTCTTCCGGCCAGAAGCGTGCGACGATGGCGCCGATCTCCTCCAGCCGGGCTTCGTTCACCAGGAATCGCGGGTCGATATTGGCAGGGTCGGCCACGACGCGCAGGCGCAGGCAGGCGGGCCCGCCGCCATTCGCCATGGACTGGCGCACATCGACCGGGATGAGGCGGCGGATCGGCCCGTTGCCCGCCACCAGCCCTTCCAGCCAGTTCCACACCGGGGCGATGTCCTTCGCCTCGGTGGGAAGGATCAGCGCCATGCCGCCATCGGGCAGGCTGACCAGTTGGGCGTTGAACAGATAGCTGCGGATCGCGTCGGACAGGCTGACCGTGCTGGCCGGCACCTCGATGATCTCGACCGAAGGCAGGGCGGCGCGAAGGTCGGCGAAGAAGCGATCCTTGTCAGCGAAAGCAAGTTCATGGGCGAAGAGCACATGTTCGTTGGCGACCGCGACCACGTCATTGTGGAAGGCGCCCGCCGCGATCGCTTCCTCCGATTGCTGGACGAACAGCGCGCGCGCGGGATCGAGGCGGTGCAGGCGAGCGACCGCCTTGCTCGCCTCGACATGCTGGCGCGCGGGGAAGGGGCCGCCAGACTGGCCGTAGACGAAGATTTCGACGCCCGGCTCGCTATGCCGGGGCGCCAGGCGCATGTGATTGGCGGCGCCCTCATCGCCAAAGGGGGCAGGGACGGGAGGATGCACGACGAAGGCGTCACGGTCCGAAAAGGCGACGCGCAGCTGCGCCAGCGTTTGCGGCCATTCATGGCTGCGATGCGGCATGGTGACGAGATTGGCGGCGGTCAGGTGGGTGCGACCGTCGGCGGTATCGGCGCCGGGCGAAACGGTCGCGGCATTGGCGGCCCACATGGCGGAGGCCGACATGGCGGCGGCGCGGATATGCGGCTCGGCATCGGTGACGTCGGTGCCGAGCGAAGCCAGCCAGCGGCCGTCGGGACGCCATTGCGGCAGGAAGATGCCCTGGGTCAGGCCAAGGTCGATATTGGCCCGCATCTTCTCTATCCCCTGCAGCGCGGCCGCGCGCGGATGGGACAAGGCACCCGCATTGCGCGCCGAGGCGAGATTGCCCAGGCTGAGCCCGGCATAATTATGGCTGGGCCCGATCAGCCCGTCGAAATTGATTTCCCGAACGCTCATGCGCGCGCCACCATGGTGAAGGACTGGCCGATGTCCAGCCCCAGCAGGGCGGCGCTCGCCTGATCGAGCGATACCGCTCCCTCCTCATCCTCGATCACGAAACCATAGGCGCAGCGATAGTCCGCCAGCCGCCCGGTCGCGACCAGCAGCTTCCGGCCGCCCGCCGCGTGGATGGCCGATAGCGTCACGTCCTGCGCCTGGGCGACGGTCTGAAGGGAGTTGATCTGGCCCACCATCGTCGGCCCGCCGTCGAAAATATCGACATAGCCGGGATTGGTGAAGCCTTCGGTTTCCAGCATCCGCATCGCCGCGCGCCCATTGGGATGGGGAAGGCCGATGACGCCGCGCGCGCTTTCGCCCAGCATGGCGGTATAGATGGGCGTCTTGGGCATCAGGTCGGCGATGAACTGGTTGCCGTTCACCGCATTGAATTCGTCCGCCTCCTGAAAGCTCATGCCGAAGAAACGGCCGGCAAGCCCGTCCCAGAAGGGCGAACCGCCCGCTTCGTCGATGACGCCGCGCAGTTCCGCGATGATGCGGTCGCCGAAACGGTCGCGATGGTTGCGGATGTAGAGATAGCGGCTGCGGGCGAGCAGCAGCCCCAGCCCCTCGGCGCGTTCGCGGGGATGCAGGAACAGGCCGCCGACCTCGACCGATCCTTCCAGATCGGTGACGAGCGAGAGCATCTCCGCGCGAAAGGTGCGCGCCAGTTCGCGGCTATGCTGGGTCAGGACGCCGAGCCGGTAGGAGTAGAAGGGCGAGGTCAAGCCCACCTGGCTGAAAATCTGGCAGGTGCCGCGTATCTGGCCGGTCGCGGCATTTTCCAGCACCATGACGATCAGTTCGTCCTCGATCCCGCCCTGCTGCCGGGTGAGCGCCTGTTCGGTCCGCTCCAGCTTCGCCGCCAGCGCCTTCCGATCGGCGGGCAGGTTGGTGAAGCCGCCGCCGGTCAGCTTGGCCATCTCGTACAGGGGCTGCAGATCGTCGGCGCGCGCGGTGCGCATGAAAAAACTCAAGCCATCCCCTCCTGCGAAAAACGCCCCTGCGCGATGCGGAGCAGGGTGAGCGCGGAAAGCCGGGCCCGTTCGGCCAGGCTTTCGACGATCAGATATTCGGCTTCGCTATGAATGGCGCCGCCGCGCACGCCCATCGTGTCGACCACCGGCACGCCGCAGGCGGCGATATTGTTGCCGTCGCACACGCCGCCGGTATCGCGCCACTCGACCCCCAGGCCGAGATCCTGGCCGCACTGGCGCACCAGCGCGAAGAGGCGTGCGGCCTTGGCATCAAGCGGCTTGGGCGGGCGGTTGAACTGGCCGTGGACGCGGATCGCGACGTCATGGTCGCGCGCGACCGCCGCCGGCACTTCCTCCAGCAGGCGCTCGACCGCGCGCTGGTCCTCGGGACTCCGGGGCCGGAAATTGACGCGCAGGATGGCATGGTCGGGGACGACATTGTTGGGCGCGCCACCGTCGATCCGCGCCGGATTGCAGCTGAAGCCCTCGCCGCTGGCCGCCTTCAGCCGCAGGGCCAGATCGGCCGCCGCGACCAGCGCATTGCGTCCGTCCTCCGGATTGCGGCCGGCATGGGCGGTCCGTCCGCTGACGATCAGGGAGAAATTGCCGCTGCCCGCCCGCGCGCCCGCCAGCGTGCCGTCGGGCAGCGCGGGCTCATAGGTGAGCGCCGCCAGCTTGCCCTTCGCGGTTCTCTGCAACAGGCGCGCGGAGGAGGGGCTGCCCACCTCCTCGTCGCTGTTGATGATCACATCATAGCCGATGCGGGTGGCCTCTGGCGTGCCTTCGATTGCTTGCAGGGCCGCGAGCATGACCGCAAGCCCCCCCTTCATGTCCGCGACGCCCGGCCCGTTCAACGTGCCGCTGTCGATCCAGCGGAGCGACTGGAAGGGATGATCCGCCGCGAAGACCGTGTCCATATGGCCGGTGAGCAGCAGGCGGACGGGTGCATCGGGGCGCACGGACAGAAGGAGATGCTTGCCGTGTGCGATCGTCCCCACTCGGCCGTCCGGGGTGATCGATTCGACCGGGTCGGGATCGATCAGCTGGATGGCGCCGGGCAGGGCCGCGAAGGCGTCGGCCAGAAGGCCCGCCATAGGAGCCAGGCCCGCAAGATTGCGCGAGCCGCTGTTCACCGCAGCCCAGCTTTGCACCTGCGCGAGCATGGGGGCGGCGGCGGCACGCTCCAGCACTTCGCGATCGGACGACGAAAGGCCGTTCATCCTGGGCAGCCTATCAGACGGCGGGCCCCGCCTCCACCCCCGGTCAGAAATCGTAGGTCAGCGTGAGGCGGCTCAGCGTGTCGAAATCGCGCGCCGAGAGCAGCGTCTCCGATTCGAACTGGACATTGTAGGAAAAGGCGGCCGACCAGCGGGTCCCGACCTTGGTTTCCAGCGAGGTCAGGGAATTGAGCGTGTAGACGTCGCGCTCGGCATAGCCCGACGCCACCTGCTTGAAGGTCAGGGCAGGGGCGATCCGCCAGGCCAGGTCCATGGAGGCGCGCGCGCCGACCTTTGTTTCGCGCGCGCCGATCACATAGGCGGCATGGCGGATCGAAGGGCCGATATCGACCGACAGGTCGACCGGATTGCTGACGATGAGCTTGTAGCCGACGCCGACCGATGCGGTGTAGCGCTCGTCATAGCCGATCGACGTGTCGCGTTCGAATTGGGTGAGGCCATAGGCGAAGCCGCGTGGGTCGAACTGGTAGCGGGGCTCGTAGCTCGCCGTATAGCGTTCGCGCGAGGTGATGCCGTTGGCCCGGCGATAATCGGCGCTGGCCGCCAGCTTGTGCGACCATTGCAGGCCCGTGCGCTTGATCGCCACATTGGCGCTGATGCCGATTTCGCTCGTCGACCCGGTCGATCGGAACCCGCCCGCCTCGACCCGGCCGGTCCATAATTCGGTGAAGCGGGCTTCGCGCAGGATGGTTTCGTGCGTCGCCTTGGTCCGCTCCTTCCAGTTGTTGACCATGCGCTGGATCTCATCGGCGGAGGCGGGATTGGTCTGCTTGGCGATCTTGGCCACGGTCGCGATCTCGGCCTCATTGCCGTTCGCGATCGCCGCCTCCAGCATCTCCCGGACGGAAGGCGGCAGCAGCACGGGATAGTTGGCCCATGCCGGGGCGGGCATGAGCAGCAGCAGGAAGAACAGGCGACGCATCATGATATCATGGCCGGCGGACCGGCGAACCAAACCCTTTTATCAGATCAATGCCTTGAATTCCTGAAGAATATCCCGGTAGAGCTTGCGCTTGAAGGGGACGATCAGGTCGGGCAGGCTTTCGGGAATGACCCATTTCCAGTCGCGAAATTCGGGCTCATGGGTTTCGATGTTGATGTCGCTGTCGGTCCCCAGGAACCGCGCCAGGAACCAGATCTGCCGCTGGCCGCGAAATTTCCCGCCCCACAACTGTCCGACTAGCTCGGTCGGCAGGTCGTAGAAATGTTCGTCCCGCGCCTTGGCGATGATCTCGACATGCGCATGGATGATGCCGGTTTCCTCGCCGAGTTCGCGAAGCGCGGCGGCCTTCACATCCTCGCCATCGTCGATCCCGCCCTGCGGCATCTGCCAGGCTTCGACCTTACTGTCGATCCGCTGCCCGACGAAGACCTTGCCGTCCATGTTGACCAGCATGACCCCGACACAGGGCCGGTATCCCAATTCTGACTCGTTCGGCACTGACGCCATGATGCCCCTGACCCTTGTCTCGGCGACGGCCGCCAGGGCCGCCTTCATTGTGCGGTGCAAGGATAATCGGCTTAACGCCGCACGTCCATTGACGAAAATCAGGTGCCGCCCTGTGAAGACCGCTTTTCGCGGTGAAGCGGGGAGGGATTGGAACAAGGGGGCGGCCGTGGCATTGCTCGCCTGCATGCCCGATCCCGTCATTCTCTGGCTTCGTCAGGACCTGCGCCTGTCCGATCAGGCGGCGCTTGCCGCTGCGGCGAGCGAGGGTCCCGTCATCCCCGTCTACATATTGGACGATGCCGCGCCTGGCCCCTGGAAGATCGGGGCGGCGCAGCGCTGGTGGCTGCACCATAGCTTGGAAAGGCTGGACGGCGCGCTGCGCCACAAGGGGTCGCGGCTGCTGTTGCGGCGGGGCGACTGCGTGGCGGAACTCGCCCGCCTGGCCGAGGAAAGCGGCGCTCGCCGCGTCCACGCCCTGTCCCATTATGAGCCCTGGTGGCGAAAGGCCGAATCGGCGCTGGCAAAGCGGCTGGACCTCCAGCTTCATGACGGCGCCTTGCTGCTGCCGCCCGGAGCCGTCCGCACCGGCAGCGGCAATCCCTATCGCATCTACACGCCCTTTTCCCGGGCGGTGATGGAACATATGCCGCCGCCCGCCCCGACCGCGGCGCCGGCCAGGATCGATTCGCCATCGAAATGGCCGAAAAGTGATTCGCTGGAGGACTGGGCTCTGCTGCCGATCCGACCGAACTGGGCCGCAGGGTTCGGGACGGACTGGACGCCCGGCGAGGAAGGCGCTCGCGCCCATCTCGCATCCTTTCTGGACGAGGCTGCCGATTACGATATCGCGCGCAACCTCCCCTCGCGCGAGGGGACGTCGCGCCTCTCGCCCCACCTGCATTTCGGGGAAGTCTCCCCCGCCACCGTCTGGCATGGCGTCAGCCAGGCATCGGGCGACCCCACCACCTTCCTCAAGGAACTGATCTGGCGCGATTATGCCCATGGCCAGATCTGGGCGATGCCGGATTATGGATCGCGCAACGCCCGGCCGGAGTTCGATTCCATGCCATGGCGCGACCTGCGCGAGGCCAAGGGGGATTTCCTGGCCTGGAAACAGGGGCGGACCGGCTACCCGATCGTCGACGCGGGGATGCGCCAGCTCTGGGCGACGGGATGGATGCACAACCGCGTGCGCATGATCGCGGCCAGCTTCCTCATCAAGCATCTGCTGATCGATTGGCGTCATGGCGAACGCTGGTTCTGGGACACGCTGGTCGATGCCGACTATGCCAATAACAGCGTCAATTGGCAGTGGGTGGCGGGCAGCGGGGTGGACGCGAACCTCTTTTCCCGGATCATGGCGCCGCTCACCCAGTCTCCCAAATTCGAGGCGGCCGATTATATCAGGCAATGGGTGCCCGAACTCGCGCATCTGGACGATCGTGTCATTCACGATCCCGAATCGCATGATGCCTTGCCCAGCGCCTATCCGCGCAAGCGCATCGGTCATCGCGAGGCGCGGGAAAGGGCGCTGGCGGCCTATCGGCGAAGCAAGGGATGATTGCGATTTGCGCGCTCAAGTTGCAGAGATGACCCGATGAATTCTATCGACCCCCGTCGCGGCCGGCGCGCCTTGTCGATCCGGCGAGCCGCAGCTGCGGGCCAGGCGAGCGCGGCGTCGCGTCTCGTCGGCCCGCTCTTTCACCGCCTGCTGGATCGGATCGACGCGGGGCTGGCGACGGGCAGCCTGGAGGCGCGGCTGCCGGACGGCACGCTGCGTATCCTGGGCGGACGCGTGGCCGGGCCTGCGTGCGAGGTGCATCTGTTGCGCTGGCGGGCGCTGATCCGGCTGATCGTCGGGGGTTCGGCCGGCTGGTATCGGGCCTGGGCGGCGGGCGAGTGGACCAGCCCGGATCCCGTCCCGCTCTTCGCCCTGTTCATGGCCAATGCGGTGTCGCTGGGCTCGGTGGCGCGCCCCAGCGGGCCGGGTCGCTGGCTGGGACAGGCGGTGCATTGGGCGCGGCGCAACAGTCGCAAGGGGTCGCGGCGCAACATCGCTTTTCATTACGACCTGGGGAATGACTTCTACGCGCTCTGGCTCGACCGGGGCATGCATTATTCCAGCGCCCTGTTCCGCGATCCCGACGACCGGATCGAAAGCCTGGAGCGGGCGCAGCAGCGCAAGGTCGATGCGATCCTCGACCGGCTGGAACTGAAGGACGGATCCTCGCTGCTGGAAATCGGCTGCGGCTGGGGCGGGCTTGCCGAACAGGCGATGATGCGCGCGGCGATCCGCTATGACGGGCTCACCCTGTCGACCGAGCAGGCGGATTATGCGCGCGATCGGCTGGGATCTGGCGCGAACATCCTGCTTACCGATTATCGCGACGCGCAGGGGCAATATGATGCCATTGCCAGCGTCGAGATGGTCGAAGCGGTCGGCCAGCGCTATTGGCCCGCCTATCTGGACGCGATCGCGCGGCTGCTGAAGCCGGGCGGGCGCGCGGCGATCCAATATATCCTGATCGACGACGCGATTTTCGATCAATATGCGCGCGGCGCCGACTTCATCCAGGCCTATATCTTCCCCGGCGGCATGCTGATATCCGAAAGCCGCTTCCGCGCGCTGGCGGAAGAACGCGGCCTAGAATGGCGCGATGTTCATTATTTCGGGCGGCATTATGCCGAAACCCTGCGGCGCTGGCGCGAGCGGTTCGACCGCGTCGTCGACCAGGGCTTGCTGCCGCCCAGCTTCGACCAACATTTCGTAGGGCTCTGGCGCTATTATCTCAACTATTGCGAGGGCGGCTTCCTCGGCGGGACGATCAATGTCGCGCAGGTGACCCTGGCCAAGCCCGCCTGACGGGCATCAATCCACGCGACAATGATAGCCGTTGGGCCGATCGGCCTGGATGAGGTCGACGATCGCCTGCGCCACCACCTCGGGGCCCTTCAGCGTCGCCGGGTCCTCGCCCGGATAGGCGCGGGCGCGCATGGCGGTGGCCGTGGCCCCCGGATCGACGATATGGGTGCGGATGGAAGAGATGTTCTTCACCTCTTCGCCATAGGCGCTGACCAGCGTTTCCAGCGCCGCCTTGGACGCGCCATAGGCGCCCCAATAGGCGCGCGGCGCGGTGGCGACCGACGAGGTGAGGGCGATGACGCGCGCATCCGCGCTCGCCCGCAGCATGGGGTCGAACGCGGCGATCAGCGCCTGGGGCGCGGCGATGTTGAGCGTCAACTGCCGCGCGAATTCCTTGGCGTCGATCGCCGGCACGGCAGCCAGGCTGCCCAAAGTCGCGGCGTTCAGCAGCAATATGTCGAGCGCCTGCCAGCGGCCGGAAATGGCATGGGCCAGGCGGCCGATGCTTTCCCCGTCGATCAGGTCGAGCGGCGCGATGGTCGCGTTGCCGCCGGCTGCATGGATGCGTTCCTCGACCTCTTCCAGGCCGCCGGCCGTGCGGGCGGTGATGATGACATGCGCGCCGGCGGCGCCCAGTGCTTCGGCGGTGGCCGCGCCAATGCCCCGGCTGGCGCCGGTGACGAGGGCAAGCTTACCGGAAAGAGGAAGGGTGGACATGAGGCATCCCGTTCACCCCTCGGCTGGCGAAGGGCCTGATCAATGAGGAAGGAAAGGGGCGGCGTTGGTCGGCCGCCCCCTGGCCGGGCAGGTTTTTCAGACCACCCGTTCGGCGAGAAGTTCGAACTGGTTCTGCACCACCGCCTCATCCTGGTCGGTCAGGGTGGTGGGATAGTCGCCGGTGAAGCAGGCGTCGCAATATTGCGGGCGGATGTCCGCGCGCTTCGCTTCGCCCAGCGCCTTGTAGAGGCCGTCGATCGAGATGAAGGACAGGCTGTCGGCGTGGATGAAATCCTTCATGCCGCCAATGTCCAGCCGATGCGCCAGCAGCTTGGTCCGCTCGGGCGTGTCGACGCCGTAGAAGCAGCTATGCCGGGTCGGCGGGCTGGCGATGCGCATATGCACTTCCTTGGCACCGGCTTCGCGCATCATCTGCACGATCTTGAGGCTCGTGGTGCCGCGCACGATCGAATCGTCGATCAGCACGATCCGCTTGCCGTCGATCAGCGCGCGGTTGGCGTTGTGCTTGAGCTTCACGCCGAGGTGGCGGACCTTGTCGCCCGGCTGGATGAAGGTGCGGCCGATATAGTGCGAGCGGATGATCCCCAGTTCGAAGGGGATGCCCGATTGCTGGGCATAGCCGATCGCCGCCGGCACGCCGCTGTCGGGCACGGGGATGACGAAATCGGCCTCGACCGGATTTTCGATCGCCAATTGCGCGCCGATCGCCTTGCGGACCGAATAGACGCTGGCGCCGTCCACGATCGAATCGGGGCGGCTGAAATAGACATGTTCGAAAATGCAGGGGCGCGGGTGGACATCGCCGAACGGGCGATGGCTGCGCACTTCACCGTCATGGGTGACGATGACCAGTTCGCCCGGCTCGATCGAGCGGACATGCTCGGCGCCTACCACGTCGAAGGCGACGGTTTCGGACGCGAAGATGGTGGAGTCGCCCAGCTTGCCCATGACGAGCGGGCGGATGCCCAGCGGATCGCGGCAGGCGATCATGCCCTCGGGCGTCATGATGATCAGCGAATAGGCGCCTTCGACCTGTTTCAGCGCATCGATGAACTTGTCGAGCAGCGTTCGATAGGTGGACGTGGCGACCAGATGGATGATGACTTCCGTGTCGGACGTCGACTGGAAGATCGACCCGCGACGGATCAGTTCCCGCCGCAGCTTCATCGCGTTGGAGATATTGCCGTTATGCGCGACCGCGAAACCGCCCGAACTCAGCTCCGCATAAAGGGGCTGGACGTTCCGCAGCGAGGTTTCGCCCGTCGTCGAATAGCGGACATGGCCGCAGGCGGAAGTGCCGGGCAGGCCGCGAATCACGTCGTCGCGGTCGAAATTGCCCGCGACATGACCCATCGCTCGATGGGTGTGGAAGTCATGGCCGTCCCAGCTGGTGATGCCGGCCGCTTCCTGGCCGCGATGCTGGAGCGCGTGAAGGCCAAGGGCCACCATGGCCGAAGCGGTTTCGGTGTTGAACACACCGAAAATGCCACATTCCTCACGCAGCTTGTCGTCGTCGAAAGGGTTGGTCGTAAACATGGGTGCGAGCGGGTCCATAGCCGATCCTGTTCGCCTCGAAAGGCGTCTTTCGCGCGCATATAGTGTCTGGATTGCGATTTGTCGCCTGCTTGTCACAAAAAAGCGGCGCAGCCGTTCCCGGGCGAGGGGGAACGGGTCATCGTCGTGCCGACAAAAGCCCCACTGGCCTTGACCGGATCACGTCGCTAAAGAGCCTTCCCAAATGCACCGTTTCGCCAATCCTGCCCGCTTCCTGAAGATCGCGCGGCCGCTGACCGCCTGGCTGTTCTGGCCGGGACTGATGCTGCTGGTCGTCGGCGCGGCCTGCGGCCTGTTCGTGACCCCGGCCGATTATCTGCAGGGGGAAACGGTTCGCATACTCTATATTCATGTGCCGGCGGCCTGGCTCGGCATGGGCGGCTGGACGGGCCTTGCCGTGGCGGCGCTCATGCAACTGGTCTGGCGCCATCCGCTGGCGGCGGTGGCCGGGCGGGCGATCGCGGCCCCGGGCGCGCTTTTCACCGCCATCTGCCTCGCCACCGGGTCGATCTGGGGACGGCCCACCTGGGGGACCTGGTGGGAGTGGGACGGGCGGATGACCTCGATGCTGGTCCTCTTCTTCCTTTATCTCGGCTATATCGCCCTCGCCAATGCCAGCGATCGTCAGGATCAGGGCGGCGTCAGTTCGGTGACGGCGATCTTCGGCCTGGTGGGCGCGGTCAACATTCCCATCATCAATCGCTCGGTGGTCTGGTGGAACAGCCTGCATCAGGGCCCCAGCATCACGATGCGCGGGTCCAGCATCGACATGGCGCTGCTCTGGCCGCTGGGCTTCACGCTCATCGGCTTCACCCTGCTGTTCGCCGCCATCGTGCTGATGCGGATGCGCACCATCCTCGCGCGGAACAAGGTGGAGGCGCGGATGCAGCGCCTGGCCCGGGGATAGACATATGCAACAATGGCCTTTCGTCATCGGCGCCTATGCGCTGACCTTTGCGGGCACTTTCCTGCTGTGCCTCCAGTGCTGGCGTGCGATGCGCAGCGCCGAAGCCGACGCACAGCGTCTGTCGGAGCGGCCATGAAGGCAAAGCATCAGCGGCTGATCCTGGCCCTCGTGGCGCTGGCGGCGTTGATCGGCGCGGGCCTGCTCGCGGCCTCGGCGCTGCGGGATGAGGCGGCCTATTTCTATGCGCCGGCCGATGTGAAGACCAAGGGCGTCGAACCAGGCAAGGCCATCCGGCTGGGCGGCATGGTGGTGAAGGGCAGCCTCAAGCGCGCGGCCGACGGCGTCACCATCCGCTTCGACGTGACCGACGGCAAGGCGACGGTGCCGGCCCTGTTCAAGGGGATCGCGCCCGACCTGTTCCGCGAAGGATCGGGCGTGGTGGCCGAAGGCGCTTTCGACCAGGGCGGGACTTTCGTGGCCACCAACCTGCTCGCCAAGCATGACGAACGTTACATGCCCCGCGAACTCAAGGGCATGCATTATGACGAAAAGACGCATCAGATGAAGGTCGATCGGTGACCCCAACCCTGACCGCGCATATGGAAAACCACGAATGATTGCGGAAGCAGGCCTTGCCGCGCTCTGGCTGGCGGCCGCGCTGGCGCTGCTCCAGCTTGCCCTGGTCACGGCGGGCCTCGCGGGCGCCAAGGAGGAACTGCTGGGCGCCGTCCGCCCCGTCGCGGTGGCGCAGGGCCTGCTCACCGCGCTGGCATTCATTCTATTGATCACCTTGTTCATGCGTTCGGATATGTCGATCGCGCTGGTCGCGACCAACAGCCATTCCATGAAACCCTGGCTCTACAAATTCGCCGGGACTTGGGGCAATCACGAAGGGTCGATGCTGCTGTGGGTGACGGTGATGGGCGTCGCCGGCGGCGCGGTCGCACTGTTCGAACGAGCCCTGCGGCGGGACACGCACATGGCGACGCTCGGCGGGCAGGCGGCCATCAGCCTTGGCTTCTACGCTTTCCTGCTGTTCGCCTCCAATCCCTTCGCCCGGCTCGATCCTCCGGCGGCGGACGGGCAGGGGCTCAACCCGCTGCTGCAGGATCCAGGCCTCGCCTTCCATCCGCCGACGCTCTATCTCGGCTATGTCGGCCTGTCGGTCGCCTTTTCCTTCGCCGTCGGCGCGCTGCTGACGCGCCAGGTCGACGCGGCGTTCGCGCGGGCGATGCGGCCCTGGGTGCTGGGTGCCTGGATCCTGCTCACGCTCGGCATCACTGCGGGAAGCTATTGGGCCTATTATGAGCTGGGTTGGGGCGGTTGGTGGTTCTGGGACCCGGTCGAAAATGCCTCGCTGATGCCCTGGCTCGCGGCGACGGCCTTGCTTCACAGTGTCACCGTGCTCGCAACCCGTGACGCGCTGCGGGCCTGGACGGTGATGCTGGCGGTCATCGCCTTTTCCATGTCAATGGTCGGCACCTTCTTGGTGCGCTCCGGCATCCTCACCAGCGTCCATGCCTTCGCCGTCGATCCGGAACGGGGCACCTTCATCCTCGTCCTCCTCGGCCTCTATATCGGCGGAGCGCTGGCGCTGTTCGGCTGGCGCGTGGGCGCCGTGCGCGAAGGCGCGCCCTTCGAACTGGTGAGCCGGGAGACGATGCTGGTCGTCAACAATCTGCTGTTGTCGGTGATCCTGGGATTGGTGCTGGTCGGCACCCTCTATCCACTGATGACGGAGGCGTTCGGGCACAAGGTTTCCGTCGGCGCCCCCTATTTCGACCGGATCGCCGGCCCCATCGCGCTGGTGCTGATGATGGTGATGGCGGCGGGCCCGCTCACCCGCTGGCGGCGCGACCGGGTGAGGGAAGTGTCGCGGCGGCTGCTGATGCCGACCGTCGCCGGCCTGCTCGTGATTGCCCTGCTCGCCTCCTTCGCCTGGGGGCGGATCGGCGTGCTGCCCTTCCTGGGGCTGGTCATTGCCCTGGCCGTGGCGGTCGGCAGCGTGGCGCCGCTGTGGAAGCGCAATCTTCGCCGCACGCCGCTCTTCACCTGGGGCATGGTGATCGCGCATCTCGGCTGCGCGGTCAGCCTGGCCGGCATGGCGTGCGATTCGGCCTTCACGGTTGAAAAGCTGGCAGCCGTGCGGCCCGGCGACATGGTGCAGACGGCGGACTGGACGCTGCGCTTCGTGCAGATTTCGCCGCTCGCAGGCGACAATTGGACAGCGCTGCAGGCCGATATGGAGGTCAGCCGCAACGGTGGCGAGCCGGTCATGCTGCATCCGCAGTCCCGTTTCTTCGCCGCTCCCCCGACCACCACGACGGAAGCCGCGTTGCTGACGCGCTGGAATGGACAGCTTTACGTCGTCCTCGGCCAGGAAGCCGATCAGGGACGCTGGCAGCTGCGCGTCTGGTGGAAGCCTTTCGTCACGCTCATCTGGCTGGGCGGCGCGTTGATCGCGCTCGGCGGCGCGCTGGCGCTGGTCGGACGCGAGCGGCGCGGCTGGCTGCTCAAATGGCGCGCGAAGATGGCGGCGGCATGAGGAAGCTGCTGATCTGGCTGCCGCTGGGGCTGTTCCTGGCTTTTCTGGCGCTGTTCGCGAGCGGCTTGCTGAA
>DATEJA010000309.1:0-10988 GCA_035278405.1 Sphingobium sp. | reverse complement strand
CGTCATGGCGGCGAGATATTCCGCCTGCATTTCGGCGGTCAGCATCTCCATCATCTGGCGCCCTTCGATCCACAGTTCGATGACGCCGAACGCGCCGCCGCGCTTGCGATATTTGGCGGGCCAGCCTTCGCGGCGGGCGATCGCCATGACCTCGTCCTGGCTGAGCGGCGTCGCGAGCGCGGCATGGGTCGCGGTGAAGCGCATGTCCGCGCCGGGTTCGCCATGGGCGTCCGCGTCCCCTTCCTCCTCGCGCAGCACGGTGCCGAACGGATAGACCTCGATCGCGGTGCCCCGGTCGTCGCCGGCCAAGGCGATCCAGCTGCCCGGCGTCACCGGCGGGAAATAAAATGCCTCGCCCCGCCACAGTTCCGCGATGACCTTCGCGACATGCTGGGGATCATGGGCGGCGATCGAAAGATGGAACAGCATGACACGACTCCATGGGCAGCAACATCGATGCTGCGCCGACCATGGCACAGATGCGCTTCCGCCGCATTGGCGATTTCGGACGGGCGCGCAGGCGACCCCTCACCCCAGGCCGAGCGGGGGTGAGAGGCGACGGCCGGATGAGGGGACGGCGGCTGTCAGGCCTTGCTACAGTCGCCCTGCCGCTTGCCGGTCAGGTCGTGGGTGGTGCGCAGCACGGGGCTGCCGTTGACCGTCTTGGTCGTGGTGCTGCCCAGCGTTAGCGTGTCGGCGGTGACATTGCCCTCCACCGCGATTTCGGACGTGCCCGCGCCCGATTTGCAGGACAGGGTCGCGATCAGCCGGCCCTTGTGCAGCAGCTTGTCCTTGTAGCTGCAATCCTTGCCCTCGCCACCCGCGAGCGCGTCGGCATCGGGCAGCCCCTTGGCATCGACGGCGATGCACAGCTTGTCCTCGTCGGTCTGCTTGAGCGCGGCCTGATATTCGGCGGGCGTAACCGTCGGCGTGTTGTAGCCGGTGGTCTTGCGCACCAGCGTCCATTCGCCCGCTTTCATCATGATCGGCGCCTCGACGGCTTCGGGCGCGGGCGCCGCGTCATTGCCGCAACCCCCAAGGCCAAGCGCCAGCCCCAGCGGCAATGCCGCCAGCATCATCTTGTGCATATCCTCTCCCCTGTTCTCTTGACGGAACGAAGCGGAGGCTCGCCTGCGCGCGATCAAAGCGCAAGGGGAAAATCGCGT
This sequence comes from Sphingobium sp., assembly GCA_035278405.1. Lineage (GTDB taxonomy): Bacteria > Pseudomonadota > Alphaproteobacteria > Sphingomonadales > Sphingomonadaceae > Sphingobium. Next base: position 9,822 of record DATEJA010000309.1, on the reverse strand, counting down.
CAGCGCCGCGTGCGCGTGGGGGCATGGAAATCCGCCGGCTTGCCCTCCACCCAGGCGAGGAAGCGGGCGAGCCCCGGATGGGCACGCAGGGCGGCGACTTCGCCCCCTGTCCGCGCCAGCTCGACATTGCTGAGCTGGGCATGGATGGCGCGGTGGCAGATGGGGTGGACCGGCACGGCGTCCCGCCCGCCCCGGCTCCTGGGCACGGGATGGTGCCATTCGATCCGCCGCCCCAGCGGACGGGCGCAGAGCCAGCAGAGGTCCGCGCCCGGCTCCAACCCTATGACTTGGCGCAGGTGGCGGCCACCCATTTGCCCGTGGTCTTGGCCTTCATGCGCATGTCCATGCCGCCCGGCGCGCCGGCCATTTTCATGTCCATGTGCATTTCATAGCTTTCAGGCGCGTAGCTGCCGGACATGACGGCGGTCATCGCGCCATGGTCGGACTTGCAGGCGATCTCGCCCTTCACCGACCCGCCGCTGACGTCGAAGCCCTTGTAGGTGCAGTCCTTGTTCTGCTGGCCGGAGAACATCTTGCCGCTGGGATTGGCCGCTTCCTCGGGCGTCACGCAATAGTTGATCGAGGTGCGGCTCATCATCTTCTTCATCTGCTCTTTCATCTGGTCGCCGCCGCCCGGCATGTTGGGCATCTCAATATCCTCCAGATCATAGCTGCCCACCCATTGGCCGGGCTTGAGCTGGATCTTGCTGGCCTGCGCTTTCACCTCCTCGCGGGTCTGCGGTTCGCCCGCGGGCTTCTTGCCGCAACCGGCGAGCAGGGCCATCGCCCCCATCAGCAATAGAGCCGTTCCGCGCATCCCATATCCTCCCTGTTGCACCCCTGCGATGGCGGAACCATATCAAGCGGCGATGACAATTCAAATCCGCACCACGCTGGACGAGCCGGAGACCGGCGAAGGCTTCGTTCCCCACCGCCCCGCGCGCCCGGAAAAGAGCGAGGGAGGGCGCAAGTTCAAGCTGGTTTCCGATTATGAGCCGTCGGGCGACCAGCCGACCGCGATCGCCGAGCTGGTCGAAACCGCGCGCCAGGGCGAAAAGGACCAGGTGCTTCTCGGCGTCACCGGATCGGGCAAGACCTTCACCATGGCCAAGGTGATCGAGGCGATGCAGCGCCCCGCGCTGGTGCTGGCGCCCAACAAGATTCTCGCCGCGCAGCTTTACGGGGAGTTCAAGAGCTTTTTCCCCGAAAATGCGGTCGAATATTTCGTCAGCTATTATGATTATTACCAGCCCGAAGCCTATGTGCCGCGCTCCGACACCTATATCGAAAAGGAGTCGAGCGTGAACGAGGCGATCGACCGGATGCGCCATTCGGCGACCCGGGCGCTGCTGGAGCGGGACGATGTGCTGATCGTGGCGTCGGTATCCTGCCTCTACGGCATCGGCTCGGTGGAAACCTATTCCGCCATGACCTTCTCGATGAAGAAGGGGCAGATCGAGGACCAGCGGGAGATCATCCGCAAGCTGGTGGCGCTGCAATACAAGCGCAACGACGCCGCCTTCGCGCGCGGCAATTTCCGGGTGAAGGGCGACAATCTGGAGATTTTCCCCTCCCACTATGAGGATACGGCCTGGCGGGTGAGCTTCTTCGGCAACGAGATCGAGGATATTGTCGAGTTCGACCCGCTGACGGGAAAGAAGATCGCGAGCCTGGATTATGTGAAGGTCTTCCCCAACAGCCACCACGTCACGCCGGGGCCGACGCTCAAGCAGGCGATGGAGGCGATCCGCTTCGAACTGGCCGAGCGGCTGAAGGAATTGCAGGCCGAGGGCAAGCTGCTCGAAGCCCAGCGGCTGGAGCAGCGCACCAATTTCGACCTGGAGATGATCGCCGCGACCGGCAGCTGCGCGGGGATCGAGAATTATTCGCGCTTCCTGACCGGCCGCCTGCCGGGCGAGCCGCCGCCGACCTTGTTCGAATATCTGCCGGAGAACGCGCTGCTGTTCGTCGACGAGAGCCACCAGACCGTGCCGCAGATCGGCGCGATGGCGCGCGGCGACCATCGGCGCAAGATCACGCTCGCTGAATATGGCTTCCGCCTGCCGAGCTGCATCGACAACCGGCCGCTGCGCTTCAACGAATGGGACGCGATGCGGCCGCAGACGGTTTCCGTGTCGGCGACGCCGGGGCCCTGGGAGATGGAGCAGACCGGCGGCGTGTTCAGCGAACAGGTCATCCGCCCGACCGGCCTCATCGACCCGCCGGTGGAAATCAAGCCGGTCGAGGATCAGGTCGACGACCTCATCAATGAATGTCGCAAGGTCGCAGGCCAGGGCTATCGCACGCTCGTCACCACGCTGACCAAAAGGATGGCGGAGGACCTGACCGAGTTCATGCACGAAGCCGGCATCAAGGTCCGCTACATGCACAGCGATGTCGAAACGCTCGAGCGTATCGAGCTGATCCGCGACCTGCGGCTGGGCGTCTATGACGTGCTGATCGGCATCAACCTGCTGCGCGAGGGGCTGGATATTCCGGAATGTGGCCTTGTGGCGATCCTGGACGCGGACAAGGAGGGCTTCCTGCGCTCCGAAACCTCGCTGATCCAGACGATCGGCCGCGCGGCGCGCAATGTGGAAGGCCGAGTCATCCTCTATGCCGACCGCATCACCGGCAGCATGGAGCGGGCGCTGAACGAAACCTCGCGTCGCCGCGAAAAGCAGCAAGCCTATAATCTGGAACACGGCATCACCCCGACCACGATCAAGCGCAACATCGGCGACATCATCGCTCATGTCGCCAGCAAGGATCAGGTCACGGTCGACACCGGACTGGACGACCGGCCGCACCTCGTCGGCCACAATCTGCGTGCCTATATCGAGGATCTGGAAAAGAAGATGCGCGCAGCAGCCGCCGACCTGGAGTTCGAGGAAGCCGGGCGGATCCGCGACGAGATTCGCAAGCTGGAAGCGGAAGAACTCGGCCTTCCCCCCGACCAGCAGGTGGCAGCGCCCCGCGGCCGAGCCACCGAAGGCAAGCCCGGCACGCGCAAGCTGCGCTACGGCAAGACGCAGCGCAAGTTCGGCCGGTAGCCTCCACCGACGTCGGCTTAGGATGGGAGGCGGACGGCACGCTCAACATCGTCATCCCCGCGCAGGCGGGGAGCCATATTCAAACATGGCGACGGGATCGACGTCAGGAAATGGATTCCGGCCTGCGCGGGAATGACGATGTATGAAGCCTCCGCCCCCGGCCGCAGGAAGCCAAACCGACCTATGCCGCCCGACAAGGATCATGCGTGATCCCCAAGCCACAGGCGCTTTGCAAAAACATCCTATTTGCCGATCAGCGCCAAGATAAGCCTGTCCTACATCGGCCCGATCCGCCTATCCGGCCTGGTCTTTGAAATGTTGGAACCTCACTTCCACGCCGCTTACGCGCGCCCAGGCACGCGCGCGCATATGGTGTGAACTTCGCTCGAAAACGCCCGAAAACCGCCAGTCCCGATGGTGATCCTGCTCGGACCGCCTCCTATTTCAATGGGTCCGGCTGGTCACTTTCGCGGTGCCATCGGCCAGGACTTCGATCAGATGCGCGGTGCCATTGTCGCACGCGGCCTTCCAGCCCTGGACGCCATGCCGCACGTCTGCTCGCTCCGATCGAGTGACGGCGGGGCAGGCAGCCCCGGAGGCGCGGATCGCGCGTTCGAGCACGCCGTTGCGCTGGCCTTCGTCAAGGCGAGCGACCTGCGCGGCCGCGCCCGTTTCCGGGGCGGCGGCCTGCCGGTCGGTGGCGGTGATCTGATCCCCGTTTCCGCCACAGGCCGCGACGCTGAAAAGACCGGCCAGCACCACCCAGTTGCGCATCATCATCCTTTCGCCGCAAATCCGTCCGTCGCCCGGATGAGCGCGTCCAATATGCCCGGTTCGTTGAACGCATGGCCGGCGCCTTCGATCATTTCGAAAGCGGCCTGCGGCCAGGCGCGGTGGAGCGCCCAGGCGGTTTCGGCCGGGCAGGCCATGTCGTAGCGGCCCTGGACGATGACGCCGGGAATGTCCTTGAGCTTGCCCGCGTCGCGGATCAGCTGGCCTTCCTCCAGCCAGCCGCCATGGACGAAATAATGATTTTCGATCCGCGCGAAGGCGAGCGCGAAGGCATCGGCTTCATGGGTGGCGGACAGCGCGTCGTCCGGGAGCAGGCGGATGGTTTCGCCTTCCCACAGGCTCCATGCCTTGGCGGCGGCGATCCGGGCCGCGCGATCCTCGCCGGTCAGGATGCGGCGATAGGCGTGGAGCAGGTCGCCGCGCTCCGCTGGCGGAATGGGCGCGACGAACCGTTCCCATTTGTCGGGATAGATGCGGCTGGCGCCTTCCTGATAATACCAGTCGACCTCCTGCTTGCGGATGGTGAAGATCCCCCGCAGCACCAGCTCCGTCACCCGGTCGGGATGGGTTTGGGCATAAGCGAGCGCCAGGGTCGAGCCCCAGCTGCCGCCGAAGACCAGCCATCGTTCGACACCCATCATCGCGCGCAACCGCTCGATATCGGCGACGAGATGCCAGGTCGTGTTGGCCTCCAGCTCGGCATGGGGCGTCGAGCGGCCGCAACCGCGCTGGTCGAACAGGAGGACGTCATAGCGATCGGGATCGAACAGCCGGCGATGATCGGGCGAAATGCCGCCGCCCGGCCCGCCATGGAGGAAGATGGCGGGCTTGGCGCCGGGCGTGCCCACCCGTTCCCAATAGAGGCGATGGCCCTCGCCCACGTCGATCTGGCCGGAGGCGAGGGGTTCAAGAGGAGGATAAAGGCCGCGCATGAGGCCAGCTTTAGAAAGTCCGGCGCGTAAAGAAAACCTCACGGGAGGGGCGCCGACCCCGCTGCGATTACATTTTGCGACAAATCTGTCTTGGCCCTGCCAGAATTTTGCGACAACTGCGCCCTACACAGGCAGACAGAGCCAAAGTGCAAAGGGGTTTTTCGTGCGCCGACCGATTTCGTTCACTCTGCTTTCCCTGATGCTGGGCTCTGCCCCCGGCGCGCTGATGGCGCAGACCGGAGTGGCCAAGGGCCCGCCGGTGCAGATGGACGATGCCGACGAGATCGTCGTCACCGGCCAGCCCGAACGCGGCGCGGTGGTCGGCACCATCAAGCCCGAACAGCAATTGTCGCCGGCGGACGTCCGGGCATTGGGCGTCACCTCCATCTCGGAAATGATCACCGAATTGTCGCCCCAGACCAACGGGACGCCGGTGGTGCTGCTCAACGGCAAGCGCATCTCCAGCTTTTCCGAGATCCAGGACCTGCCGTCCGAAGCGGTGGCGCGCGTCGACATCCTGCCCGAACAGGTTGCGCTCTCTTATGGCTATGCGCCGACGCAGAAGGTGGTGAACATCGTCCTGCGCCAGCGCTTCCGCGCCGAACTGGCCGACCTGCGCGCCGCGACGACCACGGATGGCGGGCGGGAGAGCGGATCGGCCGAAGGCGGCATGTTGCGCATCCGCGGCGACAATCGCCTGACGGTGAATGTCAAATATGCGACCGCCGCTTCCCTGCTGGAAAGCGAGCGCGGCATCAATGCCGGGCCCAACGCGTCACCCTATGTCGACATCACCCGCTATCGGACGCTGAGCCCCGCGACCGAAAATCTGTCGGCCAACGCCACGCTGGCCCGCGCGCTGGGCAAGGTGTCGATGACGGTCAACGGCCGCGTCGAACTGTCCGATAATGACGCGCTGCAAGGCTTGCCGGCGAGTACACTTGCCCAGATTGCGGGCAGCCAGCTTTCGCCCGTGACGCCCGAGGGACAATTTTACCGCGACCTGCTGCGGGACAGCGCGCTGCGGCAGCAGATACGCGGCACGACCGGGCATCTCGGCCTGACGCTGAACGGCTTGCTGGGCGGGGGCTGGCAATGGTCCTTCACCGGCAATGGCGACATTTCCGACACCCGCACCCGGACCGAGCGATCGACGACGACCGACCGGGCGAGCGCGCGGTCGCAGGCGCTCGCCGGCGACCTGCTGCTGTCGGGGCCGCTGTTCACCCTGCCGGCCGGGCCCGTCACCAGTTCGGTGCGCCTCGGCGCATCGGCCACCGGCTTTGAAGGCTGGTCGATCCGGGGCGGGGTGGAGCAGCCCAGCGATTATCATCGCGAGATCGGCAGCGGGCAGGTCAGCCTGGACGTGCCGCTGACCAGCAAGGCGAAGGGCGTGCTGGGCGCGGTCGGCGATGTCGGCGTCAATGTGAACGTGGCGGCGCAGCAGCTGTCGGACTTCGGCACGCTCTCGACGCTGGGCTATGGGCTGCGCTGGCGGCCGGTGCCGGCGGTGCAGTTGCTGGTGTCCGCCAACCAGGATCGCGCCGCGCCGACCGGCAACCAGATCAGCGACCCGCAAATCTCCACGCCCAACGTCTCGGTGTTCGACTACAGGACCGGCCAGACGGTGTTTATCACCCGCATCACCGGCGGCAATGCGAGCCTGAAGGAAAGCGTGCGCGACCAGTTCCGGCTGAGCGCGACGGTCAAGCCCTTCGACAAGCCGAACCTGACGCTGACCGCCACCTATCTCAACAGCCGCACGACCAACCCGATCGCCGCCTTTCCCGAGCCGACCCCGGCGATCGAGGATGCCTTTGGCGACAGGTTCCGCCGCGTGAACGGCGTGCTGACGCAGATCGACGCGCGGCCGATCAACTATCTGCGCTCGCAGAGCGAGCAACTGCGCTGGGGCTTCGACCTGTCCTTCCCCTTGAAGTCGCACATCCAGAAAGTGATCGAAGCGTGGCGTGCGGCGGGCGCCAAGCCCGAGGAGCGGCCCAAGGAACTGCAGGACCTGCGCGGGCTGTTCGGCAATCGCGGCCGGGGTGGTGATGGCCAGGGCCAGGGCCAGGGTCAGGGGCAGGCGCAAGCCGGTCAGGACGGTGGCCCGCCTCCCGCCGGGCAGGAGGGAAGCGATCGTCCGCGCGGCGAAGGCGGCTTTGGCGGCCCGGGAGGCGGTGGCGGGCGACCGGGCGGCGGCTTTGGTGGCTTTGGCGGTGGACGCGGCGGTGGCGGCGGGGGCCGGCTCAGCTTCAGCCTCTATCACACATGGCATTTCACCGAGAGCATCCTGGTCGCGTCCGGCCTGCCCGAACTCGACCTGCTGAACGGCGACGCCACCGGATCTTCGGGCGGCCAGCCCCGGCATGAGATCGAGGGGCGGGTCGGCTATACCAATAACGGCCTGGGCGCACGGCTGGGCGTCAATTGGGAAAGCGGCACCCATGTCGATGGCGCGCTCAGCGGCACGACGGGCGGCACATCGCGGCTCGATTTCGGCAGCCTTGCTACCGTCGACCTGCGGCTGTTCGCCAATCTGGGCCAGATGCCGTCGCTGGTGAAGAAACATCCGTTCCTGCGCGGCGCGCGGGTGTCGATCGGCATCGACAATATCTTCAACGCCCGGCGCGAGGTGACCGACGCGAGCGGCGTGACGCCGCTGCGTTACCAGCCCGGCTATCTCGACCCGCTGGGGCGGACGATCAGCATTTCCTTCCGCAAGCTGTTCTTCTGACCGGCATGGTGAAAGCGCTTCCGTCCTGATCCGTTATGAAGGGCATATCAGGGTCGGAGGAACGCATGACCAAGCCGATACGGATCGTGGTGGTCGATGATTCGCTTACCATTCGCGCGATGATCGAAACGCTGCTGGAACGCGACTGCCGCTTCGAAGTGGTAGGCATCGCCCGCGACGGGGAAGAGGCGATCGACCTGATCGCGCGGGAGAAGCCCGACGTCGTGACGCTGGACGTCGCCATGCCGGGCAAGGACGGGATGACCATCCTGGACGAGATCATGGCGATGGACCCCTGCCCCGTCATCATGCTGTCCAGCCTGATGCGCGAGGGCGCGCCGATCATGGCCGATGCGCTGGATCGCGGCGCGGCGGCCTGTTTCAACAAGGCGATGATCGCGCGGGAGGCGACCCGCTTCGTCGGCCTGATCAAGGATGTGGCGCGCGGCCTGTCCCGCCCGCAGCCGGTGGCGATCGCCGCCTGATACGGATTTGCCGGATGGACAAAGGGAGGCGGGTGCCTCCCTTTTTTTGTCCACTTTGGCGGGTTTCATCTCAACCCGTTCCCCGACGAAGGCCGGGGAACTGCGTGCTTCACCCGATAGGGAACGGCTTCAGGAAGCAAGCGATCGCGGCACGGCGCGCACCGCGTTGAGATCGATCGCGCTCGCGAATTCGACGCCGATCCGGTCATCCCGCGACCAGCGGGTCACCGCGTTGATGCTCTGATTGTCGCAGAATTCGACAGAGAGCAGCGTCCCTTCGGGCACATGCCAGAGCCCCTCGATCAGCGCGCCGGTGGCCGAGATATTGCGGATGCGGCCGGTATAGACATGGCTGTCATGATGCACCGCGACGGTGCGCAGCATGGTCTTGCGCTCCGGCCGGCTGGAGCGGAAGCCTTCGGCGACGGCGAGCGTGCCATGGCTGTTCTGGCGGGCGAGGACGCCGTCGGCATCGAGCGGCCGGCCGTAGACATAGCCCTGGATATGGCTGCACCCAAGCTGCCGGATCAGCGCCAGTTCGTCCTGGGTTTCGGCCCCCTCGGCGGTCGTGTCCATGCCCAGCGCCTCCGCCAGGCTCACGATCGCCTTGATGATCGCGCTGTTGCGGCTGCCGCTGATCACCGCGCCGCGCACGAAGCTCTGGTCGATCTTGATCTTGTCGAACGGCGCCTTCTTCAGATAGCCGAGCGACGAATAGCCGGTGCCGAAATCGTCGAGGGCGAGGCGGACGCCGATCGCCTTCAGCTTGGCGAACATGTCGTCGGTCGCGTCATTCTCGGCGAGGAACACGCCCTCGGTAATCTCCAGCTCGAGCTGGCGCGGCTGGATCTCGGCATTGGCGATCGCCGACATCACCGTCGCGGGCAGGGTAGGCTCGACGAACTGGATCGGCGAGAGGTTGACGGCGACGCGGATATTCTCGGGCCATTTGGCCGCCTCGAGGCAGGCCGTCCTCAGCACCCATTCGCCGATCGAGAGGATCAGGCCCGCTTCCTCGGCGAGAGGGATGAACACGGCTGGCGAGACCACGCCGCGGGTCGGATGATGCCAGCGGACGAGCGCCTCGAAGCCCGACAGCTCCTCGGTCTTGGCGTTGACCACGGGCTGGTACTGGAGCTGCAGCTCGCCGCGGGCGATCGCCTTGCGCAGATCGGCCTCAAGCGTCTGCCGGTCCTGCGCCTCCGAGTGCATTTCGGGAGCGAAGAAGCAATAGGTGCCCCGGCCCGCCGACTTGGCTGCGTAGAGGGCGAGGTCGGCGTTGCGGATCAATGCGTCAGCGCAACAGCCCTCGGACGGCACCAGCGCGATGCCCACCGAGGCGCCGATCGAGATATTATGCCCCTCGATCAGATAGGGCATGGAGACCTGCTGGATCAGCCGGCTGGCAAGATCGCTCAGCGTGCCTTCGTCATGCTTGCCGGGCAGCACTGCCTCGAACTCGTCGCCGCCGAGCCGGCCGACCTGGCCGATCTTGCCGATCACCGAGGTGAGGCGCTGGGCGACCTGCTTGAGCAAGGCGTCGCCGACCGGGTGGCCGAGCGTGTCGTTAACGTTCTTGAAGCGGTCGAGGTCGATCAGGAACAGGGCGCAGCCGCCGCCGGCCGCGTCGCCCTTCTTCTGCAGTGTCTCGTCGAGCGTCCGCCGCATCAGCATGCGGTTCGGTAGGTTGGTCAGCGAGTCATATTTGGCGAGGCGGTTGATCTCCTCCTCGGACCGGCGCTGCTGAGTGAGGTCGGTGCCGATGCCGCGGAAACCGAGGAAGCGGCCAAATTCGTCGAAGCTGGGCGTGCCCGACAGGGACC
>DATEJA010000308.1:0-5641 GCA_035278405.1 Sphingobium sp. | reverse complement strand
CTATGACGGCCGGCCGGCTGCCGGCGCATAGCTTCCCAATATGTCAGGCCGATGCAAGTGGGTCAGTCGATCCATGGCAATAGCGCGCGCCAGGCTTCCGCCTTCTTCTCGCGCGAGAGCATTGCATAGGCGCCGCTGGAGGAGGGGAGGTCGATCAGCGTCAGGCCGGCCCGGACGCCGATCTGGCGGCGGCCATGCAGCGCGGCGGTCTTGCCGTTGAAGGCGACGGCTTCGAGGCGAGGCAGACGCGCGACGAAGGCGCCGAGGTCGCGCAACTCCGCGGCACGTATCGCACTGTCGAGGCTACCCTGCCGGTCGGCGCTTTCGATGACGTCCCACAGGCCGACGCCGCGCGCGCGCAGCCGCTTGAGGCGCAGCGCATAGGGCGTGGCGCGCAGGTCTTCGCCGAGCACATCGCCCATCAGCGCCCAGAAGGCATTGCCGCGATGGGCATAATATTCGCCCTGGCGGATCGACGCGTCGCCGGGCAGGCTGCCGAGGATCAGGAGGCGCGTCGCCTCATCGACGCTGGGGGGAAAGGCGGCCTTGCGTTGCACCGGCTCTCGTCACCCCAGCGCAGGCTGGGGTCTCAGGCGGCTGCACCCAGAGGCCCGAGATCCCAGCCTGCGCTGGGATGATGGATTTTCATGGCGCGTCGTCGGTGACTTAGACATTGAAGCGGAACAGCATGATGTCGCCATCCTGCGTCACATAATCCTTGCCTTCCGAACGCCACTTGCCCGCTTCCTTGGCGCCCGCTTCGCCGTTGAACTGAACATAGTCGGCATAGGCCATGGTTTCGGCGCGAATGAAGCCCTTTTCGAAATCCGTGTGGATCGCGCCGGCGGCCTGAGGCGCCTTCGATCCCTTGGTCACGGTCCAGGCGCGGGCTTCCTTGGGCCCGACGGTGAAGAAGGTGATGAGGCCGAGCAATTCGTAGCCGGCGCGGATGATGCGGGCGAGGCCGGCTTCGGCAAGGCCCAGCGCGTCGAGATATTCGGCGCGTTCCTCGACCGGCATGGTGACGAGTTCGGCCTCGATCGCGGCGGACACGATCACGGCCTTTGCTCCCTCGGCGGCTGCCTTTTCGAACACCCGGGCGGAATGAGCGTTGCCCTCGGCAGCGGCGGCTTCCTCGACGTTGCAGACATAGAGGACGGGCTTGGCGGTCAGAAGCTGCGCCTGGCGGAAGATGCGATCCTCCTCCACATCCTTGGGCACGGTGAGGCGGGCGGGCTTGCCCTCGCGCAGCAGGTCGAGCGCCTGGCCCAGAACCGATGCAGCCGCCTTCGCCTCCTTGTCGCCCTGCGCCGCCTTCTTGGCGAAGTTGGGGACGCGCTTTTCCAGGCTTTCGAGGTCAGCGAGCATCAGTTCGGTTTCGACCGTCTCGGCGTCGGCAATGGGGTCGACCTTGCCCTCGACATGGGTGATGTCGTCATCCTCGAAGCAGCGCAGCACATGGACGATGGCGTCCACCTCGCGGATGTTGGCGAGGAACTGGTTGCCGAGGCCTTCGCCGTTCGACGCGCCGCGCACCAGGCCGGCAATGTCGACGAAGGAGAGCTGGGTTTCGATGATCTTGGCCGATCCGCCGATCTTCGCGATGGTCTGGAGCCGATCGTCGGGCACCGCGACGCGACCCTCATTGGGCTCGATCGTGCAGAAGGGATAGTTCGCCGCCTGCGCCGCCTGCGTTTCGGTCAGCGCATTGAACAGGGTGGACTTGCCCACATTGGGGAGCCCGACGATACCGCAACGAAAACCCATCTACCTGCCTTCACGTCCATAGGAATTGGCGCGCCGATAGCCTGTTCCTTGGCGGAAGGCCAGAGCGAGGTCAGCGCCGCAGGAAGAGGCTGATCGACGCAACGTGATTGACGCGGGTTCGGCCGCCGCTTTGATTGACGAACTGGTTCAGATAGCCGATCTCCACCGTCGACTTGCCGGGCAGGCCGAGTTCAGCGCCGACAAAGCCGCGCAACTGGTCGAACCCGGCCCGCGCGCCCCAATCGGTGCTGTTGAGCGCGGCAAAGCCTTCGGCATAGAGGAGTGCGTTGATCGCATCGCTGCCGGCCCTCAGCGGCTTTTCATAGCGGAGCATCTGGCGCACCCGCCACCCCATGTCGTCGCCGTCCGACCGCCAGCGCTGTTCCAGGCGCGTGCGCGATGTCAGCTCCCCGCCCCAAGGCTTGCCGATCGCCCAGTTGAGCTGCTGGAAGCTGCGCTCCTCATTGATGTCGCGGCCTTGGTTAACAGGCAGCATGATATGGGCGTAGCCTTGATAGACGGTGAGGCTGGACGAGAGTTTCCAGCCGATCGCGCCGCGGAGGATGGTCTGGTCGACTTGCGCGATGCCATTGCCGATGCGCGGCTGGATCTCGGCGAAATAGACGAGATCGCCGGAAATGGGGCCCATCGCCGTGATGTTGAGCCAGAGCTGTTCATCCTGGGTCGTGGCGGCCTGTGACGGCGTTGCCAGCAGGAGGCCGGCGAGCAAGGGGATGCTGCCGAGGCAGCGGAAAATATGGGAAGGGGTGAGCATGGCGGCGGCTAGTAGTCGCGCCTTCTTTCCCCTTCATGTCCCGTCGGTAAGTTTTCGTGGCGGGCGTCAGGTGATGACGCTGGGCCGGTCCATGCCGGTGAAGCCGCTGATGTCGGCGACCTCCTGCGCCGCCGCGACAAGGGGGGCGAGCGCGTCCGCCGTCTCCAGGGCCAGATCGCCGTCCTGGTCGACATAGCGTTCGAGATAGACCCGTAGCGTCGCGCCCTCCGTGCCCGTGCCGGAGAGGCGGAATATGATGCGCGATCCGTCGTTGAACAGGATGCGCACGCCCTGATTGCGGCTGACCGATCGATCGGTCGGGTCGGTATAGGCGAAGTCGTCGGCGCTGCTGACGGTGCCGGCGCTGTTGGTGGTGCCCGGCAGGGTGGCGAGCTTGTCGCGCAGCGCCACCATCAGTGCATCAGCCTTGTCCTTGGCGATCGCTTCATAATCGTGGCGGGCATAATAGTTGCGGCCATGGGTTGCCCAATGATCGGCCATGATGGTGGCGACGCTCTGCCGCCGGGCTGCCAGGATGTTGAGCCACAGCAGCACCGCCCAGATGCCATCCTTTTCGCGGACATGGTCAGAGCCGGTGCCGGCGCTTTCCTCGCCGCAGATCGTGGCCATGCCGGCGTCCAGCAGGTTGCCGAAGAATTTCCAGCCCGTCGGCGTTTCGTAGAGCGGGATGCCGAGTTTCTCCGCCACCCGGTCTGCCGCTCCGCTGGTGGGCATGGAGCGGGCAATGCCCTTCAGCCCCTTGGCATAGCCGGGCGCCAGATGGGCATTGGCGGCCAGCACGGCGAGCGAGTCCGACGGGGTCACATAGCAATGCCGGCCGATGATGAGGTTGCGGTCGCCGTCGCCGTCCGATGCCGCGCCGAAGTCGGGGGCGTCGGGTGCCATCATGCGGTCGTACAGTTCCTTCGCATGGACGAGGTTGGGATCGGGATGATGATGACCGAAGTCGGGCAGCGGCGTGGCGTTGCGGACGGTGCCGGCGGGCGCGCCGAGCCGGTTTTCGAAAATCTCTACGGCATAGGGGCCGGTGACCGCGCTCATGGAATCGAAGGAGAGGGTGAAGCCGTCCGCGATCATCGCCGCGATGGCAGGGAAGTCGAACAGGCTTTGCATGAGGTCGGCATAGGCGGCGACCGGATCGACCACCTCGACCATCATGGCGCCCAGCTGGCTGGCGCCGATCGTGTCGATATCCACGTCGGCCGCGTCGAGGATACGGTAGCTGTCGATGGAAAGGGTGCGCGCATGGATCGCGTCGGTCACCTTTTCCGGGGCCGGGCCGCCATTGCCCACATTATATTTGATGCCGAAATCCTCGTCCGGGCCGCCGGGATTGTGGCTGGCGGACAGGACAAGGCCGCCGAACGCGCCGGATGAGCGGATGAGGTGGGAGGCGGCGGGCGTCGACAGGATGCCGCCCTGGCCCACCAGAACTCGACCGAAGCCGTTGGCGGCGGCGATCTTGAGGGCGATCTGGATGACCTCGCGATTGAGGAAACGTCCGTCGCCGCCCAGCACCAGCGTCTGTCCTTCATAGCCAGCGAGGCTGTCGAACACCGACTGGATGAAATTTTCCGCATAATGGGGTTGCTGGAAAACGCGCACCTTCTTGCGAAGGCCGGAGGTGCCCGGTTTCTGGTCGGCGAAAGGCTTGGTCGCGGCGGTCTGTATCACCCGGGGCCCCTTGGGAAATTGGAAGTTCACACCATCTATGGCCCGGCAATGCGACAATGGGCAATGCATGTGGGACATTTCGCCGCGCCGGCGGGGCGGTCAGGCTTGGACGGGCGCGTCAATCCGCCAGCCGGCGCGCGACTTCGTTCATGAAGCGGGCATCGTCGCTCGCAGCGAGCCATTCCGCTTCCGCGCCGATCGCGCCGAGCATGTCGGCGAGCGCGTCCGTCTCGCTCTTGTGATAATTGCCAAGGACATAGCCATGCACCCGGTCCTTGTGGCCGGGATGGCCGATGCCGATCCGCACGCGGCGAAAGTCGGCGCCGATATGCGCGTCGGTGGAGCGGAGGCCGTTGTGGCCGGCATTGCCGCCGCCGCGCTTCACCTTCACCTTCATCGGCGCGAGGTCCAGTTCGTCATGGAAGACGGTGACGTCCTGGGGCGAGAGCTTGTAGAAGCGCATGGCGTCGCCGACTGAGCGGCCGCTTTCGTTCATGAAGGTGGCGGGCTTCAGGAGGATGATCTTTTCCGAACCGATCCGGCCTTCCTGGACCCAGCCCTGGAACTGCTTCTTGGGCGGCGAGAAGCGGTGCATGTCGGCGATGACGTCCACCGCCATGAAGCCGACATTGTGCCGGTGCATCGCATATTGGGTGCCCGGATTGCCCAGACCGGCCCAGATTTGCATCCATCATCTCCAAACAAGCAAACCCCCGTTCGCTCCGAGCCTGTCGAGGGGCACCACTTCCCTTTCCGCAGGAAAGAGCAGGGCTTCGACAAGCTCAGCCCGAACGGGGGTGAGCAAACCGCGTGAACGGCTGGCCTTGGGCTTAGGCGCCTTCGGCCGGAGTTTCGTTGTCGCCTTCGGCGCTCTTGAGAGCCGAGGGGGCAACGATGGTCGCGACGGTGAAGTCCTGCTCGTCATGGGCGGCCTTCGCGCCCTTGGGCAGCTTCACGGCGCTGATGTGGATCGATTCGCCCACGTCCAGGCCGGAAAGGTCGACGACGACATCGTCGGGGATTTCGGCCGCGTCGACGATCAGTTCGACTTCATGCGCGACGATGTTCAGCACGCCGCCCTTCTTGAGGCCGGGCGAAGCGTCTTCATTGGCGAAGCGCACCGGCACGTTGACGTGGACGGTGGCATGTTCCGAAACGCGCAGGAAATCGGCGTGCAGCGGACGATCGGTCACGGGATGGAAGGCAACGTCCTTCGGCAGGGTGCGGACGGCCTTGCCGCCGACCTCGACCATGACGACCGAGTTGAAGAAGTGGCCGGTGCCGAGCAGCTTGTTGAGGAGCTTTTCCTCGACGTGGATCGACTGCGGTTCTTCATTGTTACCATAGATGACGGCGGGAACGCGGCCCTCGCGGCGGAGAGCGCGGGAGGCTCCCTTGCCTGCC
>DATEJA010000307.1:0-5828 GCA_035278405.1 Sphingobium sp. | reverse complement strand
ACCCGGCTGTGGATCGCGGGGTCGCGCACGACGCCGCCCTTCCCCACTTCTTCGCGGCCGGCCTCGAACTGGGGCTTGATGAGCGCGACGAGCTGCGCGCCGGGGCGGGCGAAGCCGATCGGCCGCTCCAGCACCTTGGCGAGCGAGATGAAGCTGGCGTCGCACACGATGATGTCGACGGGCTCGGGCACATGGTCGGCGGTCAGGATGCGGGCGCTGGTCTGTTCATGGACGATGACGCGCGGGTCGGATCGCAGCTTCCAGGCGAGTTGGTTGGTGCCGCTGTCGACAGCATAGACGCGCGCGGCGCCTTTGGTCAGCAGCACGTCGGTGAAGCCGCCGGTGGAGCTGCCGACGTCGATCGCGACCATGCCGGTCACGTCCAGGGCGAAATGATCGATCGCGTGGGCAAGCTTGATGCCGCCGCGCGAGACCCAGGGGTGGTCCCGGCCCCGCACCTCCAGCGCGGCGTCGTCGGGCACCTGCTGGCCGGCCTTGTCGACCTTTCGGTCGCCCAGGAAGACCAGGCCGGCGAGGATGAGCGCTTGCGCGCGGGCGCGGCTTTCGGCGAGGCCCCGGTCGACGAGCAACTGGTCGGCGCGCAGCTTCGCCATCAGCGCACCAGGTCCGTGAGGGTGGCGGGAGTCAGCAGCTGGGGCAGGACCAGCGGCTCCTTGCCGGGCGCGTAGAAGAGATAGAGGGGCACGCCCGAGCGGCCCTGCGTCTCCAGGAAGCGGGTGATGGCGGGATCGGCATTGGTCCAGTCGCCGACCATGACGGTGACGCCGGCTTTGGCGAAGGCCGCGCGGGTTTCGGCGCGGTCGATGGCGGCGGCTTCATTCGCCTTGCAGGTCAGGCACCAGTCGGCGGTGAAATAGAGGAAGACCGGCTTTTGCGCCGCGCGCAGGCTGGCAAGGCGCGCCTCGTCGAAGGGGATGGCGCCGCTGTCTGCCTTTGCCATGGCAGGCGCGCGGAGCGGGAGCAGCGTGATGCCCGACCCGAGCAGCAGCGCCGCGCCGATCGCCGCGATCGCGCCCCCGCGCCTGCCGCGATGCTGCCGCACGCCCAGCCACCAGAGCAGCAGGGCAAGGCCGAGCGCGGTGCCGAGGCCGATCGTCATCCCGGCGACGCCGCGCTGCTGGCCGAGCAGCCAGGCAAGGCCGAGCGCGGTCAGGAACATCGGCACGGAGAGGATCTTCTGAAAGGTCGCCATCCACGGCCCCGGGCGCGGCAGGCGGGTGCGCAGCGCGGGAAGATAGGCGAGCAGCAGGAAGGGCAAGGCGAGGCCGAAGCCAAGACCGGCGAACAAAGCGAGCGCGGCGGGCCAGGGCAGGATCAATGCGGCACCCATGGCCGCGCCCATGAAGGGGCCGGTGCAGGGCGTCGCGACGAAGGCGACCAGCGCGCCGGTCCAGAAGGCGCCGGCGACCCCCGCCTTGCCCGCCAGCCTGTCGCCGCCGCCGAACGCGCCCAGATCGAACAGGCCGGCGAGGTTGAAGGCGACCGCCGTCACCAGCAGCAGCAGCAGCAGGATGACGCGGGGGTCCTGAAGCTGGAACGCCCAGCCGACCGCCGCGCCCGCCGCGCGCACCGCCATCAGCAGGCCGCCGAGCGCGAGGCAGGTGAGCACGACCCCGGCGGCATAGGCCAGCGCCTCGCGCCGCACCGCGCGCTCGTCACCGCCAGCGCGGGCGAGCTTCAGGGCCTTGAGGGCCAGGATCGGGAAGACGCAGGGCATGATGTTGAGCAGCAATCCGCCCAGGATCGCGCCGGCGAGCGCGACCAGCGTGGCGCGGACCGTGCCCGATCCGCCCTCCGCCACCGCGCCGGGGCGGGCCGTCAGCAGGAAGCCGACATGATCGCCGGTGCGCAGGACCGCACGGACCGGGCCGCCCTTGAAACCTTGGCCCGCTTCGGTTTCGACCAGCAGGCGGTCGCCCGTCCGACTGATCGTCTGCGGCGCGGCGTAGCGGATCAGGCCATCGTCGAGCGGGAAGAGGTGAATGTCGCGCGCGCTCGCGGCGGCGGGAAAAGGGACCGACAGGCGCAACTTGCCATCGCGGATCGCATAAATCGCCTCGCTGCCGAACGGCCGGGGAAGATGGGCGCGCCAGCCGTCGAACCGGGCGCGCGTCGCGGGCGTGATCTCGCCATTGCCCACCACCAGGTCCAGCGCCAGATCAGCGCTTTCGAGCACGCAGATCTTGTCGGTGCAGGCGAGCCATTCGGCATGGGCCCGGATGGGAAGGCGGGTGCCCTGCGCCAGGCCGGGCGCGATGCTGAGCGGCGCGAGCACGCCATAGGGGCCTTCATAGACATGGTTCATGAGACCCGAAATCAGCAGCGTTTCGGGCACCGGATAGCGTAGGCGACCAATGGTCACACCCTTCGGCAGCGTCCATTTGACGCTCATGCCGAGCCCCGCGTCGCCGGGATTTTCCCAATAGCCGTGCCAGCCGGGCTCCGGCGTCATGGCGAAGGCGATGCTGGCGGTGCGGCCCGGCGCGGGCGCGGTGCTTTCCGCCACCAGCTGCGCGGCGATGTGCGGCGCGCCCGACCCGAACGCCCCCTGCGCCCACGCCGCCGGAGCGACCAGCAACGCCAGCGTCATCAGAAAGACATGAAAAATCCGCATCGGGCCTCTGGTCGGGTGATCGGGAGGGGGCTAGGTCCCCCAGCATCCGTCGTCAAGAAGGGTCCCCGTCCATGCTGAAGAAAGCCGTTACCGCCCTGCTCCTTGCCGTCGCGGCGCCGGCGCTCGCGCAGCCGGCGGACGCCCCGCCCCGGCTGATCGTCGCGATCTCCGTCGACCAGTTTTCGGCCGACCTCTTCAGCGAATATCGGCCCTATTATAGCGGCGGGCTCAAGCGGCTGACGCAGGGCGCGGTCTTCCCGCGCGGCTATCAGAGCCATGCGGCGACCGAAACCTGCCCCGGCCACAGCACCATCCTGACCGGCAGCCGCCCGTCGCGCACCGGCATCATCGCCAACAGCTGGTTCGACCTTGGCACCGCGCGCGCGGACAAGGGGGTCTATTGCGCCGAGGACGAACATCAGCCGGGCAGCAGCAGCGACAATTATGTCGCGTCGCCGGTCCATCTGCGCGTGCCGACGCTGGGCGGGCGGATGAAGGCGGCCAATCCGGCGACCCGCGTCGTGTCGATCGCGGGGAAGGACCGCGCCGCGATCATGATGGCGGGGCCCCAGGCGGACCAGGTCTGGTGGCTCTCCGCCAAGGGCTATGTCAGCTATCCCGACGTCGCGACGCCGCCGCTGGTGGCGAAGGTGAACCGGATCTTCGCCGATCGGCTGGCGCAGGCCAATCCGGGGTTCGACCTGCCGCCGCAATGCGCGGCCAAGGACTTCCCGGTCAGCGTCGGCGGCGGCAAGACGGTCGGCACCGGCCGCTTCGCGCGCGAGGCGGGCAGCTTTGCCGGCTTTCGCGCCTCGCCCGAGCAGGATGCAATGACGCTGGCCTTCGCCGCCGCCGCGATCGAAAGCATGGCGCTGGGCAAGCAGGCGCAGACCGATATCATCTCGATCGGCCTGTCGGCGACCGACCTGATCGGCCACGCCTATGGCACCGAAGGGACCGAAAGCTGCATCCAGATCGACCGGCTCGATCGGGAACTGGGCGCCTTCTTCGATCGGCTGGACGCGCAGGGGCTGGACTATGTGGTGGTGCTGACCGCCGACCATGGCGGCCATGACCTGCCCGAACGGCATCGGCTGAACGCCATGCCGATGGAGCAGCGGGTGGATGCCGCGCTGCTGCCCAAGGCCCTGTCGGCCGCCGTCGCGCAGAAGACGGGGATCACAGGCAAGACGCTGATCTGGGGCGACGGGCCGGCGGGCGACCTTTATTTCGATCGCAGGCTGACGACGGCGCAGCGCGCCAAGGTGGAAGCGGCGACGCTCGCGCTGTTGCGGGGACATCCCCAGGTGCAGGCGGTCTTCACCAAGGCGCAGATCGCGGCGGCCCCCTCCCCCGCCGGTCCGCCGGAAAGCTGGACGCTGCTGCAGGAGGCACGGGCGAGCTTCGATGCGGAGCGGTCGGGCGACCTGCTGCTGTTGCTCAAGCCCCGGATCACGCCGATCGTCGATCCGACCAAGGGGGCGGTCGCGACCCATGGTTCGCCCTGGGACACCGACCGGCGCGTGCCGATCCTCTTCTGGCGCAAGGGGATGCGGCCCTTCGAACAGCCGCTGGGCGTCGAGACGGTCGACATCATGCCGACGCTCGCCGCGCTCATCCGCCTGCCGGTGCCGAGGCAAGAGATTGACGGGCGGTGCCTGGACCTGGTGGCGGGTGAAGGGGATAGTTGCGGGGGCCAGTGATAATCTTCAACCGTTCGCTTCGAGCATGGTCGAGAAGCGATGCGCGCAGGTTTCTCGACTGCGCTCGAAACGAACGGGGGTGGAAACAGGTCTTCAGATATTGTCCGCGAAGCCCTGGCGGTCGGCGTCGATCAGGGCGTGCACACGATGGGGGGCGGACACTTCGACCCGGCTCGTCACCTCATATTGCGCCTTGGCCTGGCGGACATTGCTGTCGGCGGGGACGCTGTCGGTCAGCCAGACATTCCCGCCGATGATCGACCGGCTGCCGATGATGATGCGGCCCAGGATCGTCGCGCCCGCGTAGATGACGACGTCGTCCTCTATGATCGGATGGCGGGGCAGCGCCTTTTCGAGCGCGCCCTTCCCGTCGGCGGGGAAGCTGCGAGCGCCCAGCGTCACACCCTGGTAGAGGCGCACCCGGTCGCCGACGATCGCCGTTTCGCCGATGACGACGCCGGTGCCATGATCGATGAAGAAGCTGCGGCCGATGCGCGCGCCGGGATGGATGTCTATGCCGGTGCGCGAATGGGCAATTTCCGAAATGATGCGCGCCACCAGCGGGGCGCCGAGGTCATAGAGACGGTGGGCGAGGCGGTGATGGATGATCGCCAGCATCGAGGGATAGCAGATCAGCACCTCATCCACGCTGCGCGCGGCGGGATCGCCGAGATAGGCGGCCTCCACATCGCTGTCGAGCAGTTCGCGGACGCTCGGCAAGTCCTCGGCAAAGCTGCCGATGATCCGCGCGGCCTCCGCATCGACGGCGGCGGCGGGCTGGCCCTGCATGGCATAGAGGAGTTCGAGGCGGATCTGGCCATAGAGGCGGCTGAGCGCGGTTTGCAGGGTCTGGGCGACGAACGCATCCTCATTGTGGATCCGCACGAAACTTGGCCCCAGGCGCAGCGGGAAGAGCGCGCCGCACAGCGAACTCATGATCTTGGCCAGATTGGCGCGGGAGGGGAAGCCTTCCGCCCCATATTCGGCATGATGCTGCTGTTCCTGGCGCCAGCGGGTGCGGACGGCGCCAAGATCGCTGACCAGCCGGCCGATGTCCCAATAGCCTTCCAGGATGTGGTCTTCGCCTTCGCCGTCTGCCGTCATATGCGCCTCTTGCCTGATGACCGGGCATAACCCGGCCAAGAGCGCTTCGATAAACGAGTTTTGCTTGGGGCTGGACAGATTCTCTTTTGCCGGACCGATCGGCGCGGCGTTCAGCGCCTGGTCGGCACGGCAGGCAGCGGCAGGCAGATTTCGGCGCGCAACCCGCCGCCCGGTCGGTTGGCGAGCGTCAGCAGCCCGCCTTCCCGCTCCACCGCCTTGGCGACGATGGCCAGGCCCAGCCCCAGGCCGCGCGTATTGCGCTGCCGCGCTTCGTCGAGGCGGGAAAAGGGCTTCAGCACTTCTTCCAGCTTGTCGCGCGGGATGCCGGGACCCTCGTCATCAACGCGGATCAGCAGTTCATCGTCGCGGCGCACGACGCTGACATC
>DATEJA010000306.1:0-2181 GCA_035278405.1 Sphingobium sp. | reverse complement strand
TTCACATAGACCCGCGCCTTGCTTTCATAAGCGTTCGGCACCAGCGCCACGCCCAGCCAGCCGATCAGGCACAGGCCCCAGGCTACGCCCAGCGCCAGCCAGCGCCGCGTCCATATGCCGTGCAGCAGGACCAGCAATTCGTCGTAGAGCCCGGCCATCTTAGAACATGCTTTCAGGGATGATGATGACGTCGCCCGGCGACAGCATGACATTGGCCTTGCTGTCCCCGCGCTTCAGCAGGTCGCCGAGGCGGACCTGATATTCCTGTTGCTTGCCCGTTTCCTTGTTGAAGCGGACCAGCCGCGCGCGGTTGCCCGCCGCATATTCGGACAGGCCGCCGACCGAGATCATCGCGTCCAGCAGCGTCATGTTTGCACGATAGGGAATGGAGGCGGGCTTTTCCGTCGCGCCGACAATCCGCACTTGCTGGCTGAAGGTGCCGGAGAAATTGTTGACGATCACCGAAACCAGCGGATTTTCGATATATTTGGTGAGCGCGACCTTCATGTCGTCGGCGAGCTGCTTGGGCGTCTTGCCCACCGCGGGCATGTCGGCGATCAGCGGCGTGGTGATGCGCCCGTCGGGGCGGACCTGCACCTTTGCGCCCAGTTCCGGGTTGCGCCAGACGAAGACGGTGAGGTCGTCGAGCGGGCCGATCACATATTCCTCGCCCGGCCCTTCCTGCTGGGAGACGAAGGATGCGGGGGGAAGCTGTTGCCCGCCGCCGCTCGCCGCGCAGCCCGACAGGGCGACCGCTGGCAGGGACAGGCCGATCAGCGCCCGGGAAACCGACAGGAAACGCATCATCTTCACCTCTTCGAGCGCGAACGCCAGCGCCCGCCAGGAAGACAAGGCAGGCCGTCAGGCGATAAGCTTTGGGCCTCTTCTTGCCGTCAAAGGGTAAAGATAGGGTTAGGGGTCAAACCTTTGGCATATCAGCCAAGTAATAGCTCCAGCGCGGGCGGATGACCGAGGAAAGCGGCGGGGCTGGCCGAAGCGCCATAAGCCCCCGCGACGAAGATCGCGATGAGGTCGCCTTCCTTGACTTGGGGGAGCGCGATCTTGTCTCCCAGCCTGTCCATCGGGGTACAGAGGCAGCCGACGACGGTCACCGCTTCTTCCGCGGGCACCTCATCGAAACGATTGGCGATGGCGATGGGATAGTTGCGGCGGACGACCGTGCCGAAATTGCCGCTGGCGGCGAGCTGGTGGTGGAGGCCGCCGTCGGCGACGACAAAGGTTTCGCCCTGGCTGCGCTTCACGTCAACGACGCGGGTCAGATAGACGCCCGCCTCCCCCACCAGCCAGCGGCCAAGTTCCATGGCGAACTCGCTGCCCGCCAATATGTCGGCGCGGGCCTGCAGCGTCTGGCCCAGAGCCTCGCCGATGGAGGCGATGTCGAGCCGTTCATCGCCTGGGAAATAGGGGATACCGAAGCCGCCGCCGAGATTGACCAGCGGCGGCGAGGCGCCCACCGCGTTGGACAGGCGCGCGGCCAGGCCGACCGTCGCCGCCTGCATGTCGATCAGCGCCTCGACCGAGAGCGCCTGCGATCCGGCAAAGATGTGCCAGCCGCGCCAGTCCGCGCCGGCCGCGATGACCCAGCGCGCGAGGTCGGCGGCGCGGTCCGCGTCGACGCCGAAGGGCTTGGCGCCGCCGCCCATGCGCATGCCCGACCCCTTGAGGTCGAAGTCCGGATTGACCCGGATGGCGAGGCGCGGCGTGCGTCCCCGCTTTTCCGCGATGGCGATGGCGCGGCGCGCTTCGCCTTCGGATTCGAGGTGCAACGTGATGCCGGCGTCGATCGCCGCGACCAGTTCATCGTCGCGCTTGCCAGGACCGGCAAAGCTGATGTGCGCGGGGTCCATGCCCGCTTCCAGCGCGCGCGTCAGCTCGCCGCCCGAGGCCACGTCGAAGCCGTCGGCCTGGCCGGCCATCCGGGCGAGCAGCGGCGGATAGGGATTGGCCTTGACCGCATAATGGAGCGAGAGGCTTTGGGGCATGGCAGCACGCCAGGCGCGGACCTGCGCCTCGACAATGGCCATGTCGTAGACGAACAGCGGGGTGTCGCCGGCCTCCTCCACCAGGCTGGCCGCGCCGCAGCCGCCGATCAGCAGCATGCCCTCCTCGCTATCGAAAAAGGGCGGGATCGGTCCCATCGGCTTCATTGCTCATAATCCC
>DATEJA010000305.1:0-12794 GCA_035278405.1 Sphingobium sp. | reverse complement strand
ACGCGCCATTCCAGCGATCCTCAAGGCGTTGCCAGCCGCCCCTTGAGCGCATCCAGCCGGTCATTCTGCGAATCTACCGTCGCCAGCACGCCGCTGCGCGCGGCATCGATCTGTTCGGTGCCGCCCCGCGCCTTGCCCTCGGCGATCGCCTTGTTCCGCTCGACATAGAGAACATCCAGGCTCGCCAGCGCCGAAACGCTGTCGTTCCGCGCCGTTTCCAACGTGCTGAGCGCCTGCTGCGCCGTGACCCACGCCTCGCTCGACACCGCCGCGCCGGCCGCTGCCCGGCTCGCGCGATCGGCTGTCGGCCAGGCCTTGTCGAACGCCGCGCTGCCGGCCTGCGCCTGCGCGACCAGCTTGTCGAGGTTCGCCTGCAGCGCCGGATCGCTCTCCACCGGAGCGGGCGTCGCCGCTTGCTCGCCCATCGGCGCATTTTCGATCGGCCGCTTGGCGAGGGAGGGATAGCCCGTCAGCGTCCCCGCGCAACCGGAGAGGAACAGGGCGATGGAGGGCAGCAGCCGGCGCAGGATCATGAGCAGCATCTAGGATGCCCCAACGTCCCGCGCAATGGCATCAGCGCGCGGCCGTCACCGCGCCAGCGCCGCCGCTTCCCGCGCCAGTGCTTCGATCTTCGCCACATCGACCGGGCCCTTCGGCACGACCCAACTGCCGCCGACGCATTTGATAAAGGGTTCGGCCAGCCATTTGGGCGCGCTTTCCGCCGTGATCCCGCCGGTCGGGCAGAAACGGGCCGTGTGCAGCGGGGCAGCCAGCGCCTTCAGGGCCGGCAGTCCGCCCGACGTTTCGGCTGGAAAGAATTTGAAGTGGGAAAGCCCCAGGTCCATGCCCCGCATGATGTCCCCCGCTGTTGCGGTGCCGGGCAGGAAGGGCACGCCAGCCGCGATCGCCGCCTTGCCGAGCGGCTCGGTCAGGCCCGGGCTGACGATGAAGCGCGCGCCCGCCTCCATCGCCGCGTCCAGTTGCGCGGGGTTCAGCACCGTACCCGCGCCGACCACCGCCCCTTCGACCTGGCTCATCTCGCGGATCACATCCAGCGCGGCCGGGGTGCGCAGCGTCACTTCCAGCGCCGGCAGACCGCCCTTCACCAATGCCCGCGCGATCGGCAGCGCGTCCTCGACCCGTTCCACCACCAGCACCGGGATGACCGGCGCCAATTCCATCACCTGCTCGACGCTCAACGACATTATTTCTTCTCCCGAAAGGCTGCGGCCGCGCCGTAGAGCCCGATTTCGTCATGCTGGGCCAGGCGGATCGGCACCGATTTCATCAGGCTTTCGAACCGCCCCTTGGCGGTGAAGCGCTGGTGGAAACCGCTCTGCGGCAGGAAGTCACGCATACGCTGAGTCAGGCCGCCTGCCAGCACCACCGTATGGGGCCCCTGCGCCAGCGCCAGGTCGCCCGCCACCGATCCGTAGGACATGCAGAACCGCTCCAGTGCCGTCCGCGCGAAGGCGTCCGTCCCGTCGATCGCCGCCTGCCACAGTTCGGCATCTTCCATCAGCACGACGCGCTCATGGCCGATCGTCGCCATCGCCTTGTAGATATTGTTGAGCCCCGGCCCCGACACGATCCGCTCAGTCGACACGCGCAGGAACTTGTCGCGCAGATAGGCGAGGATCTTTTCCTCCAGCGGATCGAGCGGAGCGAAGTCCAGATGTCCCCCCTCGGTCGCGATGACATGGGGCTCGCCGTCGTCAAAGGCGATCATCGCGACACCCAGGCCCGTGCCGGGGCCCAGGATGGTCACCCCGCCGTCGCGCGGGAACGGATTATCGTCCCCGAACAGCAGCGGCAGATTGTCCTGCGGCAACCGCGCGATCGCATGACCGACCGCCTCGAAGTCATTGACCAGCCGCAGATGGTCGAGGCCCAGTTCCTCGTCCAGCGTGTCGGGTCGGATGACCCAGCTGCTGTTCGTCAGCTTGATGACTTCCCGTCCGATCGCCGTCGCGAAGGCGACCGACGCCGCCTTGGGCAACTGGCCCCCTTCATCCTGGGCGAAGGCGGCCCAGCAGGCCTGGAAGCTCGGATAGTCGGCGACCTTATATTTGCGCACCATGCCCAGCGTCGGCACGCCGCGCGCGTCCAGCTTGGCGCGCGCGAAGCGGGCATTGGTTCCGCCGATGTCGGCTGCGATGATTTCGGTCATGAAAGACCTTTCCATTATCAAGTCGTCACGCCAGCGCAGGCTGGCATCTCATGCAAGAGGGCGCGACCCAGCCTCATGAGATCCCAGCCTTCGCTGGGATGACGGTCGTTAAACTTCAGTTTCCATCGCCGCCAGGATGGGCGACGCGCCCTGTTCGGCCAGGTCGCTATGATGGCGGAACAGCGCAAACAGTTCGCGGCCGGTATCATAAGGGGCAGGGGGAGGCGCCGGCATCTCCCGCGCCTCCCATTCCGCCGCATCGACCAGCGCTTCGATCTGCCCGCTCTGCGCGCACACCCGCACCACATCACCGTCGCGCAGCTTGCCGATCGGTCCGCCGCCTAGCGCTTCGGGCGACAGATGGATCGCCGCCGGAACCTTGCCGCTGGCGCCCGACATGCGCCCGTCCGTCACCAGCGCGACGCGGAAGCCGCGATCCTGCAGCACGCCCAGCGCAGGGGTCAGCTTGTGCAGCTCCGGCATGCCGTTGGCGCGCGGCCCCTGGAAGCGCACCACCACGACGACATCGCGCTCCAGCTCACCTGCCTTGAAGGCGCGCAGCACATCGTCCTGGTCGTGGAAGATCGCCGCCGGCGCTTCGATCGTCCAGCGGTCGGGTTCGACCGCGCTCACCTTCATCACGCAGCGGCCAAGATTGCCGGCCAGCAGCTTCATGCCCCCATCCGGGCTGAAGGCTTGTCCGACCGGCCGCAAGATGGACTCGTCGCGCGACGCCGGCACGTCCTTCCACACCAGCGCCTCGTCCTCCAGCACCGGCTCCTTGCCATAATCGGCCAGCCCCTGCCGCGCGACCGTCAATATGTCGCCGTGCAGCAGGCCATGGCCCAGCAATTCACGGATCACGAAGCTGATCCCGCCGGCCGCATGAAAATTGTTCACGTCGCCAGAGCCATTGGGATAGACCCGCGCCAGCAGCGGCACGACGTCGCTGATCTCGGCGAAGTCGGTCCAGTCGACATGGATGCCCGCCGCCCGCGCGATCGCCGGCACATGGATCGCATGGTTGGTCGAGCCGCCCGTGGCCATCAGGCCGATGATCGCATTGACGATCGCCTTCTCATCGATGCAATGGCCGAGCGGCCGGTAATCATCCCCCTCCCACCCGATGCGCGAAAGCTGGTGCACCGCCGCCCGCGTCAGTTCCTGCCGCAGCTTGGTGCCGGGATGGACGAAGGAGGCGGCGGGCATGTGCAGCCCCATCATCTCCATCATCATCTGATTGGAATTGGCCGTGCCGTAGAAGGTGCAGGTGCCCGCGCCATGATAGCTGGCGCTTTCGGATTCCAGCAGTTCCTCCTTGCCGACCTTCCCTTCGGCGTAGAGCTGGCGGATCCGCACCTTCTCCTTGTTGGCAAGGCCCGACGGCATCGGGCCCGCCGGCACCAGGATGGTGGGCAGATGGCCAAAGCGCAGCGCGCCGATCAGCAGCCCTGGCACGATCTTGTCGCATATGCCGAGCAGCAGCGCGCCTTCGAACATCGCATGGCTCAGCGCCACCGCCGTGCCCAGAGCGATCGTGTCGCGCGAAAAGAGCGACAGGTCCATGCCCGCCTGGCCCTGCGTCACGCCGTCGCACATCGCGGGCACGCCACCCGCCACCTGCGCCGTGCACCCCACCTCGCGCGCCGCGATCTTGATCTGCTCGGGGTAGCGGCCATAGGGCTGATGCGCCGACAGCATGTCGTTATAGGCGGTGACGATGCCCATGTTCATGGCGCCGCCGGTGCGGATCACCGGCTTGTCCTCGCCGCTCGCGGCAAAGCCATGGGCAAGGTTCCCGCAGGACAGCTGCGCCCGGTTCGTGCCCGCGTCTCGCCCGCGCTCGATCAGGTCCAGATATTTGCGGCGCGACGCCGCGCTCCGCTGCACGATGCGGTCGGTGACCTTGGCAATCACCGGATGAAGATCAGTCATGCCAGCTTGCTCCGTCTCGTTCGATCAGGGCAATGGCCGAGGAGGGGCCCCAGTTCCCCGAAGCATAGGCGGACGGCTTCATGCCCGCTTCCTTCCACCCGTCGATGATCGAATCGATCCAGGCCCATTGCGCCTCCACCTCGTCGCGGCGCACGAACAGCGTCTGGTCGCCCGCCAACAGGTCCAGCAGCAGCCTTTCATAGGCGATGCGGCGGCGCTGCCCGGCAAAGGCGGCGGTCAGCGACACGTCCAGCGTCACTTCCTCCAGATGCACGTCGCGCTCCAGTCCCGGTCTTTTGCTCATGATCAGCAGGCGGATATATTCCTCCGGCTGCAATCGGATGATGAGCGTGTTGGGCTCCAGCCCGCCGTTGCGGCCGAAGATGGAATGGCGCACCGGCTTGAACTGGATCTGGATTTCGGACTGGCGCGTCGGCATCCGCTTGCCGGTGCGCAGATAGAAGGGCACGCCCTGCCAGCGCCAATTGTCGATATGGGCCTTCAGCGCCACGAAGGTTTCGGTGTCGGACGGCTTGCCCAATTCGTCGGCATAGCCGGTGACGATCTGACCGCCCACCGCGCCCGGCGTATATTGGCCGCGCACGCTGTTGGTCTTCACCGTTTCCGCGGTCATCGGCCGCAGCGAGCGCAGCACTTTCACCTTCTCGTCGCGCACGGCGGTCGGATCCATGCGGGCCGGCGGCTCCATGGCGATGATCGACAGGATCTGCAGCACATGGTTCTGCACCATGTCGCGTAGCGCGCCCACGCCGTCATAATAGGATACCCGGCCTTCCAGCCCCACCGTTTCCCCCACGGTGATCTGCACATGGTCGATCGCGGTCGCGTTCCACAGTGGCTCGAACATCACATTGCCAAAGCGTAGGGCGAGCAGATTCTGAACCGTCTCCTTGCCCAGATAATGGTCGACGCGGAAAATCTGGCCCTCGGCGAACAGCGCGCCGATGCCGTCATTCACCTGCTTGGAAGAGGCGAGGTCCTTGCCGATCGGCTTTTCCATCGCGATCCGCGTGGTGGGCGTGATCAGGCCCGCTTCGGCCAGCCCCTGCGCGGTGGGCGCGAACAGCGATGGCGGGGTGGACAGATAGACGCAAAGCCCCCGATCCGCCCGCCCGTCGATCCGCTTCGCCAGCTTCTTGAACTGCGCGGGATTGCCCGCCTCGACCGGCTCATAGCCGATCAGGGCGCGCAGGCGGTCGGCCACCGCCGCATCATAGCGGTCAGCGCCGATATATTTTTGCAGCGCCTTGTCGATGTCCGCGCGAAATGCCTCGTCGGTCATTTCCGTCCGGCCGGACGCGACGATCATGAAATCGTCAGGCAACAGCCCATCGGCGAGCAGATTGTAAAGCGAGGGGAAGATCATGCGGTGCGCCAGGTCGCCCGTGGCACCGAAAAGCAGGAACGTGGCAGACGGTTCGGCCAAAGGGACGCCCCTTTCCGTTGAAATTGTCAGGTCTGCACAAAACCGGCCATATAGCGTTCCGGTTTCGTTACGCAAGGCAGGCTATCGGGCCTGCCGCCGCGCTGCAACCGCAACGCGGCAAAGGGGCGGCGTAGGTCGCTGATTTTTGGCTGGACGCTGCCCGCCGATTTTGCCATTTGGCGCGGGCAGCCATGCACGCGGGCGTGGTGAAACTGGTAGACGCGCCGGACTCAAAATCCGGTTCCGAAAGGAGTGTCGGTTCGATTCCGACCGCCCGCACCAATCACGGCATGGACTGCCATTTCCCTTTCGGCATTTCGAAAACTCGCGGTCCGTAGCGGGAAAAAGACCCGGCAGCCGAAGCCACCGGGTCAGGAGGCTTCCATTTCTAAAAGCCTTCGGGTCGCGTCCCCGCGCCTAAAGCAAAATCCGGCCCGATCCACAAAAATGGAGGATTTCCCTCCAAAATGGACCAGATAGATCGGTCACGCGCGGGAGGGTTGCGCCGCGAACCAGGGGATCATCCGCGCGATCGCATCCTCGACCCGATCGGTCGACACGGCGAAGCTGAAGCGGATGTGTCGCCCGCCCTCCACCGGATCGAAATCGATCCCCGGCGCCGTCGCCACGCCGGTTTCGCGCAGCAATTTCTGGCAGAAGGCGAGGCTGTCGTCGGTCAGATGCCCGACATCGGCATAAATGTAGAAGGCGCCGTCGGGGGGCGCGATCTCCTTGAGACCCAGCGCCGGCAGGGCGGCCAGCAGCAATTCCCGGTTGCGCCGATAGGTCGCGACATGCCCTTCCAGTTCCGCGACGCAGTCGAACGCCTTGAGCCCGGCATGCTGCGCCAGCGATGGCGGCGTCAGGAAGAGGTTGCCCATCCGCGCCCGCGCCGCGTCGATCAGGTCGTCCGGCACCACGACCCAGCCCAGCCGCCACCCGGCCATGGAAAAACATTTGGAAAAGCTGTTCACGATCACCGCATCGGTGGCGAATTCCAGCATCGACCGCGCCGGCTCGCCGAAGCTCAGGCCATGATAGATTTCGTCCGACACGATCCGGATGTCCTGCGCCCGGCAGACCTCGGCGATTCGCGCCATTTCCTCGGCCGGGATGATCGTGCCGGTCGGGTTGGCCGGGCTGGCGATGATCACGCCATCGGGCGCCGGATCAATCGCGGCCAGCGCCGCCGCGCTGATCTGGTAACGCTCGGCCGGCCCGCAATCGATCTCGACAGGCGCCAGATACAGCGCCTTCATCGTGTTGCGATAGGCCACATAGCCCGGCCGCGCGGTCGTGATCCTCGCAGCCGGCGCGAACAGCGACGTCAGCCCCAGCACCAATCCCGGCGACGCGCCGCAGGTCAGCAAGATCCGCTCGGGATCGACTTCCACCCCATAACGCTCCCGATAATGAAGCGCGATCCGCTGCTTCAGCGCCGGGCTCTCCCAATAGCCCATGGGATCATTGTCGAGAACGCGATGCGCCTCGGCGATGGCGGCGGCGGGCGCGCCGGTCGAAGGCTGGCCGAATTCCATGTGCAGGATGGACCGCCCCTCGGCTTCAAGCCGGTGGGCTTCGCGGCTGATGGCGATGGCGTGGAAGGGGGCGATAGCGGCAATCATGTTAGCGCTCTTACGCGTCCGGAAACCTTGTCACAATTGTTGCGTTGGGCATCTTCGTGAACGAAACCATCCTCGACGCCCTCCAATATTATGGCGCGGGAGCCGCGACGATCGCCGCTCTCATCGTCTCCCTCAATCTGGGCCGCCGGATCACTGGCTGGGCCTTCGTGCTGTTCGTGACCTCCTCGATCGCGCTGATTGGCTGGGGGTTCCTGTCGGAAGACAGCGAAGGCATCGGCTTCCAGAATGTCGCGCTACTCGCGATCAACATGGTCGGCGTGTGGCGCTATCTCATTTCCAAGCACAAGCCGCGCGACTGACGCGTCATTCGGAAATCCAGACCTCCACCGACACGCCATGCTGGCACAGCGCCAACCGGATCGGCAATTCCTCGACCGGCCCGCCCTCCAGCGCCCGGTCATAGACCGCCTTCTTCGCCGCCCCGCCGATCTGCAGAAAGACGTGCCGGCTCTTGAGAATGGCCGAGGCGGTGAGCGACATCCGCTGGTGCGGCGCGGCGGGCGGCGTCACGGCGATGGTCATCGCCTTGGTCGAAAGCCCTTCGGCCAGTTCCGCCGCCTCCGGGAAGAGCGAGGCGGTATGTCCATCCTCGCCCATGCCCAGCAGCACGATGTCGAGCGGCCAGGGCAGCGCGGCAAACGCGGCCTCGCATGCCGCCTGGCCCGCATAAGCATC
Source organism: Sphingobium sp. (assembly GCA_035278405.1). Lineage (GTDB taxonomy): Bacteria > Pseudomonadota > Alphaproteobacteria > Sphingomonadales > Sphingomonadaceae > Sphingobium. The sequence continues at coordinate 4,921 of DATEJA010000305.1, read as the reverse complement.
CGCCGCCTCATTCTTCATGCCCAGGAATCGCGCCGCCGCCGGCCCTTGCAGCAGCGTCTCGTGCATCAGCCTTTCATTGCTGTCGGCATGATCGGGCGCCACCCACCGCTCGTCTACCAGCGTCACCACCACTTTGCTCCAGTCCAGCGCAGCGCCCGACAGGGCCTCCAGCACCGGCCGGGGCGACCGCCCGCCCGACAGCGCGATCGACGCCACGCCTCGCGCCGCGATCGCATCCTCCAGGATCGTGGCGATTCGGCGCGCCATGTCGGCCGCCGCCAGCGCGCCGTCGATGAAAAGATGTTCGGTCGGCATGGTCGTTCAATCCTCTTGCGGAAGGGTGCAGATGTCGATCCAGCGCGCGGCGGTCAACTCCGCCAGCCGCGCCGGCGTCAGTTCGACCGAACTGGTGCGCGATCCCGCTGCGGGAAAGACAGTCTCGAAATCCTGCAAGCTGATGTCGCAATAGACGGGCAGGGGGGAGGGCAGGCCGAAGGGGCAGACCCCACCAATGGGATGGCCGGTCAGTTCCTCCACCTCATGCGCGCCCAGCATGCGCGGCTTGGCGCCAAGGGCCGCCTTCGCCTTGCCATTGTTGAGCCGGGCGTCGCCTCGCGCGACCACCAGCGCAACTTCGTCCCCGACCCGGAGCGACAAGGTCTTGGCGATCCGCGCCGGCACCACGCCGAGCGCATCGGCCGCTTCATTGACCGTCGCCGTGCTCACCCCTTGGTCGATGATCAGCACGTCCGGCGCATGGGCGGAGAAAAAAGCGCGAACCGATTCCTCGCTCATGCGGGACGGATCTCGCTCAGCTTGCGCTCCCAGGCGAGCGCATGCGTGACGATCTGGTCCAGATCGGCATGGCGCGGTTGCCAGGGAAATTCCGCCATGATCGCGCGATTGTCGGAAATGAGCGAATCCGGGTCGCCCGCGCGCCGCCCTTCGATCCGCCGGTCGATCTGGATGTTGGTGATGCGATCGACCGCGTCCAGCACCTCCAGCACGGAAAAGCCGCGCCCATAGCCGCAGTTGAGCAGATAGTTGCGCTCCGGGCTCGCCATCAGCGCCTCCAGCGCCAGCACATGCGCCGCCGCCAGGTCGCTGACATGGATATAATCGCGCACGCCCGTGCCGTCCGGCGTTTCGAAATCGGTCCCGAACACCGCGACATGGCTGCGCTTGCCCAGCGCCGCCTCGACCGCCACCTTGATGAGATGCGTCGCGCCCGCCGTCGATTGGCCGGTGCGTCCCTGCGGATCGGCGCCCGCGACGTTGAAATAGCGCAGCGCGCAGAAGTTCATGGCGTGGGCCGCGCTGACGTCGCGCAGCATATATTCGGTCATCAGCTTCGACATGCCATAGGGGTTGATCGGCCGCTGCGGCGTCGTTTCCTTGACCGGACTTTCCTCCGGGATACCATAGGTCGCGGCCGTCGAGGAAAAGATGAAATGGGGCACGCCCACCGCGACCACGCTCTCGATCAGGTCGCGCGTCTTGGCACTGTTATTATGATAATATTTGAGCGGGTTCTCCACCGATTCCGGCACCACCACCGACCCGGCGAAATGCATCACCGCCTTGACGGCGTGGTCGCGCAGCGTCTGCTGCACCAGCGGCTGGTCGGCAATATCCCCTTCGACGAAAGCAACATCATCGGGCACCGCCCAACGGAAGCCCGTCACCAGATTGTCGATCACCACCACGCCATAGCCTGCGTCGCGTAGCGCCAACACCGCATGGCTGCCGATATAGCCGGCCCCGCCCGTCACCAGAACCGTCGGCTTGTCGCTCATAGACTGTGATCTCCAGAATAGCCTCGCGGTTCTCACCCATCAGGTCACCCTGAACGAAGTTCAGCATGACGATGAAGGGCGATAGCCGCGCGGTTCGCGATTAGATCAGCTTCGCAACGATTTACAGCCTCTTATGCCGCCTCCCGCGCCGAACCGGCATCGTAGAAGGTCAGCCCGCTCGCCGCCATGTCCTGCAACTGCACCGTCGGCGCGAAGCGGTCGCCATGCGCCGCCGCCAGCCGCTCCAGCACCGCCACCACATGGCCGATCCCGACCGTGTCCATGTGGGAGAAGGGCCCGCCAGTCCAGGGCGCGAAGCCCCAGCCGAAGATCGCGCCGATGTCGCCATCCTCCGGCGTTTCGACCACGCCTTCCTCGAAGCAGCGCGCACATTCCACCAGCTGGCGGTAGAGCAGCCGTTCCTTCACCTCCTCGATATCGGGCTGGACGGCGGCGCGCGGGAACATCTCGCTGAGGCCCGGCCAGAGATGCTTCTTGTCGCCTTCGGGATAGTCATACCATCCCTTGGCGCTCTTGCGGCCCAGCCGACCCAGTTCGACCATGCGCGCCATCACCGCGTCGGACGGCTGCGCGACATAAGCGTCGCCCAGTTCCTTTCGCGCCGCCAGCACGATCTTGTGGCCCAGTTCGATCGACACCTCGTCGCCCACGGCGAGCGGGCCCACCGGCATGCCCAACTGCCGCCCGGCATTTTCGATCAGAGCCGGATTGATCCCTTCGGCCACCATCTCCACCCCCTCGCGCACATAGGTGGCGAAGCAGCGCGACGTGTAGAAGCCGGACGCGTCATTGACGATGATCGGCGTCTTCCTGATCTGGCTGACGAAATCCAGCGCCTTGGCGATCGCCGCCGGCCCGGTCCGCTTGCCCAGGATGATCTCGACCAGCGGCATCTTTTCGACCGGCGAAAAGAAGTGGATGCCAATGAAATTTTCCGGCTTGCTCCACGCCTGCGCCAGCTTCGTGATCGGCAGGGTCGACGTATTGGACCCGAAGATCACGTCTGGCCCCAGCACCTCCTCGACCTTCTCCGTCACCTCCGCCTTGATCGCCATGTCCTCGAACACCGCCTCGATCACGAAGTCGCAGCCGGCAAGCGCGGCATAGTCGGTCGTCGGGGTGACGCGGGCCAGCGTCTCGGCGACCTTCTCGGCCGTCATCCCTTTGCCGATGCGCTTCTTCAGCTGATCCTCGACATGCGCCTTGCCCTTTTGCGCATAGGCCATGTCGCGATCGAACAGCAGCACCTCGATGCCCGCCTGCGCGGCGACGGTGGCGATGCCAGCGCCCATCATCCCCGCGCCCAGCATGGCGAGTTTCCTGGTCGGAGCCTTGGGCTGATCCTTGGGCCGCCGCGCTCCGCGTTCGCCGGCGTTCTTGTTGACGAACAGGCTGCGGATCATGTTCGCCGCCTGCGGGTCCGCCGCCACCTTGGCGAAATATTTGCTTTCCACTCTAATTGCCCGATCGAAGGGCAGAATGGCCCCTTCATAGACCGCCGACAGCAGCGCGATCGGCGCGTTCATGTTGCGCTGGGTCTGCTTCAGCGTCATCGGCACCGCGCCCGCCATCGTCTGGACGAAGGCCGGGTTGAACCCACCCGCGCCACCGGGGAATTTGAAGCCCTTCTGGTCCCAGGGCTGCACGAACGCGGATGGATTGGCTTTCACCCATTCCTTCGCCCTGGCGATCGCGGTCCCTTGCGGCACCACTTCATCGACCACCTTCAGCATCGCCGCTTCGGCCGGACGGAACAGCTTGCCCTGCAACATGTAGAGCAACGCCGCCTGTACGCCCATGATGCGCGGTAGCCGCTGCGATCCGCCGCCGCCGGGGAACAGGCCGATCAATATTTCCGGCAGGCCCAGCTGGGTCTTGGGACTGTCGCCCACGATCCGGCGATGACAGGCGAGCGCCAGTTCGAACCCGCCGCCAACGCAGGTCCCTTCGATCGCGCAGGCGACCGGCTTGCCGCATGTCTCCAGCCGCCGGAACAGCTGATTGAGCACGAAGACCTTGTCGAAAATCGCCGCCGGGGCAGGGCGCTTGCCCGCTTCGCTCACCAGCATCGACCCGAAAAATTTAAGGTCCATGCCCGCCATGAACCCGCTGTCCTTGCCGGAGGCGATCACCGCGCCCCTGATCGCCTCTTCCGAAGCGATGCGCGTGATCGCCGCGTCGAGGTCCGCCAGCAAGTCCGGCCCGATGACATTCATCGACTGCCCCGGCACGTCGATGGTCAAGGTGGCGATGCCGTCCGCGTCGATGTCGAAATGGATGGTGCTCATGTCCGTCTCTCCCATCCTCTTACCTCAAACCCGCTCGATGATGATGCCGGTGCCCATGCCCGCGCCGACGCACAGATTGACCAGCGCGGTGCCCTTGCCGGACCGCTCCAGTTCATCCAGCGCCGTCCCCAGCACCATCGCGCCGGTCGCGCCCAGCGGATGGCCCATGGCGATCGCGCCGCCATTCACATTGATCCGGCCATGGTCCAGGTCCATCGCCTGCATGTAGCGCAGCACGACACTGGCAAAGGCTTCATTGAGTTCCCAAAGGTCGATGTCGGCCTTCGTCATCCCCGCCCGGTCGAGCAGTTTGCCCGCGACGAATTCCGGCCCCGTCAGCATGATCAGCGGCTCCGATCCGATCGACGCCATCGCCTTGATCCGCGCCCGGGGCGTGAGGCCATATTTTTCGCCCATATCCCTGTTGCCGACCAGCACCGCCGCCGCGCCGTCGACGATGCCGCTGCTGTTGCCGGCATGGTGGATATGGTTGACCCGCTCCAGTTCCGGATAGCGCAGCAAGGCGATCGCATCGAAGCCCGGCATCTCCTCGCCCAACGCGGCAAAGCTCGGCTTCAGGCTGGCGAGCGACTGCATGGTCGCGTCCGGACGCATATGTTCGTCATGGTCCAGCACGACCGCGCCGATCACATCCTTCACCGGCACGATAGACCGGGCGAAGCGTCCCTCATCCCATGCCGCCCTGGCGCGTCGCTGGCTCTCGACAGCATAAGCGTCGGCATCGTCGCGGCTGATACCGAACTTGGTCGCGATCACGTCCGCGCCGATGCCCTGGGGCGCGAAATAGGTCTTGTA
>DATEJA010000304.1:0-8035 GCA_035278405.1 Sphingobium sp. | reverse complement strand
GTGGCGTTCCGGCCGAACAAGGTTCCCTGCGGACCTTTGAGCACTTCGATCCGTTCGACATTTTCAAGGTCGGTCGCCTGGCCGAAAGGATAATATACGCCGTCGACGAAGGTCAGCACGGACGGCGTCGTGTTCGAACTGTTGTTGCCCACCCCTCTTAGAAACAGCATCGGACGAGCGGCGGTCGGCTGGATGATCAGCCCGCCAACGACACTGGTCAGGTCTTCGGTCGAACTGACACCCTTCGTTTTCAGGGAATCGGCGGAAAAGCTTTGCAGCGAAATCGGAACGGACTGCGCCGACTCGGACCGCCGCTGCGCGGTAACGACGATTTCCTCGATCTGCCCCGTATCGAGCTGCTCTGACGAATTTTGCGGCGCTCCGGCGGCCGCTTCTGTCTCTGCCGCCGCCAAAGCCGGCCAGCAAACGGTTGAAATTGCGACGAGCAACGTCCCTGTCAAAGCGCGCATGGGTCCCCTCTCATTTATCGCTGTTTGCGCATGAGCTAGAATGTGCAGCTTGACAATGTCAAGATATTTCCCGATTTCATCCTGGCAGGAAGGAACCGGCCTCCGTGGGCCGCCTTCACGCGCGGAGGCGGGCCCGGCGATTGAGAGCCACCGCCAGCAGCAGAAGTGAGCGCCGACCGATGCAATATGGAACGACATTTCCGTCCACACCGGCACTGGACCCGAGGTTGATCGGCCCCCGCGCGCAGGCTCTGGAAGATGCCGGGTTCGACTATATCACCCTGTCAGGCCATCTGCTGTCTGCGCGTTCCGGACGATATGAGGGGCGCCCTGACAGCCAATATGCCCTGCCCTATCACGACCCTTTCATCCTCTTCTCCTACATGGCGGCGCTGACGACGCACATTCATCTGATCAGCTCCATCGTCATCCTGCCGCTCAGGGAAACGGCCGCGGTCGCCCGACAGGCGGCGGAGCTGGCCGCATTGTCCCACGGTCGGTTCGAACTGGGGGTGGGCCTTAGCTGGCAGGAAGCCGAATATCGGGCAGTCGGGCAGAAGCTGCAGGAGCGAGGCGCGCGTCTTGCGGAGCAGGTGCAGCTGCTGCGGCTCTACTGGACCCAGCCCCACGTGACCTTCCAGGGAAGATTTCATGATATCGACGATCTGGGTCTGGGCATCCTTCCCGCCCGGCCGATCCCGATCTGGTTCGGCACGACCTTCAACGCCGCGTCGATGAAGCGGGCCGCGACCCTGGGAGACGGCTGGATGCCCATCGCCGATCCAACCGCCGCCCTGCCGCAATTCCAAACCTACATGAACGAGGCGGGCCGTGATCCCGGCTCCATTCGCATGATGAGCCGGATCATCGCGAGCGACGACGGACGCGACACCTGGATAGCCGAAGCCAAGCGCCTGCAATCCTTGAGGATCACCCATATCACGATCGATCCGCCGCCCACCTTCGGCGTCGAGCAAGGCATCGAGCGCGTCGTCGCCGCTCGCCAGATACTTCGCGAAGCAGTCCCATAAGCCGCCCGCAAGTCGCGCGCGCGGCCACCCAATATTGTCAGCCTCTTTTTTGGACGTTAAGCAGTATGAAATGGTAGATAATAGCGCATCCACTGAAACACCCACGGGCCGAGCCTCCAAACGCATCAAATCCGTGGAAATCGGATATCGCGTGCTGCTGGCGGTTCAGCGCGGGCCGGGCGCGGTCAAGCTGGCCGAGGTGGCCAAGCGGTGCGGCCTGTCCAGCGGTGCGGCGCATAATTATCTTACTAGTTTGGTCAACACCGGCCTTGTCGAGCAGGAGGAACGCGGGCGTTACCGGCTCGGGCCAAGCGCCTTCGCGCTCAGTCTCGCCTCATTCCGGCAGCTGAACGGCTATGACGTGATTCGCGACGCCGCGCAGGCCTTGCACCGCCAGACCGGGCAGAGCACGGCGGTGGCAGTCTGGAGCCAGGGCGGGCCTGTCTCGGTCTATATCCAGCGTTCGGAAAATATCGGCGCCTTCGAATTCCGTTCCGGGCATCTTCCGATGCTCGGCTCGGGCGCTGGGCTGCTGTTCATGGCCTATCTGCCTGAAAATCAGACCAAGGAATTGATCAAGACCGAACTGCGCGAAGCCAAGCAGAGCGAGCGCGGCGTCAGCAAGCTCATCGCGTCGGCGCGGGAATCGGTGCTGCCCAAGGGACTGGCAACCTATCATTATGGCGATGGTCCGCACCATATCGCGCTGTCGGCGCCGATCTGGACCGAGGACGGCCGGATACCCTTCGTGCTGTCCATCGTCATTCATCAGCCGGTCGCCGACAGCTTTCGCGACTCCTGGTCGGAGCAGCTCCAGGAGCGGGCGTACCAGACTTCCCTGCTGCTCAACCGGATCGGCGCGGACGGGCCGAAGGCGGAACATCCCCCCCATGCCTTCGGCGCGGTGGCTTGACGCCGTCACCACCACCGCGCCGACTGGAGATCAGCGGGAAAGCCTGACCCTTCGCCGCCTCAGCCAGGGAAGAACATGGACTTCGTCTCCAGGAAGCTTGCCAAGCCTTCAGGGCCCGCCTCCCGCCCCAGCCCTGATTTCTTATAGCCGCCAAAGGGCGCGCTATAGTCGACGGCGAAGCTGTTGACGCCGATATGCCCGGTGCGGATATGGCGGGCCAACCGCTTGCCGCGCTCCAGGTCCGCTGAGAAAACCGATCCGCTCAGCCCGAAATCGCTGTCATTGGCAATGGCGATCGCCTCTTCATCGCTGCGATAGCTGATCACCGAAACCACCGGGCCGAAAATCTCCTCCCGCGCGATCCGCATGCTGTTGTCGACATGATCGAAAATCGTCGGCTCGACATAATAGCCACGGTTGAACCCCGGAACCTTGCCACCACCGATGACAAGTTTTGCGCCTTCGGTCCGGCCAAGTTCGATATAGTCGAGCACGCGCTCCCTCTGTCGTGCCATCGAAACAGGACCTACCAACACTTCGGGATCCCAGGGGTCGCCTACCTTGAAACTTTCGATCCTCGCCACATAGGCGTCCAGAAACTCGTCATGACGGCTTTCCGGAACAAGGACACGGGTCTGCGAAAAGCAGATCTGGCCACTGAACGGCATTGTGAGCAGCGCCACATGCTCCATCCAGGACTTGATGTCGGCATCGTCGCACAGGATGGAAGCGGACTTGCCGCCAAGCTCCAGGCTGACGCGGGCGATCCGATCCGCGCACACCTTGGCGATGTGCCTGCCGGCGTCGGTCGATCCGGTAAAGCTGATCTTGTCGACGCGCGGATCGCTGATGAGCGCGTTGCCGACCTCCCGGCCGGCGGGAACGACGTTGAACACCCCGGCAGGAACGCCGGCGGCGTCTACACATTCGGCCAGGATCAGCGCGTCGAGCGGCGTCTCCGGACTGGGTTTGACCACCATCGTGCACCCCGCAAGCATGGCCGGGGCAGCCTTGCCCGTCAGCAGGACCAGCGGCGCGTTCCAGGGGATGATCAGCGCGGACACGCCAACCGGCTCGCGCAGAATGTTCACCCGCCCCTGAAGCGCGTCCCGCTCCTCTTCGAACGGATAGCTTTCCGCCATCGCCGCATAATAGCGAAACTGCGCTGCAGCCATCGAGGTGGAAAGGTCGACGAAAAATTGGGGCGCGCCCACCTGCGCGGTCCAGACGCGCTTCAGCAGGGCGGTGCGCTTGTCCAGCTCATCAGCGATCCGCAGCATGTAGCGCGCACGCTCGGAGGGCGACAGGCGGGGCCACTCGCCCTGGTCGAAGGCGCGCCGCGCCGCCGTGACGGCCGCGTTCATGTCGGGCTCGGCCCCGGCGGGAACGCTCAGTGTCAACTCTTCCGTCATCGGCGAGATCAGGTCGAACCGGGCCGATCCTGCCGGCGCGCGCCAGGCGCCGTCGATATAGAAGCGCGTGCGGACATTCTCCGACAATTCGGCCGTTGGATTAAATGCCCCAAGGCTCATGACCATCTCCTTTTCATCTCTATCCTATGCGAGCAGCCCATGTTCCGGCTGCATCCTGGTCGATTGCTTCAACGCGGCGCGGACATCGGCCGCCGTGGCGAGGCGTCCCGCGATCCGGGTCACGGCCGCTTCCACAAGTCCTGGATTGCGAGTGCCGTGACCCAGCGGCGCATCTTCCAGGCCCACGCGCCAGTGAATGTCCGCCGCAAGAGCATCCTGCATCAGGTGCGAGAGATCGACATCAAGGCCGGCGATCATGACCGGGGCGCCGGGGGCCTCGCTCGCCAGCAGCTGGCGATAGGCTTGCAGCGCATAGCGATCCGGCGGAAATCCGAAAGCCAGCCCCTGGGAGAACATCAACCGATATATCGGCTGGGGCAGATGGGACATGCTGCGCGCCAGCGCCGCCCCCAGCCGGATGAAGCCAGGCTCATAGCAGGCGAAGGACGGGTGGAACCCATAATCGGCAGCAAGGCGCAGCCCGCGTCGCATGCCGCCTTCTTCATTGCGGTAGATCGTTCCCGTCCTGCCCGCCTCGATATCGGAGAAATGGCTGAGATTGACCGATCCGGTATCCAGGGCCGCCCACTCCAGCAGCCCTCTGCGCGCCAGCACTTCCACAAAGGCGTAGCGATCGTCGCCTTCGAAGGCGATCGTGGGATAGACGATGGCGTCGACCTGCTCGCGAATGGCTTCTATCACCGCGATATAGAGTTCGGCATCGTCGCTGAGGCGGCCGGTTGCTTCGTCATAGGCATGGAAATGGATGATCGACGCGCCCGCCCGCGCGCAGGCGACCCCCTCCTCCACGATTTCCCGCACGCTGACGGGAATGAGCGGCTGGCGCTCGCGACCCCAGCCGCCGTTCAGGGCGACCTCAAGCCAAATCTTTTTCTGGCCGCTATCCATTCGACATCCTCATGCCTTCATGCGCTGTGCAACCGAATGGGCAAGCTGTCGAAGCCGTAAAGGCCCCGGTTCGTCCCGATCACCGGAGCACCCACTTCGATGCGCGCGACCCGCTCGATCATCGCTTCGAGAAGCACTTCCATCTCCAGCTTGGCGAGGTGCATCCCCCCACACATATGTGGACCCGTGCCCCAGCCGAGCTGATCGGTGGGATTGCGCGTCACGTCAAAGCGATCCGGGTCGGGATAATGCCGCTCATCCCGATTGGCGGCGCCATATAGCAGCATGACCCGCCCGCCTTCCGGAATGACGGCGTCATCGATCCGATAATCCTGCGCCGCGACGCGAGCGAACCAGCGAACCGTCGCGCTATACCGCACGCCTTCAAGCACCGCGCTCGAGACCAGATGGGGATTGTCGCGCAGCAACGCCCACTGATCCGGATTGCGCCCCAGATTATAAAGGAGATTGCCCTTGGCATAGATGGTCGTGTCGAGACTGGGCAGCACCAGGGCGCTCATCGCCGCGCGCGCTTCCTCCAGATTGAGCTGGCCAACCTCCGCCGCCTTGAACAGCATTTCCGCCCAGGATCCGGGGCGAAGATGCTGCGGGTTGATCTCCAGAAGATAGGCCTGGACCTCCCGCAAGGATGCGAAATCCTCGGCAAGCTGGGGATCCATCGTTCCGCTGCGATCCAGCGGCCCGGCGGTATTGAAGCTCGCCGAAGCCCAGCGCAGCATGTTCGCTCGCCCCTCGTCGGGCAGGCCGACCAGATAGGAGATCGCCTCCAGCGGCAAATGGCGGGCGATGGTCGGCACCGCGTCGATTTCGCCCTGGTCGACGATGGCGTCCAATCGGCTGCTGATGAGCGACTTGAGCATTTCCCGCTGCTCCTTGAGCGCGGCCGGCATGAGAGGCTTGGTGATCACCCTTCGCAGCTTCTTGTGACGCTCCCCCGCCGATCGAATGACCGGAGGCTGCTCGACTGGCACGTTCACCACATCGTTGAAGCCGATGCCGCGCGTCGAGACGAGTATATCGGGCAGCCTGAGCGCCTGCTGGACATCGTCAAACCGGCCAATCGCGTATACGTCGGGATGTTCGAGGCGCACGATCGGCCCGAGATCGCGGATCTCGCGATAGAGGGGAAAGGGGTCACGCAGGGCATCCGGCGAAACAAGGTCGCCCTTGTAGACCGGAATCGGTTCAGCTGTTTCACTTCTGACTGCTGTTGACATCATCTTCGCCTCTTGGATGATCGGCCGGTCGCGAGTTTGGACGGCATGATGGTCGGTTCAGGACACCGGCCATGATGGGGCCGGTTACCGGATCGAGGGAGCAGCAGCACGCCATGGATTCGCTTCCCTGAGCAGCCCCTCTCTTCTGGTTGACTAACGCCACATACTTGACATTGTCAAGCCATCAGGCGGATTGAACCCGCCGTCTCGGTCAGCAATCCCGTGATCTGCAGGCCCGCCCCTTCGGCCGCATAGACCTTGTTTATGAAGATGAGAACGGACGTCATCGCCTCGGCCGCGGCGGAATTGGCGAGCGCGCCGCCATGAACGCCGCGCAGGCCCGTCGCGTTGACCAGTTCGACGACGGCCGACCGCGCCGGCTTGTCATCGCCGAAGACCAGCACGTCCCCGGCTAAGTCCTCATCGGCGGCGAGCTTGCCCGCCGCGACATTGTGAAAGGCCGAAACCATGGTGACATCGTCGCCCAGCAGCCGCTTGGCTCGGGCAGCGGCACTTCCCTCGGCCGGCAATTGCACGCTCATGACCTTGGGTGGCATCAGCGGCACGGTCGTGTCGACGACGATCTTGCCCCTCGCATGCGGCGCGATCTCGGCAAGCGTGGCTTCCTGCGCGGCAAAGGGCACGGTGACGATGAGGATGTCGCCCGCCGACGCCGCTTCGCTGTTGGTCATTCCCGCGATGCCATAGCCCAGTTCCTCGGCCACGGTCCTGGCATTTTCAGCCGAACGCGACCCGATGGTCACCCGATGCCCGGCCTTCGCCAGCCGGCGGGAAAGAGCCGCGCCAAGCTTGCCCGTGCCCCCCACGACGGCGATTGCTTTATTGTTCATAGCTTGCTCCGGCTTTGTTCATTTCACGGCTTTTGTTGCGGGCGAATACCTCGCCTCCGGTCTACGGCTCTTGTTCAGACGTCGAAGACATCTTGCAGAAGATCGCCCATCGCTTTCCAGGACCGGCGATCCGCGGAGGGACTGTAGCGGGCGAAATCAGGCCGGTTGAAAGCGTCGCAGCGATAGTCCGTGAAACTATGGTAGACGCCGCCATAAAGATGCATCTGCCAATCGACATTCGCCGCGCGCATCTCCTCCTCGAAGGCGGTGCGCTGCTCGATCGGGATCGATGGATCTTCACTTCCAAGACATAGGAGCAGGCTTCCCCTGATCAGCGACGCTCCATCGGGATTGGCCGTCGCAAGGCCGCTATGAAAGCCCACAACCGCCTGGAGCGGTTCGCCGCGCCGCGCCATTTCGAGCGCCAGGGTTCCGCCGTAGCAAAAACCGATGGCCGCCACACGGCTCGCGTCCACGGCCGGATGATCCGCGAGCGCACGGAGCGCGGCCGTCCCCCTTGCACAAGGCCGATCGGGATCGGCATAGAAACGCTCGATCTCGGGCATGACGGCGTCGACATGCAGGATCCTCTGCTCGCCATGGAGATCTACGGCGAGCGCCGCATAGCCAAGCTCGGCCAGCCGGGCGGCCCGCTCCCGCGCATGCTCGCCTAGGCCGAAAATATCCGGAAAGACGAGTACGCCTGGCACCCCGGCGGCACCTTCGGGCAGGTAAAGGACGTTCGCCATCTGAATGTCAGCCTTGCAGGACAGCGTTTCCACTTGCATGGGATGATCCTCGTCCTTCCATTTCTTTCGCACCTTCGCGTCGTTCATCCGTCGGCCCGCTTCTGCTCCCGGCCCCAAGCAGGGCCGGGGAGAGACTTGCATCAGAATTTCTGACCGACAGTGATGCCGTAAGTGCGGGGCGCGGCCGGACGCCCGATATTGCCATTGGGAGTCAACAGCGCCGTGGAACTGTTCCATTTCTTGTTCGTGAGATTTTGCACCCACAGCGTTACATTGGTGTTGCCATCATTGGAGGTCCAGCGCTCATTGACCCCGATCAGCGTTCGTCCGGGGATGACGAAG
>DATEJA010000303.1:0-3936 GCA_035278405.1 Sphingobium sp. | reverse complement strand
TTCTCAGATCACGGCGGAACGGCGCAGCGCCTCCAACTCCTCCGGCGACAGGCCAAGCTGGCTCGACAATATATCCTCGGTATGTTCGCCCAGCATCGGCGCGGCCCTTTCATAAGTTACGGGCGATCGCGACAGGCGGATCGGGCTGGCGACATTGGGCGCTTCCACGCCTGATCCATGCGGCAGGGAAATGCGCATGCCGCGATGCTGGACCTGCGGGTCCTCGAATACCTGGTTCATCGCATAGATGGGGCCGCAGGGCACCTGCACCGATTCCAGCAGTTGCACCAGCGCCGTCATGTCATGGTCCAGCATCACCGCCGAGATCTGCGCGACCAACAGGTCGCGGTTGCGGATGCGTTCGGGGTTGGTCGCGAAACGCGGATCGCTGCCCCATTCCTCATGTCCCACCGCCTTGGCGAAGCGGCGGAATTGGCCGTCATTGCCGACTGCGAGGATGATGTTGCCGTCGCGGCAGCGGAACACCTGATAGGGGACCATGTTCGGATGGGCATTGCCCTGCCGCTGTGGAATCCGGCCGGAAATGAAATAGTTGAGCGCCTGATAGGAGTTGGTCGCGACCACGGAATCGAGCAACGACATGTCGATATGCTGGCCCAGGCCGCTGATGTTGCGATGTTCGAGCGCCGCCATGATCGCGATGGTCGAATAAAGCCCGGTCAAAATGTCGCCCGCCGCGATGCCGACCTTCATCGGTCCGCCGCCCGGCTGGTCGTCGGCATGGCCGGTGATGCCCATCAGCCCGCCCATGCCCTGGAACACGAAATCATAGCCGGGCAGATGGGCATAGGGCCCGTCCTGGCCAAAGCCGGTGATCGAACAATAAATGAGCCGGGGGTTGATCTCCTTCAGATCGTCATAGGCCAGCCCATAGGCCGCGAGCGTGCCGACCTTGTAATTTTCCACCAATATGTCCGACTGCGCTGCCAGCTTGCGGATGATCTCCTGTCCTTGCGGTTTGGAAAAATCGAGCGTGATGGATTTCTTGCCGCGATTGGCGCTCAGGAAATAGGAGGAATCGAACGTGTCCTTGCCGTCCTTGTCCTTCAGGAAGGGCGGACCCCAGGCGCGGGTGTCGTCGCCGACTTCAGGCCGTTCGACCTTGATGACTTCCGCGCCCAGATCGGCGAGGTTCTGGGTGGTGATCGGTCCGGCCAGGATGCGCGACAGATCCAGAACCTTGATATGCGACAGGGCGCCCGTCATATGTCCATTCTCTCCTGATTCAATATGTTAGCGCGGCCTATGCACGCGATTTGCCGTTGATCCAATGCAAGTCCCAAGCCGCCATCACAAGCCGTCGCCCCGGACTTGATCCGGGGCCCCGCTGCCTATCCAACACATGCCTTGCCTCAAGAAGCGGGACCCCGGATCAAGTCCGGGTGACGAATCGGGAAAGGCAGCCCACCCCAATTTCCCAGAGCAAAACCCACCCATCCTAACGCCGTCCGGGTAGCAGCGCGGACAATTCCTCCTCGCCAAACCCATGTTCGCGCAGCACTTCCTCGCTATGCTGGCCAAGCGCCGGGCCGATGTCCCCGATGCGCGGCGGAGTCTTCGAAAACCAGGTGGGGATGCCGGGGAAGCGCACCTTGCCGAAGCGCGTGTCGCGTTCCTCGAAAAAGTCGACATCCTTCAAATGCTCGTCCTCCAGCAGGTCCTCCAACGATAGCAGGGGCATCGCGGGAATGGCCTTTTCGTCGAACAGTTTCAGCCATTCATCGGTAGTGCGGCTCGCCATCACCCTTTCCACATGCTGATAGACGCAGTCGATATTCTGCAATCGCTGCGCCAGCGTCGCCAGATCTTCAGCGGACTGTCCTTCGGGCAGCCCGGCAATCTCGACAAAGGCGCGCCATTGCTTGTCATTATAGACGAGCGCGGAAATATAGCCGTCCTGGGTCGGATAGGGCCGCCGCAGCCTGGAAATGACGCGGTCATAATAGGGGCGCGTCACCGGCGGGGTGAAGAAGGCGCCGCCAATATGTTCGATGAAGTTGAAGGAGACCATGGTTTCGAACATCGGCACTTCGATCTCCTGGCCTTCGCCGGTGCGCTCCTTGTGGAACAGTGCCATCATGATCGCATAGAGGCCGGTAAGCGCGGTCACCTTGTCCGCGATCGCCGTGGTGACATAGGCAGGCGCGCCGCTCTGCATGCCCTGCAGCATGGAGGAACCGCAGGCGGCCTGGATCACGTCGTCATAGGCGGCCAGGTCGCGATAGCGCCCCTGCCGGCCAAAGCCATACATGTTGCAATAGACGATGCCGGGATTGACCGCCGCGATCGCCTCATAGCCCAGGTCCAGCCGCGCGATGGCATTGGCGCGCATCGAATGGACGAAGACATCGGCGTCGCGCACCAGCCTCATCAGCGCCTCGCGTCCCGCCGGAGACTTGAGGTCGAGCAGGACGCTGCGCTTGCCCCGGTTGAGGTTCAGGAAGGTGCCGCCCATGCCCGGCTCCACATTACCGGGCATGAAGCGGGTCGTGTCGCCATGGTCATTTTCCACCTTGATCACGTCCGCGCCGAAATCGGCCATGATCTGGGTGGCATAGGGGCCCATCACAACCGATGTCAGGTCGACCACCTTGACCCCGTCGAGGGGGCGCCGCCCCTTGGCATCTCGTTCCTGGCTTTTCATTGTCATCCTCCCTGTCGATCTCGCCTCCAATCCATTGCGCTCAGTAGGATTTGGGCAGGTCGAGCACCTTCTCGCCGATGAAGGACAGGATCAGCTGTTCGGTGATCGGCGCGATGCGGGTGAGGATGGATTCGCGGAAAAGGCGCTCCACCTGGAACTCCTTGGCATAGCCCATGCCGCCATGGGTCAGCACAGCTTGCGTCGCTGCCTCAAAGGCCGCGCGGGCGCCCAGGAACTTGGCCGCATTGGCCTCCGCGCCGCAGGGCTTGCCCTGGTCGTAGAGCGACGCGGCGCGCAGGCACATCCAATAGGCGGACTCCAGATAGATCCAGTTGCTCGCCAACGGGTGCTGAATGCCCTGATTCTGGCCGATCGGGCGGCCAAAGATCTTGCGGTCCTTCGCATAGGCGCTGGCCCGGCGCAGCGCGTCGCGGCCCAGGCCGATCGCTTCGATGGCGACCAATATGCGTTCGGGGTTCAGGCTGTCGAGCAGATAGCGAAAGCCCGACCCTTCCTCGCCGATCCGGTCTTCGTCCGGCACGAACAGGTCGTCGATGAAGACCGCGTTCGAATCGACGGCGTTGCGGCCCAACTTCTTGATACGATTGACCTGGATCTTGGACCGATCAAGGTCGGTGCAGAACAAGGTCATGCCCTTGGTCGGATTGACGCCTTCCTGTTTCGGACTGGTGCGCGCAAGGATCATGATCTTGTCCGCGACCTGCGCGGTCGACGTCCACATCTTGCGCCCGGTGATGCGATAACCGCCCTCGACCCGGGTGGCGAAGGTCGAGATATTGGTCGTGTCGAGCCCCGCGTCTGGCTCGGTGATGCCGAAGCAGACCTTCTTCTCTCCCTTCAGCAGCGGCACCAGGATGCGGCGCTTCTGTTCCTCCGTCCCATGCACCACGATCGAATGAGGACCGAACAGATTGACGTGGATCGCCGTCGCCGCCGAATAGCCGCCATTGCTGGACGTCGCCGCATGCATCATGATCGCGGCCTCCGTCACGCCCAGGCCCGACCCGCCCAGCTCGACCGGCATGGTGATGCCCAGCCAGCCGGCTTGCGCCATCGCCTGATAATATTCCTCCGGGAAGCGCGTCTGCTCCTCGCACTCGGTCCAATAATCGTCGCTGAACTGGCTGCAGAGGCGACGGACGCTCTCGTCGATCGCTTGCTGGTCCTCGGTCAGGCTGATGTCCATGCTCGTCTCTCTTCGCTCGCTATGTGGACATATATACGACCATCATTCACATGAGTAAACAGAT
>DATEJA010000302.1:0-6918 GCA_035278405.1 Sphingobium sp. | reverse complement strand
CACATCCTGACGCCCATGCCTTATCTGCTGACGCTTGGCGCGATCGGCAAGGCGACGCCCATGAGCATCCTCGCCCGGCTCAACGTCAACGGCCAGGCAATCTCGGTTTCCAAGGAATATCTGGGCGCCAAGGCCGACATTAACGCGGGCAAGATGAAAGGCGTGATCGCGCAGCGCAAGGCGGCTGGCAAGAAGATCACCATGGCCATGACCTTCCCGGGCGGCACCCACGACATGTGGATCCGCTATTGGCTGGCGGCGGGTGGCATCGATCCCGACAAGGATGTGGAACTCATCACCATTCCGCCGCCGCAGATGGTCGCGAACATGAAAGCCGACACGATGGACGCCTTCTGCGTCGGCTAGCCGTGGAACGACCAGCTGGTGGCGCAGCAGCTGGGCTATACCGCTGTCTCGACCGGCCAGATGTGGATGAACCATCCGGAAAAGAGTTTCGCCATGCGGTCCGACTGGGTCGCGAAGAATCCGCGCGCGGCTGTCGCGATCACCGCCGCCATATTGGAGGCGCAGCGCTGGGCGGACAATCCGGGCAATATCGCGCGGCTGTGCGGTACGATCTCCGGCCGCGATTATCTGAAGTGCCCGATCACCGACATTGCCGACCGTCTGCAGGGCAATTTCAACATGGGCGACGGGCGCAAATTCCCCAACGCCGCCTTCAAGATGAAATTCTGGAACGGCTATGCTTCGTTCCCCTATAAGAGCCACGACCTGTGGTTCCTGACGGAGAACCAGCGCTGGGGCAAGCTGCCCATGACGCTGGATACCAAGGGCGTGATCGGCAAGGTCAACCGCTCCGATATCTGGCGCAAGGCCGCCGCCCTGCTGGGCGGTAAGGGCCCCGCGAGCGACAGCCGTGGTGTGGAGAAATTCTTCGACGGCAAGACCTTCGATCCCGGCAATCCCAAGGCCTATCTGGCCAGCCTGGCGATCAAGCGCGTGTGATGAGGGAGGTGAGCGTCATGGCGTCACCATCGCCCAACAGCAAGAATGAGGGACCGTCGGCCAGCGCCGGCGGTTCCCCCACCGAATTGGGGGTGATCGTGCCCTATCCCGAAGAGGCGATCGCCCGCCGTAGCTTCGAGCCGGTTGCCAAGCCCGTGCATCCGCTGCTGCGCGCGATGCGCGCCGTGGCGGCGAGCGTGGTGCCGACCCTAGTGATGATCTCCGCGCTGCTCGTCTTCTGGCAACTGCTCTGCGGGTCGCCGGACGCGAGTTTTCCGAGCCCGCTCAAGGTCTGGCAGGAAAGCCATGAGGTCATCACCCACCCGTTCAAGGGCGTCGACATCGGCCTTACCCATTTCAGCATTGAGCAGTCGGGCGATGTCGGCATCGCTGGTCATGTGCTGACCAGCCTCAGCCGCGTGTTGATCGGCTACAGCTTGGCGGCGGTGATCGGCGTGATGCTGGGCATATTGATCGGGCAGAGCGTCTTCGCTTTCCGGGCGCTCGATCCGCTCTTCCAGGTCTTGCGCACCGTGCCGCCGCTGGCCTGGCTCCCGATCAGCCTGGCAATCTTCCAGCAGGCGCAGCCTTCCGCGATCTTCCTGATCTTCATCACGGCGATCTGGCCGGTCATCCTGAACACGGCCGCCGGCGTGCAGACGATCCCGGTCGCCTATCGCAATGTGGCCAAGGTGCTGGCGCTCAATCCGTTCGAATATTTCGTGCGCATCATGCTGCCGGCTACCGTGCCGCACATGTTCACGGGCCTTCGCATCGGCGTCGGCATGAGCTGGCTTGCTATCGTCGCGGCCGAAATGGTGCAGGGCGGCACCGGCGTCGGCTTCTTCATCTGGGACAGCTACAACAGCTCGCTGCTGACCGACACCATCGTCGCGCTGGTCTGGATCGGGCTTGTCGGTTTCACGCTGGACCGCATCGTGGCCTTGGCAGGGCGCATCATCGGCCGCGCTGGCTGAACAGGAGACAGCTTCCATGAAACAACGCAGCTATCTCGCGCTGGAAGGCATCACGGTCGAATTCCCGACCAAGGCCGGCACATTCCGCGCCCTCGATAGCATCGACCTTGAGGTCGACAAGGGCCAGTTCGTCGCGCTGATCGGCCATTCGGGCTGCGGCAAGTCGACCCTGCTCAATGCGGTGGCGGGCCTCGTCAAGCCGACGCGCGGCGCCATCTTCCTGGATGGAGAACTGGTCGATGCGCCGGGCCCCGACCGGGCGGTGGTCTTTCAGGACCATAGCCTGCTGCCCTGGCTGACGGTCGAGGAGAATGTGCGCCTGGCGGTGGACAAGACCGCAGGCGGCAAGAGCAAGGCCGAGCGCAAGGATTGGGTCCTGCACAATCTGGAACTGGTGCAGATGGCCCATGCTGTGTCCAAGCGGCCGGGCGAACTGTCGGGCGGCATGAAGCAGCGAGTCGGCATCGCCCGCGCGATTGCCATGAACCCGCGCGTCCTGCTGATGGATGAGCCTTTCGGCGCACTGGACGCGCTGACGCGGGCGGCGCTGCAGGATGTCGTCATGGACCTGCAGGCGCGGCTCAACAACACGGTGCTGATGATTACCCATGATGTCGATGAAGCCGTGCTGCTCGCCGACCGCGTCGTCATGATGACCAACGGCCCGGCGGCGCGCATCGGCGAGGACAGGGATGTCAAGCTGGCGCGTCCGCGCAACCGACTGGAAGCTATCGACCTGCCCGAATATGCCGAGGCCCGCAGCGCCGTCATCCACTTCCTGCACGAGCGCTACCGCAATCCGGCGACGCTCGCTGCCTGAACGGCAAGCCGCCCGAACGAGGCGGCAAACCCAAAGACCACCGAAATTGGGGAGGATGCCCTGAATGGCCTAAGCCATCGGGTGCATAAGAAGGGGGAATTCATGAAGAAACTTTGTTTCCTGCTGTCGGCGTCGGCGCTGTCCGCCGTTGCGACGCCGGTCCTGGCGCAGGGCTTGACGCTGAAGCCGATCGTCGATGCGCGGCTGCGTTACGAAATGGTGGAACAGGATGGGCCGCTGCCGCTGATCAAGGACCGGGAGGCCGATGCGGTGACGATCCGGATGCGCGCGGGCGGCGAACTGTCGAGCGGGCCCTTCGCCTTCCTGGCGGAAGCGGAAGGGACGCTGGCGATCGACGAGCATTATAATAGCGGCGTCAATGGGAAGACGCTCTATCCGCTCGTTGCCGACCCGCAGAATGTCGAGGCCAACCGCGTCCAGCTGCAATATCGCACAAAGCCGCTGGTGGTGACCGTCGGGCGCCAGCGCATCAACCTGGACGATCAGCGCTTCGTCGGCTCTGTCGGCTGGCGTCAGAATGAACAGACGTTCGACGCGGTGCGTGTCGAATATATGGGCGTCAAGAATCTGAAGGTTGACCTGACCTATGCCATCGCGGCGCGCACGATCTGGGGCATTGATGGTGGCAAGTTCGGAGCCACCAATCGGCCGACGGAGATTGACGGCGACGATGTCTTTGCAAATGTCTCCTACAAGACGAAATATGGCACGCTGACCGGCTTTGCCTATCTGGTCGACGAGGATGAGGCGGTCGTTGCCCTGCGCCGTAACAGCAGCCAAACCTATGGCGCACGCTTTGTCGGCGCCCTGCCGCTCGCGAAGAAGGTGAAGCTCAGCTACCTCGCCAGCTATGCCCGGCAGAGCGACTATGCGAAGAACCCGGTCCACTACAGCGCGGACTATGTGGCTGGCGAACTGGGGCTGGACGTGTCTGCCTTCAAACTGACGGGCGGTTATGAACTGCTGGGGTCGGATGCCAGCGCCACGGGCATCGCCGGCGGCTTTGCTTTCCAGACGCCCTTCGCCACGCTGCACAAGTTCAATGGCTGGGCCGACAAGTTCCTGACCACTCCGGCGACGGGTATCCAGGACTATTATGCGGGCGCTGCCTACACGGTGCCGAAGGTCGGCAAGATGGGACCGCTGGTCGCGTCCTTTACCTTCCACCATTTCAGCAGCGACCGGCTTTCGATCCATTATGGCGACGAATATAATGCCCAGGTGACGCTGAAGATCGACAAGCATCTGAGCGGGCTCATCAAATATGCCGATTATGAGCGCAAGGGGATCGCCAGCTTCGCTGGTGACGCTGACACGAAGAAATTCTGGGCACAGATCGACTATTCGCTCTGACATCCCAGCATAGGTAACCGAACGCCGTCTCGCAGCCCAATCGCTGGGGGGCGGCGTTTCGCGTCTGGCAGAGCGAAGCCGCCTGCGCTCAATCGCCACGCGTGGAACATCGGGCCAGCTTCATCTGTTCTGTTGCTGTCGGACAGGCCAGAGGAGTAGGCGATGGGCAAGGGCATTTTGCTATGGTTGTTGGGCGTACCCATTCCCATCATCATCATCTTGTGGCTGCTGTTCCGCTGATGTCCGATTGACGGCATGCGTGCTTCGCCGCTAAGGCCCCATTGTCGGGGAGTAGCGCAGCCTGGTAGCGCATCTGCTTTGGGAGCAGAGGGTCGCAGGTTCGAATCCTGTCTCCCCGACCACTTCATGACATGCCGGATCATTATCGCGCGGATCAACCTGTCCGCGTTCGCAATGGGCGCGCGGCATCTCCATCAGGCATAGAAAAAGGGCGGACCGTGAAACGGCCCGCCCTCTTGGAATCTCGCTGACGCGAAGATTACTTGGCGTTCGCAGCGTTCGAAGCAGCGTTCGCAGCAGCAACGGCGTTATCAGCAGCAGCGTTGGCGGCGTTGGCGGCGTTGTCAGCAGCGTTGGTGGCGTTCTCGACAACGTTTTCGACAACAGCGTTCGAAGCGTTCGCGGTCTCGTTGGCCGGCTTCTCACCGCAAGCGGCGAGGGCCATCAGGCCGGCCGAAGCGAAAACAACAGCGATCTTCTTCATTGTGTACGGCTCCCATAGCATATTGCCGCGTCTGACATGCCAATGAACATGACCTACGCGAGCGACCCGCATTAACGTGTGCGCTGCACAAATCAATGCTTTTCTGCGTCGGTGAAGCGACAGAATCACGCGACAGACTGTTGTCTACTATGGAAGTTCACTTAAATTCCAGCGTTTCTGATGCATTTGCGATTTCGAAAAGCGCAATTGCCCAAGCGGCGACATTCTGTTGCAACTGGGCGGGATTGACCTTGTCGAGCGTGTCGTCAGCGGTGTGATGGATGTCGAAATAGCGGCTACCATCCTGCTGCAGATCCACCACCGGCACCCCCGCTTTCACCAGCGGTTCGATGTCCGACCCGCCGCCGGCGGGCGATGCGCCAGATGAAATGCCGAGCGGCGCCAGCTGCGCGGCGATGCGACGGCGGAGCGGCTCAAATGCCGGCGGCAACTTGAAGTCGACGCGCCAGACGCGATCCGCGCCGAAGTCCGATTCCATCGCTGCGGCATGGGCTTCTTTGCCGTGGGCAGAGAAATAGGCTCGGGCGCCGTCGCCGCCCACTTCCTCCGCGCCCGCCATCAGCACGCGAATGGTCCGCGGAAGCGGCTTTCCTTCGCTCGCCTTGAGGGCGGCGGCAGCGATGATACCGCACCCCGCCGCATCGTCGATCGCGCCCGTGCCCTGGTCCCAGCTGTCGAGATGGCAGGCGGCCAGCACGACGCCTGCGCTCGGATCGGTGCCGGGAATCTCCGCGATCACATTTCCTGAGGGCTGATCCTTCATCAATTTGGAGGTGAGCGTCAGGTGCAACTTGACCGGCTCGCCCCTCGCCAGGATGCGGCTGAGCTGATCAGCGTCCGGGATGCTCAGCGCGGCGGCGGGAATGGCTTTGACGCCGTCGGCCCACATCTGGACCCCGCTATGGGGCAGGCGATGATGGTCGGTGCCGATGGAGCGGATGAGGATGGCGATCGCGCCCTTGCGCGAGGCGATGCTGGGCCCCTGGCGGCGGGTCGCGCCGAAATAGCCATAGGAGGAGCCGTCCTGCGTCGCCTGCATGGCGTGGCTGACGAAGACGATCTTGCCGCGCACGGCGGCATCGGGTGCCGCTTCCAGCGCGGCGAGGGTGGGAAAATAGACAACCTCGCCCTCGATGCCCTTCGCGGAAGTGGAGCCGCTATTGCCGAGCGCGGCAATCATCAGTCGCTGGGGAAAGGGCGCGATGACCTCGGCCTCGTCCCGGCCTCTTTGCCAGACCGACATGCGGTAAGGTTCAGCGCGCACGTTCGAAAAACCGAGCGCCTTCAGTCGGTCGACGGCCCAGTCACGCGCCCGTGCTTCCTGCGGGGTGCCGGCGGGCCGGGGCCCGACTTCGGTTGTCAGCCCCTCGACAAAGCGCCAGGCGACATCGTCCGGCGAGGCGGCGGCGATCGAAGCTGTGGGGGGCAGAAGGATGCCGAAGAGGAGAGCGGCGAAGGGGCCCGATCGGATTTTCTGCATGAGTGAAGGCTTAGCCAGCCATCACCCATTTGCCAATGGCGTCTGCCTCCGCTAACTCCGCCGCAAATTTCACTTCGGAGCTGCTTTAAGCCATGTCCGCCTCGTCCCAATATGCCTTCGTCATGAAGAACATGACCAAGAGCTTCCCCGGTGCCCAGAAGCCGGTGCTGAGCAACATCAATCTGCAATTCTACCGCGGCGCCAAGATCGGCATCGTCGGCCCCAACGGCGCGGGCAAGTCGACGCTCATGAAAATCATGGGCGGCATCGACAAGGATTTTACCGGCGAAGCGTGGCCCGGCGAGAATATCACGGTTGGCTATCTGCCGCAGGAACCCCAGCTCGACCCGACCAAGAACGTCCTCGAAAACGTCAAGGACGGCGCGCGCGAGATTGCGGACAAGATGGACCGCTTCAACGAGATCAGCATGATCATGGCCGACCCGCCGGAGGACGCCGATTTCGACGCGCTCATGGAAGAAATGGGCACCCTGCAGGAGCAGATCGACGCGGTCGACGGCTGGACGCTCGACAACCAGCTGGAAATCGCGATGGA
>DATEJA010000301.1:0-5440 GCA_035278405.1 Sphingobium sp. | reverse complement strand
GGGGCGGCGGCGGACGGCGCGGCAGGCTGGCCCAGCAGGGCAAGGGCGCCCAGCAGGCCGGCGCCGGTCAGTCGAAAAAAGCTCATGCTATGCTCCTGGAACAAGGATCAGAATTTGACGGTCGCCTGCACGCCGACGGTGCGGGGGTCGTTGAAGATGCCATAATAGCCCAGCGAACTGCCGCCATTGGCCTTCACAAAGGCATAGGCGCGGTTCAGCAGGTTGCGCGACCAGACCGACAGCTCCAGCGACGGCCCGTCCTGCGCCATGCGAATGTCGCCGATCGCGATGCGGCCGTTGACGATGAAGGATGCGTCCGTCCTGGTCGGGTCGCTCGCCAGGCTGTGCTGGGAAGACGCATAATTGCCGTCGAGGTGGAACCGCAGCGTCGCATCGTCCAGCGACACCTCATAGTCGATCGCCCCGCTCGCCGCGTGCTTGGGCGTGAAGACCGGATAGACGGTCACCAGCGCATTGTTCTGGAACGGGTTGCGCGCGACCGGGATGCTGATGTCGGTATAGGCATAGGAGGCCGAAAGGGTGAGGCCGCTCAGCGGCGTGACGGTCAGGTCCGCCTCGACCCCCTTGATCCGGCCCTTGCCCAGCGCATTGGTCGTTTCGATGGTAGTGCGGGTGGTGTTGATGACCGGCGCGATGAAGTCGATCTGCATGTCCTTGTAGTCCGAGCTGAACGCCGCGACGTTGAAGCGGACATGGTGGTCGAGCAGCTCCGTCTTCGCGCCGACTTCGAAGGTCGAAACGGACTCAGGACCGAAGCTGCGATAGGTCAGCGACCGGCTGTTCGCGCCGCCCGCCTTGTAGCCGGTACTCCACTTGCCATAGACATGGACGTCCGGCGCCAGGTCGACCGCCAGGTTCACCATCGGGTCGAAACGGTTCCAGGCGGCGTCCAGCGGATAGCCGGCGCTGACGCCGTTCACCTTGTCGAGCGCGCCGGTCTTCTTGTCGTGCGTATAGCGGCCGCCGACCGTCAGATGCACAGCGTCCTGCAGGAAGGCCGGGGTCCAGGTCGCCTGGCCGAAAGCGCCGATGCTGTCGGTCTTCGCATGGCTCGCGCGATCGGGGAAGGGGATGGCGGACACGGGCGTGGGCAGGATCGTGTAGCCGGTGCCGTCGCTATTCCATCGGTTCGTATAGGGCGTCCAGGCGGTGTCGTTGACGCGCTCATGATAATAGAAGCCGCCCGCGACGAATTCGATCTGCGGCAGGGTGCCGATGATCTGCAGCTCCTGGCTATATTGCGACTGCCACACGTCGGCCTGGCTGAAGCGGCTGAAATTGCTGTTGCCGCTGAAGCCGGGGATGAAGACGCCGAGGTTGGAGGAGCCATTGTCCTGCTGCGACTGGTTGAGGCTGCGGGCCGAGCTGATCGACTTCAGTTCGATTGCGGGCGAGACTTTCCAGTCGAGCGTCAGCAGATGGCCCCGGATATTGCCGATCGCCCAAGGCTGCGGCGCGCCGATATTGGCGACCCGCGCGCGGTCGCTCTGCATCTTCAGCAGCGGGCCGGTGCTCTTGGTCAGCAGTTGGAGATAATAAGGCGTCGTCTCGTCGCGCGAAATGTCGAAGGCATAGAGCGCGCTGAACGACGAGCTTGGCTCCCACAGCGCGGCGACATGCAGGCCCTTCTTGTTATAGGCGTTGAAATCATGCTGGCCGGCCAGCGGATTGTCGACCGTGCCGCCCCGGGTGGTGATGACGCCGTCCAGCTTGAAGCTCAGATTGCCCAGGCGCGGCAGGTCGAGATGGACGCTCGCCTCCTTGCCGTCATAGCTGCTGGCGCCGACCATGGCGCGCATGTCGAACGCGCCGCTCGGCTTCTTGGTGATGATGCTGATGGCGCCGCCTTCGGTGTTGCGGCCGAACAGCGTGCCCTGCGGTCCTTTCAGCACCTCAATCCGCTCGACATCATAGAGCGCCGCGCCCAGGCCCTGCGCCCGGCCAAGGAACGCGCCGTCGATATAGACGCCCACGCCCTGGTCGCGGCTGGGCTGGTTGGCATCGCCCAGAGTGCCGATGCCGCGCATGCCCACTGTCAGCGCCGAACTGCGCGAGAAGAGGGGCGCGATGCGCAGCGTCGGGATCGATCCGTCCGCCAGCGATTCCAGCGAGACGACATGGCGGTTCTCCAGGTCGGCGGCGGTGGCGACGGAGATGGAGATGGGCGTGCGTTGCAGGTTTGTCTCACGCTTCTGCGCGGTCACGACGATGCCGGTCAGGCCGCCATCGTCCGTTTCCGCAAGCGCCGCCTCGTCAGCCGGGGCGGCCTGCTGCGGGAGCACTTGTGCGTGCGCCGGCGCGGCGGCGAGGCAGGCGGCCAGCGCCGAGCCGCTTAGCAGGAAAGGCCGGAAAAATCGCTGTAACTGGATGGTCATGGAGATGCTCCCCTGTTTTGAGTCGGGGGCGGACTAGAGCGCTTGTATTTCGTTCCTATGACAATCTTTCCATCATTGGAGCGGTCTTATCTTCCGCTGCTGGCCTTTTTCCCCGCGCCGTGGCAAAGCGGGCGTGGAGCGGCAATGCATGAGCTGGAGAGGGCGGTGACGGCTGCGAGGCAGGAAAAAACAGACGATTTCTCGACGCCTGAGCGGCTCATCGAAACGGCCGCCGCGCTGTGGGCGCAGGCGGGTAGAGCGGGCGTAGCGACCCGGGCGATCGTCGCCCGGTCGGGACTGCCCAATTCCAGCATCTATCATCATTTCGGCGGGCTGGAGCAGTTGTTGATCGAAACCCAGGCGCATGTCCGGCGTCGGGCGGCGATATGGTGCGAGCAGCAGCTGGCGTCGGCGGCGCGCCTGTCCACCCTTTCCCCGGCTGCCTTTCCGACCCTGTTCGCCACGCTTGTCGACGACTGGTGCTGGCAGCAGCGGCAGATGGCCTTCATCCTGCGCGAATGTCATCTGGTCGGACGCGATGCCCGCTATCTGCCCGTCCTCGAAGAGTGGCGCATCCTGTGGCTGGATTTCTGGGAGGCGCTCGCGGCGCGCTGCGGCTTTGCCGGCGCGGGCATGATCTGCAGCAATGTGTTCGATGGTGTCAGCCTGCTCCACCTCATGGACTGGCGCCGGCTGGTCGACCGCGCGTCGCTGGACGAATATGCGCGCGGACTAGGCGCCTGGCTGACGGGCGAGCTGGCCGACGAGGGGGCATGGCACCGCTCCGCGCATGAGGAGGCGCTGCGCACCCAACCCAGGCTGGAGCGCCGGGGCGTCGCGGGAGACATCGCCAATGCCGCCGCCAATGTGCTCGAACGCTCGGGCATGGCCGGCCTTACCTATCGCGCGGTGGCGGCGGAGGCGGGGGTGACGCTCGGCACCGTCTCCCACCAATTCCGCAGCGCCAGCGACCTGCTCCATGCGACGTTCGAAACCATTTATGACCGGATTTCGCCACCCGGCGGGGCGCTTCCCGTCGCCGCCGACGCGGGCACGGCAGAGGCGCGCAGGACCGCGCCGATCTATTTCGCGACCGAGGAACTGATCCTGTCGGTGGCGCGCCGCTCCGACCTGGGCGCCTTCGCGCTCCAGCTTCGCTATTTGCGCGGGCGGGGCGGCCGGCCGCTGCTGATGCAGCGTCTGAAGCGGGACGATGTCTCGCTTGTCGACGGGCTGCTCTATTCCAGCTTCCTCGCCGGCCACGGCCGCGCGATGTTCAGCATCGAAGAGGGGGAGCAGCGGGCCGCCGTCGCAGATGTGCCGGGCGCGCTGCTCGGCTTGCTGGGATGCCCGGACGCCGTCACAAGGGCCGGTTGAGCGCGGCCCTGCCATTTGCCCGAAGGCAAAAATCTGTTTTCAGCGAAGTGAATGGTGCGGTCGAGAAGACTCGAACTTCCACGGCCTTTCGGCCACAACGACCTCAACGTTGCGCGTCTACCAGTTCCGCCACGACCGCACATTTCAAGGGGAACCGGCGGGGCCGGCACCTGGCAGGAGCCGGCCCTTAGCAAAGGCTTTGCCCCCATGCAACAACCGATCGTCATGCGCGTTTCTTTTGCACATGGAGACGATGGCGGGGCGTCCGACACAGGAAGGAGCAGGTCGGTATGTCGGCGCGATTCTGGTTGTTCAGTTTGGCAAGCGCCGGGGCGGCGCTGGCGAGCGGGCTGGGGCTTGGCCTCTATGCCACCACCCCGCCTCGGGTCGCGATGCCGGCCGTGGAAACGCCGCTTTCGGCGACCCAGGATAGCGGAACCCGAGCCTATCCGACCGACCTCAACGGCCCCACGGAGATTACCTGCAAGGGCTGCGGCCCGACGCTGGCGCAGCGGCAGATGGTGTCGATGATGGGCGGATGGAGCGGCTATGACGACCGTCTGACGCGCGACTATATGGCGCAGGACAAGGACAGGCCGGAGGATCTGCTGCCCGAAGATCAGGATGCCCCGCCGGCCCCGCACGCGCCGCGCCTGCCGGCCAATGTCGAACGCTTCGCGGCGGGAGAGGTGACGGCGCCCGAGCCGGTGCGCTTCGCCCAGGGAAATGGTGATGCGACGGAGGATGACTCGGTTCCGGTCGGCGGAACCTATTGAGCGCAGCCGCCTTCGCGCGGCCGCATGATGGGGAGCGAGACCTGCGTCCCGCTCCCTTAGTTGAAAGCCCTATTCGGCGGCGACCACTTCGACCGTCGCATCGCTGAGCGGATGCTTCAGCCGGCCCACCATTTCCTTCGGGCAGACCTGCCAGAAATAGCGGCGCCAGCGGTCCCAGTCGTCGAGGATGGTGTTGGACCATTTGCTGTCGGTCGCGACCGCATGCTGCGCGATCAGCGCCTTCAGCTCCGCTTCCCAATGGGCGCTTTCCAGCCGTTGCCAGACGATGCTTTCCGGATTGGCCCGCGCCGCGAAGCCGCCATCCTCGTCCAGGATGAAGGCCATCCCGCCGGTCATGCCCGCGCCGAAGTTCGCGCCGGTGCGCCCCAGGATCACCGCCGTGCCGCCGGTCATATATTCGCAGCCATTGGCGCCGCAGCCTTCGACCACCACCTGCGCGCCCGAATTGCGGACCGCAAAACGCTCGCCCGCCTGGCCGGCGGCGAACAGCTTGCCTGCGGTCGCGCCATAGAGGACGGTGTTGCCGATGATGGTGTTGTCCTGGCTGTTGAGCTTGGAGGACGGCATCTGCCGCACCACGATGGTGCCGCCGGACAATCCCTTGCCGACATAGTCGTTGGCATCGCCGAACACCTCCAGCTTCACGCCCTGCACCGCGAACGCGCCGAGCGACTGGCCGGCCGATCCGCGCAGCCGCACGGTCAGGTGGTTGGGCTTGAGGCCGCTCATGCCGAAGCGCCGGGTGATGTGCGCGGATAGCCGCGTGCCGATGGCGCGATAGGTGTTGCGGATGTTGTACTGCAGCTGCATCTTCTCGCCCGCCTCGAAGAGCGGCTTGGCGTCCTCCACCATCCGCGCATCGAGCGTGTC
>DATEJA010000300.1:0-3582 GCA_035278405.1 Sphingobium sp. | reverse complement strand
TGAGCCTCTCCCCCGCCTTTCTCGACGAACTGCGCATGCGCACATCGCTGTCCACGCTGATCGGGCGGACGGTGAAGGTGCAGAAGGCCGGGCGGGAATATAAGGCCTGCTGCCCTTTTCATAATGAGAAGACGCCCAGCTTCACGATCAACGACGAAAAGGGCTTTTACCATTGTTTCGGCTGCGGCGCGCATGGCGATGCGATCCGCTGGATGACCGACCATCGCGGCCTGCCCTTCATGGAGGCGGTGAAGGAGCTTGCCGCGACGGCCGGGATGGACGTCCCTGCCCCCGATCCGCGCGCGGCGAAGCGGGCGGAGCAGGCGAAGGGCTTGCATGACGTCATGGCGGCGGCGCAGCGCTTCTTCGAGGAGCAGTTGGGCGCGATCGAAGGGGCGGAGGCGCGGGATTATCTGAAGCGCCGGGGGATCAGCGATGCGACGCGGCGGACGTTCGGCTTCGGCTTTTCTCCGGATTCGCGGGGGCGGCTGAAGGCAGCGCTGGCTGATTTTGGTGAGCCGATGCTGATCGAGGCCGGGCTGCTGATCGATCCGGATGGGGCCGAGCCGGATGGCGGAAAAGCCAAGAAGCGGGACTCCTATGACCGCTTCCGGGGGCGGCTGATGCTGCCGATCCGCGACATTCGCGGGCGGGTGATCGCCTTTGGCGGGCGCATATTGGGGGCGGGCGAGCCTAAATATCTGAATTCGCCCGATACGCCGCTCTTCGACAAAGGGCGCACGCTCTACAATATCGACCGCGCCTCTCCCGCCAGCCGGCATAGCGGGCGGGTGATCGTGGTCGAAGGCTATATGGACGTGATCGCCCTTGCCCAGGCGCGGTTCGAGGAGGCGGTGGCGCCGCTCGGCACGGCGCTGACCGAACATCAGATCGAACGGCTGTGGAAGATGGTGGACGTGCCGGTCCTCTGCTTCGACGGCGATGCGGCCGGGCAGAAGGCGGCGATGCGGGCGGCGACGCGCGCCTTGCCGCTGCTGCGGCCGGGGATGAGCCTGGCCTTCGCCACCCTGCCGGGCGGCCAGGACCCCGACGACCTGATCCGGGCAGAGGGGCGTGGCGCGATGGAGGCGGTGCTGGACGTGGCCGAACCGCTGGTGGAACGGCTGTGGAAGCATGAGCAGTCTGCGGCGCCGCTCGACACGCCAGAGCAGCGCGCGGCGTTCAAGCAGCGACTGTCGGCGATCACCGATGCGATCGGCCATCCGGACGTGCGGGCGCATTATGTGCAGATATTCCGCCAGCGTTATGACGCGCTGTTCTTTGCTCGGTCTGCGCCCGGTGGCGGACAAGGATTCCAGCGTGGCGGCGGGGCGCGCGCGGGCTGGCAGCGCGACCGGCGCGGCAATTGGAAGCCTCCCCTCCCCCCCGCCGGAACGGAGGCCCGGGCGATCGGCGTCAGCGGCATGGAGCAGCGGTTGCTGCGCGCGATCCTGGCCAGCCTGCTGCGTCATCCCGAGCAGATCGCCCGGCATCGCGAGACGCTGGCGGCGCTGGAGATCGGCGATCCGGCGCTGGCGCAGCTGCTGCGGGCGATGATCGCCGCGTCACTGACGCAAGAAACAGTTGAAAGTGATGGCCTCCTTACCATATTGGGCCAAGGTGAAGTGTATAATATGGCGAAGGGGATGCTCCGGGCCGACACGTTCACATTCACCTCCCACAGGATGAAGACCGACGCCGGTCGCGTTCAGCGCGATCTGGAGGAGGCCATTCGGGTGATGGCGCAAGGACCGGAGTTGGAGACGGCGCTGGCGGAAGCCACCAGACGAGCGAAGGAAGACCTCACCGAGGAAACCTTTGCCGAGCAGCAGCGGATCCATCGGCTGAAGATGGATCATGACAGTCGCTTGGCGGAACTGGCGCAGTCGGACGATATTATGTGATGGATCATCCCGCCAGGGATGAAATGCAAGGCGAATAGATGGCGAGCAAGGCGACAGGCAAGGGTGCGGGCGAGGATGCGGATACCGGCGATGCACCGCTGATCGATCTCAACGAGGCGTCGGTCAAGAAACTGATCGCCCGCGCGAAGAAGCGCGGCTACATCACCTATGACGAGCTGAACGATGCCCTGCCTCAGGATCAGATGTCCTCCGAGCAGATCGAGGACATCATGGCCGCGCTCAACGAGATGGGCGTGAACATCGTCGAGAATGAGGAAGCCGGCGAGGACGGCGACGATCAGCGCGACGACAGCGATGACGACACGTCCGACGACAGCGCCGACGATGACGGCTCGCCGCGCCCGGTCGCCGAGAAGAAGAAGGAAACGGTCGACCGCACGGACGATCCGGTGCGCATGTATCTGCGCGAGATGGGCGCCGTCGAACTGCTGTCGCGAGAGGGCGAGATCGCCATCGCCAAGCGGATCGAGGCGGGTCGCGACACGATGATCCTGGGGCTGTGCGAGAGCCCGACGACCTTCAACGCCATCATCGAATGGTCCACCGCCCTCAACAATGGCGAGATGCAGCTGCGCGAGATCCTGGATCTCGACGCCATGCTGTCCAAGGACCCGGCCCCGGAAAATCTGGAGGAAGGCGCCGAGGACGATGATGGCGAGATCAGCGAAAAGACCGCCGGCCCCAGCTTCAAGGATGAGGAGGAGCCCGAAGAGGAGTCCGCCGATTCCAACGAGGATGAGGACGACCTGACCGAACGCCGCACTCGCCGCGTCGAGGAAGAGGATGAGGAGGACAACACCCTCTCCCTCGCTCAGATGGAAGAAACGCTCAAGCCGATGGCGCTTGAGAAGTTCGCGACCATCACCGAGATTTTCCGCACCTTTTCCAAGGCGCAGGAAGGGCGAATGGCCGCCATGGCGAGCGGCGATACGCTGAGCCAGGCCCAGGAAGATCAATATCAGGAACTGCGCGAGCAGCTGACCGCCGAGGTCGAAAGCGTTCAGTTCCACCAGCAGAAGATCGAATATCTGGTCGACCAGCTCTATGCCTATAACCGGCGCTTGACCGCGCTGGGCGGGCAGATGCTGCGCCTGGCCGAGCGGCACAAGGTCAGCCGCAAGGATTTCCTCGATCGTTATGTGAACCATGAGCTGGACGATGGCTGGATCGACAAGGTCAGCGGTATCGACAAGAAATGGGCGGCCTTCGCGGCGGCCGAAGCCCGCGCCGTGGAACGCATCCGTACCGAAGTCAGCGAAATCGCGCAGGCGACGGGCATGTCGCTCTCCGAATTCCGCCGCATCGTCAATATGGTGCAGAAGGGCGAGCGCGAAGCCCGCATCGCGAAGAAGGAAATGGTCGAGGCGAATCTGCGCCTCGTCATCTCCATCGCTAAAAAATATACTAACCGCGGCCTGCAATTCCTTGATCTTATTCAGGAAGGTAACATCGGCCTGATGAAGGCGGTCGATAAATTCGAATATCGGCGCGGCTATAAATTCTCGACCTATGCGACCTGGTGGATCCGTCAGGCGATCACCCGATCGATCGCAGACCAGGCGCGGACCATCCGTATTCCGGTCCACATGATCGAGACGATCAACAAGCTGGTCCGCACCAGCCGCCAGTTCCTGCACGAACAGGGACGCGAGCCGAC
>DATEJA010000299.1:0-3683 GCA_035278405.1 Sphingobium sp. | reverse complement strand
TCGGGCACGAAGCGTTTGAGGAACAGCGCCGCCGTGATCGCGCCGGCAAATCCGCCTTCGCCCGCATTGTTGATGTCCGCGATGTCGGACTTGAGCATGTCGGCATAGCCGTCCCAGAGCGGCAGGCGCCAGCTGGGGTCGTCGACCTCGCCGCCGATCCGGTCCATCTCCGCCGCCAGATCATCGTCATTGGTGAAGAGCGCGGGCAGGTCGGGCCCCACCGCCACACGCGCGGCGCCGGTCAGCGTCGCATAGTCGATGATGAGTTCGGGCTTGTCCTCTCCCGCCAGCGCCAGCGCGTCGCCCAGCACCAGCCGCCCTTCGGCGTCGGTATTGCCGATCTCCACCGTCAGCCCCTTGCGGCTGTGCAGGATGTCGCCGGGGCGGAAGGCATTGCCGCCCACCGCGTTTTCCGCCGCCGGGATCAGCAGGTGCAGCCGCACCGGCAGCCGCGCGCCCATGATGAGCCGCGCCAGCGCCAGCGCATGGGCCGCGCCGCCCATGTCCTTCTTCATCAGCCGCATCGCCGAGGACGGCTTGATGTCGAGGCCGCCGCTGTCGAAGCAGATGCCCTTGCCGACGATGGCGACCCGGGGATGGGCTGGATCGCCCCAGCGCAGCTCGATAAGGCGCGGCGCAAAGCTCCGGTCGGCCGCCTTGCCGACCGCGTGGATCATCGGGAAGCCCTGCTCCAGCGCGTCGCCGCGCGTCACCGTCAGCGCCGCGCCGAAGCTTTCCGCGACCTTGGCCGCCGCGCCTTCCAGCTCCGCCGGGCCCATGTCGGCGGCGGGCGTGTTGACGAGGTCGCGGACCAGCGCGACCGCCTGCGCCAGCCGCACGGCCGCGTCGATCTGGGCGATGTCCCTGGTCAGCAGGACGCGCGGGCCGCTCGGCGCTTCCTCCTTGCGATAGCGGTCGAAGCGATATTGCGCCGTCAGCCAGCCCAGCATGGCAGCGCCCGCCGCCGCGTCGGCCAGCCGATAGACACCCTCGGGCAGCTGTTCGGCCAGCCGCGCGAGGCACCAGCTGCCCAGCCTGGCGCGATGGGCGACGCCCGCGACCACGGACCAGCCCGCGCCATCCTCGCCCGGGATGATGGCATGTTCCTGCGGCTTGCCCGCGAATTTCTGCGCCTGCGCGACCGCGCGCACCCGCTCGGGCTGGGCGGCGAGCCATGATTCGAAGCTCTCGGCATCGACGATCTGGATCAGATGGGCGGCTTGATTGTTGTCGGCTTTGAGCAGGTCGGCATAGTCGGTCATGGCAGCGAGTCTGGACAAAGGCGGCGCGGTTGGAAAGCCCCCTTTTCGCCGCGCAGCGGCGTCCTCCCGCCCCGCGCCGATTTGCTTCATGCGCGCGACAGGCCTAGATTGCAGCCAGGCAAAAGAAGGAGAGACGCGATGATGCACAGGGAAGATGCTCGCCTGCAGGCGCTGCGCGCCCGGGCCTATGTGCTCGCCGAAAGCGGGCGCTTCGACGGCGCGCATGCGGTCGAACAGGCGCTGATCGCCGAAGGATGGACCAATGCCGCCGTGGCGCTGCAGAGCAGCTATACCCGCAAGGCGATCAGCGAACGGTGTCTGGCGGCCAAGCCGCACTGATGCGCTTGGGTCCAGTGTCGGGGCAGGGCGGGTCGCTGCTGGTGGCGGCCGCGCTGCTCTGCGCCTGTTCACCCTCGGCCGATCGGGGTGAGCCGGCCGTCAACGCGGCCGATGACGCCGCCACCACCAATTATGTGAAGCAGATGGCCGGCGCGCAGCCGCCGCCTGCCGCGCCGCCTTCGCATCCGTTCGAACAGGCCGACAGGACCGGCCAGCTGCAATTCGTCTACGCCTGGCCGGCCCAGGCTGCCGCCATCCCCGCCATCGCCGAAAAGCTGCGCCAGGAGATGATCGTCGGCAAGGCCGACGCGCTCAAGATGGCGCGGGAGGACCAGAAGGCGGCGGCCCAGGCGGGCTTTCCCTTCCACACCCACAGTCTGGAAACGCGCTGGACCGTCACCGCCGACACGCCGCGCTTCCTCTCGCTCGAGGCGACCGTCTACAGCTTCACCGGCGGCGCCCATGGCATGACCAGCTACCACGCGCTGCTCTGGGACAAGGAGCGGCAGCGCGAAACCAGCCTGGCGGCGGTCATGACCTCCTCGCAAGCGTTCGCCGCTGCCATTCATGACGGCTTCTGCGCCGCGCTCGACAAGGCGCGCGCCAGGAAGCGCGGCGCGCCGATCATGCGGGGCGACGATCCCTTCACCAAATGCATCGATCCGATGCAGGAGGTGCTGGTGCCGACCTCCCGCGACGGCCAGCTGATCGACGGCATCACCGTCGTCGTCGGTCCCTACAGCGCGGGCCCCTATTCGGAAGGGACCTATGAGGTGAAGCTGCCCGTCGACGCGGCCCTGCGCAAGGTGATCAAGACCGACTATCAGGACGCTTTTGCGGGCGGATCATAGAGATGGCCCCCGGCCGGCTCTCCAGGGCCAGCCGCCGCCGCTATGCTGAACAAGTTGATGACGGCTGGCGCCTCAGCTCTCGACCGGCACGCCGAACAGGTCGTGCTCGTCCGCATCCTCGATCAGCACGTCGAACATGTCGCCGACCTTCCGCCCTTCGCCGACATCGCGCAGGAACACCTTGCCGTCGATCTCCGGCGCATCCGCCTGGCTGCGCGCGGTCGCGCCGACAGAGCCGTCCTCGTCCGCTTCGCCGACCTCGTCCAGGATCACCGGCAACACGCGCCCGACCTTGGCCGCGAGCTTGGCGGCGCTGATCGCGGCGGTCTTTTCCATGATCCGCTGATAGCGTTC
Organism: Sphingobium sp.; assembly: GCA_035278405.1. GTDB lineage: Bacteria > Pseudomonadota > Alphaproteobacteria > Sphingomonadales > Sphingomonadaceae > Sphingobium. Next base: position 877 of record DATEJA010000299.1, on the reverse strand, counting down.
TTCCTTGACCGCCTCGGGCGCGGCTCCGGGCAGATCGTTGGCCGCCGCGCCTTCCACCGGCTCGAAGCGGAAGGCGCCGACGCGGTCCAGCTGCGCCTCGTCCAGCCAATCGAGCAGATATTGGAAGTCCGCCTCCGTCTCGCCGGGGAAGCCGACCACGAAGGAAGAGCGGATCGCGATGTCCGGGCAGATGGCGCGCCAGTTGCGGATGCGGTCCAGCACCTTGGCTTCGTTCGCGGGGCGCTTCATCGCCTTCAGCACGCTGGGGGAGGCATGCTGGAAGGGGATGTCGAGATAGGGCGTCAGCAGCCCTTCCGCCATCAGCGGGATCACCTGGTCCACATGCGGATAGGGATAGACATAGTGCAGCCGCACCCAGGGCGGCGCCCCCTCTGCGGTGCGCAACTGGCCCAGTTCGCGCGCCAGGTCGGTCATGTGCGCGCGGACCTCGTGCCCCTTCCACTGGCGCGGCTCATGCCGGATGTCGACGCCATAGGCCGACGTGTCCTGGCTGATGACCAGCAATTCCTTCGTGCCGGCGGCAACCAGCTTCTCCGCCTCGCGCAGCACCGCATCGACGCGCCGCGACACCAGATCGCCCCGGATCGACGGGATGATGCAGAAGGAGCAGCGATGGTTGCAGCCCTCGGAAATCTTCAAATAGCTGTAATGGCGCGGCGTCAGCTTGAGGCCGCCTTCGGGCACCAGGTCGACAAAGGCGTTGGGCACCGGCGGCGACGCTTCATGCACCGCATTGACCACCGCCTCATATTGATGCGCGCCGGTGACGGCCAGCACCTGCGGGAATTTCTGGCGGATCAGCTCGGCCTCATTGCCCATGCAGCCCGTGACGATGACGCGGCCATTTTCCGCGATC
>DATEJA010000298.1:0-4777 GCA_035278405.1 Sphingobium sp. | reverse complement strand
ATGGCCTCCTCCAGCGCCTGCTGGACGCTGGGCCCGTGCGCCTGGCGTTGCCAGCCCATGAAGGGGCGGCCATCAAATTCGACCGTGAAGGCGAAGCGGGTCATGGGGTCAGGCTTGTCCCGCGGTCGTCGCCAGCCCGTCTCGCGCATCGCCTCCTGAGATTCCAGCCTTCGCTGGGTTGACGGGATGTGACCGAACCCAAGCTATCCATCCACCCGGCTTCCCGCCGGCATGTCGTACCCCCGCAGCAGTTCGCCCGGCGACATGGCGCCCTTGCCCGCGCGCTGGATCAGGGTGGGGCGGATGGCGCCGTGGCCGCAGCCGATGAGCAGGCTGTTGTCCAGCAGTTCGCCCGGCGCCCCGCCATGCTCCTCAACATGCGCGGCGAGGATGCGGAACCGTTCGCCGCGATATTCGAAGAAGGCGCCTGGGAAGGGATTGAAGGCGCGGACCTGTCGTTCGATCTGATGCGCGTCGCGGGTGAAATCGATGCGCGCTTCGGTCTTGTCGATCTTCGCGGCATAGGTGACCCCGTCCTCCGGCTGCGGCACGGAGGGGTGGGCGGACAGGTCGTCCAGCACCTCGACCATCAGCGCCGCGCCGGCCTGCGCCAGTTCCTCGGTCAGCACGCCGGCGGTCTTGTCCTCGACCGGCGTCACATGCTTGGCGCGCATCGGGCCGGTGTCGAGGCCCGCTTCCATGTCCATGATGGTCACGCCGGTCACATTGTCGCCCGACAGGATAGCGCGCTGGATCGGCGCGGCGCCGCGCCATCGCGGCAGCAGGGACGCATGGATGTTGAGGCAGCCCAGGCGCGGCGCCGCGAGGATCGGGCGCGGCAGGATGAGGCCATAGGCGGCGACCACCGCGACGTCGGCCTGAAGCGCGGCAAAGGCCGCCTGCGTGGCTTCGTCCTTCAGCGAGACGGGGGTGCGCACCTCGACGCCCATCGCCTCCGCCCGCTGGTGGACGGGCGAGGGACGCAGCGCCTTGCCGCGGCCGGCTGGACGGGGCGGCTGGCTGTAGACGGCCGCGATCTCATGCCCGGCACCGGCCAGCGCGGCCAGAGCCGGAACGGCGAAATCGGGGGTTCCCATATAGACGATACGCATGACGGCCTCTCAAACCCCTTGTGCCGACGACTTGCAAGCCCTTATCTCGGGCCATGGCTTCTTCCGAGATCGAAGCGCTGACGCAGGCGCTGTCCCGCCTGCCCGGCCTTGGCCCCCGTTCGGCGCGACGGGCCGTCCTGCACCTGCTCAAGAAACGCGAGAGCGCGCTGGAGCCGCTGCTGCGCGCACTTGATGCGGTCAACGAGCGGCTCGTGACCTGCGGCATTTGCGGCAATGTCGATACCGTCGACCCGTGCGGCATCTGCGCCGACCCGCGCCGCGACGCCCGCGCGCTGTGCGTGGTGGAAGATGTGGCCGACCTGTGGGCGCTCGACAAGTCGCGCCTGTTTCCCGGCCGCTTCCATGTGCTGGGCGGCCGCCTGTCGGCCCTGGAAGGAGTGCGGCCGGAGGATCTTTCCATCGACGCGCTGGTCGCTCGGGTGGAGGCGGGCGGCATCGATGAGGTGGTCCTGGCGATGAACGCGACGCTCGAAGGGCAGACGACCGCCCATTATCTTGCCGAGCGGCTGGAGCGCTTTCCCGTGCGCTTGACGCAGCTTGCCCATGGCGTCCCGGTCGGCGGTGAGCTGGATTATCTGGACGAGGGAACGTTGGCGCAGGCGTTGCGGGCGCGGCGACCGTTGAGCTGAATTCGGCGCTCGCTTGAATTCCCGCGCCTGTCGGGCTATTTTACAGCCATGGCCATTCTTCCGATCCTTGAGGCGCCGGACCCGCGCCTGCGTACCATTTCGTCTCCGGTGGAGGCGATCGACGATGATCTGCGGCGTCTGATCGACGACATGTTCGAAACGATGTACGACGCGCCGGGCATCGGCCTGGCCGCGATCCAGGTCGGCGTGCCCAAGCGCGTGCTGGTGATCGACCTCCAAGAGCCGGAATCGGACGAGGAAGGCGCGCCGTCGGTCAAGAAGCCGATGGTCTTCATCAATCCCGAAATCCTCGAAGGATCCGAGGAACTGTCAGTCTATAATGAAGGCTGCCTGTCGGTGCCCGATCAGTTTGCGGAGGTGGAACGCCCCGCATCGATCCGCGCGAGTTGGATGGACCGGGAAGGGCGCATCCATGAGGAGCGACTGGAAGGCCTGCTCGCAACCTGCCTGCAGCATGAAATGGATCATCTGCAGGGCGTGCTGTTCATCGACCATCTGTCGCGCCTGAAGCGCGACATGCTGATGAAGAAGCTGGTGAAGGCGCGCAAGGCGGCTTGAAATCGCTCGTTTTGGTCAATGCAAAATGCCCCGGCTGACAAGTCGGGGCATTTTGTTTTGGGGCTGGTTCCAGAAGCTGGATACAGTGAACTTCGTCATGCCGGCGAACGCTGGCATCTCGGGACAGGGCGCGCAAACGGGCCTGAGACCCCAGCCTTCGCTGGGGTGACGACTTCTCGCCGAATGTTCAGGCCACCCCGTCCGTATCCAGCGCATAGCCCGCCGAGCGGACGGTGCGGATGATGTCGCGATATTTGCCGTCGGCGTTGATCGCCTTGCGCAGGCGGCGGATGTGGACGTCGACCGTGCGCAGTTCGATGTCGCTGTCCTGGCCCCAGACGCTGTCGAGCAGCCGCTCGCGCGAGAAGACCCAGCCGGGATGCTCCAGAAAATGCTTCAGCAGCCGGAATTCGGTGGGGCCGAGCGGAACCACCTGGCCGCCCCGGCGGACCTTGTGGCCGACGGTGTCCATCTCCACGTCGGAGAAGGTCAGCGTCTCACCGGCGAGCGCCGGGCGCACGCGACGCAGCACCGCGCCGACGCGGGCGACCAGTTCGCGGGGGGAGAAAGGCTTGGTGACATAATCGTCCGCGCCGGTTTCCAGGCCGCGCACACGATCCTCTTCCTCGCCGCGCGCCGTCAGCATGATGATCGGCACATTGGCGGTGCCGTTCATCCGGCGCAGGCGGCGGCAGACCTCGATGCCCGACAGGCTTTCCACCATCCAGTCGAGCAGGACGATGTCGGGCACATTTTCCTGCGCGAGGAGCAACGCTTCCTCGCCGTCGACCGTATGGGCGACGTCGAAATCTTCCCGCTTGAAATGCCAGATGAGCAGTTCGGCGAGCGCGGCATCATCTTCGACCAACAGCATCTTGGCACGCGCCATGCTCAGTCCTCCAGGGGCTGGGTGCCGCCGCGTTCGCGGTCGGGCAGGGTCTGGCCGGTGGCGGCGTAATAGACCATTTCGGCGACATTGGTGGCGTGGTCGCCGATCCGCTCGATATTCTTGGCGACGAAGAGCAGGTGCGCGCACTCGCTGATCGTCTTGGGATTTTCGACCATATAGGTGACGAGGCTGCGGAAGACGCTGTCGTAAAAGTCGTCGACCACCGCGTCGCGTTCGACCACGGCCAGCGCGAGGTCGGCGTCGCGCGCGGAAAAGGCATTGAGCGCGTCTTGCACCATCTCGCCGGCGACCTGCCCCATGGAGGGGAGGAGGGAAACGGGATCGAGCGTGCGCTGGTTGGCGACGATGAGCGGGACGCGCTTGGCGATATTCTTCGCATAGTCGCCGATGCGTTCGACGACGCCGACGATCTTCAGGGCGGCGATGACGTCGCGCAGGTCGTTGGCCATCGGCGCGCGCAGGGCGATGACCTGGATCACCAGCTTCTCTACCTCCGCTTCGATCGCATCGATGCGCTTGTCGCCCGCGACTACCTCGGCGGCGAGCGCCCGGTCCTGGCGCTGGAGCGCCAGCATCGCATTTTCGATGGCGGCTTCGGCGCGGCCGCCCATTTCGGCGATAAGGCCGCGCAGCTTGTCGATATCCTCGTCGAAAGCCTTGATCGTGTGTTCTGCCATATCTTTTTACTCCGCGCCGGTCAGCCGTAGCGTCCGGTGATGTAATCCTTGGTGCGTTCCTGGCGGGGGTTGGTGAAGATGTCGGACGTCACGCCATATTCGACCAGTTCGCCCAGGTGGAAGAAGGCCGTGCGCTGCGACACGCGGGCGGCCTGCTGCATATTGTGGGTGACGATGACGATCGCGTAGCGGCCGCGCAGTTCGTGGATCAGTTCCTCGATCTTGGCGGTGGCGATCGGGTCCAGCGCCGAGCACGGTTCGTCCATCAGGATGACTTCGGGTTCGACCGCGATGGCGCGGCCGATGCAGAGCCGTTGCTGCTGCCCGCCCGAAAGCGCCGTGCCGCTGTCGTGCAGCCGGTCCTTCACCTCATCCCACAGGCCGGCGCGGCGCAGCGACTTTTCGACGATGACGTCGAGGTCCGCCTTGCCGCTGGCGAGGCCGTGGATGCGGGGCCCATAGGCGATATTCTCGTAGATCGACTTGGGGAAAGGATTGGGCTTCTGGAACACCATGCCGACGCGAGCGCGCAGCTGCACCACGTCCATGCTGGAGGCATAGATATCCTCGCCATCGAGCGTGATCGTGCCCTCGGTGCGAGCGCTCGCGACGGTGTCGTTCATACGGTTCAGCGTCCGCAGGAAGGTCGACTTGCCGCAGCCCGACGGGCCGATGAAGGCGGTCACATTGTCCATGTCGACGTCGATGGAGACGCCCTTGATCGCCTGTTTTTCGCCGTAGAAGACCTTGACGTCGCGCGCGGTCATCTTGGTTTCGGTGGCGGGCACCAGTGTCTGTGGTTCGTGCATCATGTTTACCACCGTCGTTCGAACTTGTTGCGCAGGTAGA
>DATEJA010000297.1:0-2195 GCA_035278405.1 Sphingobium sp. | reverse complement strand
AGTTCCGGGTCGCCGATGTCCCGCAGCGAATCGCCGAGGTCCTGCGGGACCGGCCGCAGGTTGCGCGGCGGCGGGCGCCGTTCGGGTTCGCTCGCGCTCACCATGCCCTGCTTCATCGCCACCTTGGCGACAGCGGCATAGCCGAAGAAGCGGTTCACCCGTTCGATGATGTCGGGCAGGACATGCTGGATCATCGGGGCGTGGCCGCTCATCACGGTGAGGTGCAGGGTGCCGCCCGCCTTCTGTCCCGCCGGAAAGCGGATCGAATCGGGCGCGGAGATGGCGGCATAATGGGCGCCGACAATCTCGGCCCAGCGGGTGACGATGCTGGACTGGACGAAGCCGAACTTGCGGAAGGCAGCGGCGCCGATCTGCGGCATCAGGTCGGCGATCTGGCGCGGTCCGCCGACGCGCGGACGCTCCGTCGCCTCGATCGTGCGACTTTTCACTTTCGGCGCTGGAGGGCGTTCCGTCATGGGCCGCTTAATGGCATAGCGCGGCCATGCCCGTCGAGAGCAACCCCCGACAAATCGCAGAGAATCTGCTGGCCCATTATGACGTGCATGCGCGCCGCCTGCCCTGGCGCGCGGCGCCGGGCGCCAACCGCGCCGATCCCTATCGGGTGTGGCTGTCGGAAGTCATGCTGCAGCAGACGACGGTCGCGGCCGTCATCCCCTATTTCGAGACGTTCACCAGCCGCTGGCCCAGCGTCGAGGCGCTGGCCGCCGCGCAGGATGCCGACGTCATGGCGGCCTGGGCGGGGCTTGGCTATTATGCCCGGGCTCGCAACCTGCTGGCCTGCGCCCGGGCGGTCGCCGGCGCAGATGGCGGCGTGTTTCCCGACAGCGAGGAAGGCTTGCGCGCCTTGCCGGGCGTCGGCGCCTATACGGCCGCCGCCGTCGCCGCCATCGCCTTCGGCCGCCGCGCGGTGGTGGTCGACGCCAATGTTGAGCGGGTGGTGGCGCGGCTGTTCGCGATTGCCACGCCGCTGCCCGCCGCGCGGCCGGAGATTCGCGCGGCCACCGATCGCATCACCCCGGACGCGCGGGCGGGCGACTTTGCCCAGGCGATGATGGACCTGGGCGCGACCATCTGCACGGCGCGCGGCCCCGCCTGCGGCATCTGCCCGCTGCGCGAGGATTGCGCCGCCTTCCGCACCGCCGACCCGGCCGCCTTCCCCATCAAGGCCGTGAAGAAGGCAAAGCCCCACCGTCTTGGCCATGGCTGGTGGATCGAGCGGGAGGACGGCCATGTCTGGCTGGTCCGCCGGCCGGACAAGGGGATGCTGGGCGGGATGCGGGCGCTGCCCTCCTCCGACTGGGGCGCGGCGCCCGATGCCGCTCCGCCGATCGCGGCCAGTTGGACGCGCCTCGCCGATCCGGTCGCCCATGTCTTCACCCATTTCTCGCTCGACCTCACCGTCCATGTCGCGCGGGTGCCCGCCGACAGCGCGTCGCCGGGCGAGGGCGAATGGTGGCCGCTGGCGCGAATCGAGGAAGCCGGGCTACCCACCCTGTTCCGCCGCGCGGCGGAGGCGGCGATGAAGGAGAGCGCAGATCATGCATGGCGATAGGGCGCAGGCCCTCCACCCCCTCGGCTATGCCGGAAACAGGCTGGACCGCGTCGACCATATTCGCACCGATCCTGAACGGGTGGCGCAGAGCTTTGCCGCGCCCGAGGCCCGCCTGCTGGCGCTGGACGGGCTCGATCCGCTGACTGCGGAGGGGCATCTGCTGCTGGAACCGATCGGGCCGGGCGCGCGGGTGGAGGATCATGCGCTGCTGGGCGTCGACGAAGCGCAGCGGCCGATCTTCGTCCGGCTCCGGCCGCTCACCGAGAGCGGCTTCACCCCGAGCGTGCGGAGCCGCGCCATCACCACCGAACTGCCGCCGGAGGAAGTCGCGCTCTATGGCGCCGCGCGCAGCCTGGTCCACTGGCATGGCCGCCACCCCTATTGTTCCGTCTGCGGGTCCGCCACCGCGCCGGAGAAGGCGGGCTGGGCGCGTCGCTGCGGCTCCTGCGACGCGGAGCATTTCCCGCGCGTCGACCCGGTAGCGATCATGCTGGCCGAACATCGCGGCCGGGTGCTGGTCGGGCGGCAGCATAGCTGGCCGGAGGGCCGCTATTCCGCGCTCGCCGGCTTCATCGAGCCGGGCGAGACGATCGAGGAAGCGGTCGCGCGCGAGATCAAGGAG
>DATEJA010000296.1:0-8794 GCA_035278405.1 Sphingobium sp. | reverse complement strand
CGAACGGTCGATCCCGGCGGCACGGGCGATCGCGTCCTTGGCCTGGTCGACCAGGCCGGACAGCGTCCGCGCGCCGGAGTCGGGCCGGCCGTCCTGCCGCTGCTGCGCGGCGGCCTGTTCCTCGCCCATCAGCAACTGCTGGTCGCTCAGGCCGAAGACCTTCGCCAGGGTGAGGATATTGGTGTGCCGCGGTGTGGTCTTGCCCGTTTCCCAGGCCCAGATCGTCGTCTTGCTGATGCCGGTCCGGTCCGACAGGGCGGTGCGGGTGATCCCCCGTTCGCGCCGCAGCCGGCGCAGCCGATCCGACAATTGTTCCGGCGCCTTTTCCGCGATCCGGGCCGGAACCGCCGTTTCGGCCGGCGGCGGCGGAACGTCCGCGATCGGGCTGCGCAGCCTGACCGCGCTGAGCGATGCCTGCGGCAGCGGCTGGTCGAATCGGCAGCCGAACAGCGGCTCGCTGCGCCACACGATCTGCGCGGCGACCGTCTCTGCCTGGGGCAGGGCGATGGCGATGGATTGGCCGACCACCAGGTTGCAATCGGTTTCGATCAGCATGCCGGCGCTGGAAATGTCGTGGATGACGACATTCGCCTGCTCGTCGCCGAGCGAGCCCGTGACTTCCAGCCGGATGCGCCAGCGAGCGTCGCCGCGCCTCTCGTCCGATTGGGGCTGTTCCTCTATGATCGCGTTAGCCTGCATATGCCCAGTTAATCGCATCTCCTGCTTTCCGGAATGTTAACGAGGGTCGCGTGAAGCGAACATCTGCTATGGAGTCGGCGGCCGCAGATTAGCAAAGAGCGGATTATAAGTGGAGTATCAATATGTTGCCTGCCCGCACTTATAGCGTGACGATCAACATGGAATGGCGCAGGCTATATCAGATGATCTGGACCCCGGCCTTCTTCCCCCGCTGGGCGTCGGGTCTGGCGGAATCGGACCTGCGGCAGGACGGCGATGATTGGCTGGCTGACGGACCCGAAGGCCCCATCCGCATCCGCTTCACGCCGCACAATGACTATGGCGTGATGGATCATCATGTCGATCTGGGCGAAGGCGAGCCGGTCCATGTGCCGCTGCGCGTCGTGCAGAATGGCGAGGGCGCGGAAGTCATGCTCACGCTCTTTCGCCAACCGGGGATGGACGAGGATCGCTTCGCGGCCGACATCAAATGGGTCAACCGCGACTTGAAGGCGCTGAAACGACTAGTCGAGGGGTGATGCCAAGGGCGCGGCGCCGGATCGAACCCGCGCCGCGCCCCTGCTCTTGCCCCTGTCAGAAGCGGATGTTCATTTCTCCGCCGAAGGTGCGCGGCTCGTTGAAGAAGCCGTTGAGGCCCGATGTCGGGCTCAGCGCCTTGTAGAAGAGATGCTGTTCGTTGAAGAGATTGCGCGACCAGAGGGCGAGGCTCAACTTCGCGTCGCCATAGCCAAGGCCGATGTCCGCGACCGACAGGCGGCCGTTGACGATGAAGGACTTCTCGCCCCTGGGCTGGTAGATGTTCGCGGCGTTGTTGGGGCCCAGATAGACCGGATCGGTGCCGTTGGCGTAGAAGCCGCCGTCATAATTGCCGTCCAGATGCGCGCGGATGGTGAAGCCGTTGAACGGCAGGTCATAATCGATCGCGCCGCTGGCCGAATGACGGGGCGTATAGGTCTGGTAGATCGGCACCGCTATGGTGCTGATCACCCCGGCGGCGTTCGGATAGGGGTTCACCGTCGCGGGGATGCGGACATATTGATAGGCATAGGAACCCGACAGGGTCAGCCCTTCCACCGGATTGACCGTCAGTTCCGCCTCGATGCCGTGCAGGCCGCCCGTGCCCGGCGCGTTGATCGTCGAGGTGGTCGTGCGCGTCGTGCGGACGCCGCCGGTTTCATAAGGGCGGCTGAAATCGACCTGAATGTCCTTGTAGGTGCCGGCATAGGCCGCGATGTTGAAGCGGGCATGATGGTCGAGGAATTCGGTCTTCGCGCCGATTTCGAAGATCGACACGGATTCGGGACCGAAGGCGTCATATTCCTGCGACCGCGAATTGGCGCCGCCCGATTTATAGCCCGTGCTCCACTTGCCGTAGACATGCACGTCCTTGCTTAGGTCGATCGCCAGGTTGACCATCGGGTCGACCCGCTCCCAGGACGCGTCGAGCCCGATTTCGCCCGACACGCCGTTGCGGTTGATCGGGAGGGCATTGTTGACGATCGTCAGCGCGCCATGCTTGCTGTCCCGGGTCCAGCGCAGGCCGCCGGTCAGGTGAATGGCATCGTCCATCAGCGCGGGGGTCCAAGTCGCCTGGCCGAAGGCGCCGATGCTCTTCGTCGTCACATGGCTGGCGCGATCGATCGGCTGCGCGTCATAATTGAGCTGCCGCAGCACATAGGCGGAGCCGGCCGCATCGGTGAACTGGTTGGTGTTGAAGGCCTGCGCATTGTCGCGCACCTTTTCGCGATAATAGAGCGCGCCCGCGACATATTTCACGCGGCTCACTTCGCCGATCGCCTGGAATTCCTGGCTCCACTGATCCTGCCAGAAATGGGCGAGGCTGTAGCGCGCGAAGGCCACATTCGTGAAGACGCCCGTCGCGTTCGACATGCTGGTCGACGCCGATCCATTGTCCCACTGGCTTTGCGCCAGCTTGCGGTAGGACGAAATCGACTTGAAGGTGAGATCGGGCGAGGCGTCCCATTCCAGCGTCAGGCGATGCCCGTGCACCTTGCCCACGCTCGGCTGTTCGGGAACGCCGACATTGGCGGTGCGCACGCGACGGGGCTGGATGGTGGCGACCGCCGCCTGCTTGTTGCTGCCAGGCGCGATCAGGTTGAGGTAGAGCGAGGTCGATTCATCCTTCGAAATGTCGAAGGAATAGTCGGCGCTGAAATTCGGCGCCGGCTTCCACAAGGCTTCGACATGCAGGCCGCGCTTGTCATATTGGTTGAAGCCCTGCGCACCTTCCAGCGGGTTCTTCACCAGCGGGTCGCGATGGGCGACGACGCCGTCGATCTTGACCGCGACATTGGCGAAGGACGGCAGGTCGAGATGCATCTCGCTCTTGTAGGAGCCGAAATTGCCGAGGCCGCCGGTCGCGTTCATGTGGAATTCGCCCGAGGGCTTCTTCGTCACGATATTGACCGCGCCGCCTTCGGTATTGCGGCCGAACAGCGTGCCCTGCGGACCCTTGAGCACCTCGATATTCTCGATGTCGAACAGAGCGGTGCCCAGCCCCTGCGCGCGGCCCAGATAGACGCCGTCGACATAGACGCCCACGCCCTGGTCGCGGGCGGGCTGGTTGCCGTCCGACAGCACGCCGATGCCGCGAATATTCACGATCAGCGCGGAATTGCGGGAATAGAAGGGCGCGACCTTCAGCGACGGGATGGCGCCATCGCCAAGGTCGATCAGCGATGTGACATGGCGGTTGACCAGATCATCATTGCGCATGACCGACAGCGAAATCGGCGTTTCCTGCATGTTTTCGGTCCGCTTCTGCGCGGTCACGAGAATTTCGGGCAGGCTTTCGCTCGCTTCCGCCGTGGCCGAGGCAGCGGCTGCTTCGTCCGCCGCGAAGGCGGTGGCCGGCGCCAGAAGACTGAAGGCGAGTGCAGTGGTTGCCAGCCAGGTGCGCTGGAGTGTCATAAGATGTTTCCCCTGTTGGATTCGACTCGCCTTGAACGGAGGGTTCGGAGTGCCGCCTAGGGAGGGAATGTTGCGCCCATGCGAATATTATATGTCCGTTTAGTTTCTATGCCGCCGCCCTGGCGCAGGGCTTGGTGCCCGGGCATGCCAGCCGCGCGGCGGTGGTGACGGGCCGCAACGGCCCGCTGGCGGAGAAGATCGCGGCATAGCCGACATGGTCGGACAACATGGTTCCGCTCGGGGAATGGCCAAAGGGCACCTCGATCCCCCGCAGGGCGAAGCGCAGGTCCTCGCCGGCCGCGAAGAAGAGGCGGTCGCGCGCCCGCCGCCGCGAGAAGAGAGCGTCCGGAGAAAGCGGCAGGCCGGTCGACGCGGCGACATCATAGACGTCGGAAATCGCTTCATGCGACACCCAATGGGGATAGGTGCCATTCAGCTCGGCGATCCGGCTCGGGTCGCTGCCCATGTTGAAATCGCCCGCCACGAACAGGGCGTTTCGGGGGTCATGATTGGCGCGGATGAAGGCGGCCAGGCAGGCGATCTGCAGCTGATAGGCCTGGTTCGACCGCGCCCTCGCCACACCCGACGCGCGGCGGCTGTTGAGATGCAGCGTCACGATGTCGACCGGGCGGTCATGGCCGGGCAGCTCGACCCGCGCGAGCAGCGCGCCCTTGTTCGCCAGGCAATCATAGCCGGCGCAGGCGAAGGCGGGGAACACCATCTCGCGCGTGTCGACGATCGGATAATCGGACAATATCTGCAATCCGCTGCCGACGAACTTGGGCAGGCCTTCCCCCTTCAGCCAGGAATCGGCGGCGGCATAGCGAGCGTCGCTGGCCGTCGGCGGCTGGTGGCTGACCATCATGTCGGACGGGCCGTTCACGCCATAGCGATAGCCCGCCTGCCGCCCGATGGCGCGGGCTTCCGGCGTGAAGGCTTCCTGCAGGACGACGATGTTGGGACCGTCGCCCTGCCGGCGTAGCGCGCCCAGCCTTGCCGCGATGCGCGTGAAGTCCGCGTCCCGGCCCAGCGCCACCGGCCAGGGCAGGCCGTGGATATTATAAGTCATGATCGACAACCGGCCGGTGAAGGGCGCCGGCTCCCGCGCGGCGAAGGCGACCGGCGTCGGCTCGAAACGGGACGAGGCCAGCAATGTCATTGCTGCCAGGGCAAGAAAGACCACAAGGCCCAGAGTACGCAAGGCATCCCTCCCGAATGGACGTGGGATTGACGACGAAGCCGCGTGGCGACCTCAGTTCAGCAAGGTGCGGCTCGTCGCGAAAAATCTCCGATCATCGCGGCAGCCGCGTCAGGATCTGCCGCACCAGCAGCGGCGCGTTCCGTTCGAAATGATGCCCGCCCGGCACGGTGACGACGGCGGCCATCCCGCGCGGGATTTGCGGGCAGGCGCTGTCCGTTTCCTGGCTGCCGCGAATACACAGCATCGGCAGGCCGCGCAGCCGGGCGATCGCCGGCACGGTCGGATAGGCGTCGCTTGATCCGATGTTGAGCCAGCTGCCGAGATGGAACTGGAAGTCGGCCGTGGCGCTCAGGCCCAGCAGCGCCATGCCCTGCACCTGCGTGCGCGCCGGCCGCGCCAGATGGCCGACGATATGCGGCAGCACATCGGCGCCGAAACTGTAGCCGACCAGCAGCACCTTGGGCCGGTGCCAATATTCCGAATAGCCGCGAATGATGGCGGCCATGTCGGCGGCGGCGCCGGCGGGCGTGCGCTCGCTCCAGAAATAGGAGAGGCTGTCCATCCCGACCACCGGGATCCCCGCCCTGGCCAGTTGCGCGGCGACGCCCTTGTCCAACCCGACCCAGCCGCCATCGCCCGAATAGATCACCGCCATCCGGTCGGTGCGCGGCGCGGCGGGATCGGTGACGATGGTGAGCGGCAGGTCGGCGGGCAGCGCCGCGCCGCCGCGCAGCGCGGATGCCTGCAACGGAGTGAGATAGGGCAGGATCTGCGCCGCCAGTTGCGCATCCTGGCCGGCACGCAGATCGGGCCTGACGAGCCTGAAACCGCCGGGCCGGGCGAGAAAGGCGCGCGGCAGCCCTCCGCCGTTCCGACCCGGCACGACGATCCAGGGGGAGGGCAGGTGAGTGGCCGGGGTGATCAGCCAGCCGGCGCGGGCATAGGGCCGCGTCAGCGATCCGGCCGACCGGCACCAGCGTCCCCGCCCGGGCAGGAAGCCATGGATGCCGGTGGTGATCGCCGCGCGATAGGCGCCGTCGGGGCCAGCGGCGAGTGTCGCATAGGCCAGCGTGCCGCCCAGCCCCCGGCCCAGCAGCACCGGCTTCATATACATGGGCAGGTTCAGCCGGTGCTGGATGTCCCGGGCCAGGTCGATGATGGCGTAATTGGGGTTGATGCATCGCTTCTGCGCGCTCAGCGCCCGCAGGAAGTCCGGGGTCGATATGCCCGTCACCAGCGCACCTTGCGCGGTCAGCCGCCGGGCGAAGCCATGGTCGCCCTCGGTCCAGCCCGCCGCGCCTGATAGCAGCACCACCAGCGCGCGCGGCGCGGCCGCCGGTCGGAACACGGCGACCCGCCCCAGCAGGGGAAGGCTGTAGGCGATGTCGGGCTGCGCCGCGTCCGCATCGGCCGCAGCGTCCGCCGCCCGTGCCGCCTCGGGCGCGGAGTGGCTGAGGAGCGCCAGCGCCGCGAGCGCCGACAGCGGCAAGGCCAGGCGCGCGATCCGGCCGAACAGTCTCGCCAGCTTTTTGCGCTGCGTTCTCCTCATGTCGCGCTCCTGCCGGCGGGCGCGGGGACATCATGCAGAGGCGCGTGCAACAGGGTCAGCAGCGTGGCGACCACCCGGTCGGAATCATGATGCATGAAATGACCGCCGGGCAGGCCCGCGACGGCCGCGCCCCGGGCCGCGAGCGGCGGGCAGAGACTGTCTTCCTCCTCCACCCCATAGATGCAGACCAGCCGCCCGGCATCGATCCGACCGATCGTGTCGAGCGGTCGCGCGTCCGGCGTGCCGCGATAGGCGAAGCCCAGCGGATCGGCGCGGAAATAGACCGATTGCGCGGGCACCACCATCGCCACCGCCGCCAGCCGGGCGCGCAGCTCCGGCGGCAGGTCGGCCGCCACTGTCGCGATGATGTCGGCGCCATAGGATTGGCCGACCAGCACCAGGCGGCGCGCGCCCGTTCGCGCCAGCGTCAGCCGCACGGCGTCGGCGACGATGGCGTCCGCTTCCGCCCGGCTGCGATGGCGGCCGAAATATTTGGGGGAACTGAAGCCGATGACCGGCATGCCCCTGTCCGCCAGCGCTTGCGCCAGGTCGCCGCTCATGCCGAAATGAAAGCCCATGTCGCCGGAGAAGAAGGCGACGGCCACCGGCGCGCCCCGGTGCCCGCCAAAGTCGCGCACGGCGCTGCTTTCGAGCGAGAGGCTGGACGGATTGGCGGCCGCCATCACCGCCAGGGCGCCGATCAGCATGACGGCCCAAAGCCACCGCCGCCGCAGCAAGGCCGGCCTAGGCACCGGGCGTCCTTTCGATCCGCGTCCACAGTTGCGACCGGCAGATGAGGCCGCCCAGCACGCAGCCCTTGATTTTCAACTGCTGCGGCGCGGTCTGCTCGATCCGGGAGAAGAAGCGCCGCCCCATGTCCGGGACGTAGACGGTCCCGGTCCATTCATTCCTGCCATCGGGCCGATAATCTTCCAGCAGCTGCGTGCCGATCAAATGGGCGACGCCCGATTCCCGGGCATCGCTCTGCGCCGCCGCGCTCGCCCAGACGATCCAGCCGCACAGCCGGTCGCCGCAGCCATGGGTGCGCACCGCGACGCTGCCGCCCGGGTTCAGCCATAGGCCATCCTCAAGATCGCCGATGGGCGAGGCAAGCGCGCAGGCGGAGGAAAGCAGCAACGCCAGCGCCGCAAGAACCGCCTGCCTGCTGATATGCCGGATCGCTGGAGTCGCTGCCATGACACCGGCATGCACCTTTCGAGGCTACGCGATGTTGGCCGGAAGATAAAAATTCTGTAATGGAAACGCCCCTAGCGCGGCATCTCCACGGCGAAGAGCATGGCCGACAGCGTCCGGTCGAACGCCGGCGTGAAGGGGCGCGGCTTGAACTGCAGGTCGTGGAACAGCGTATCGACATCGTCCGTCTCGATCTCGTAGACAGCGACATAGGGCCAGGGCGCGCGATTGCTGCGCACCACCTTGTAACGGCGCGCGGACAGGACGCCGGTCAGCTGTTCGATGTCGGGCACATGCACTTCGTCATACCAGCGATTATAGGCTTCCTCGTCGCCCTCGCCCGACGTGGGGCCGTTCATGGCGATCAGCAGATATCTCGGCATCTTCCTCCTCCCGATGTTGGCGCGGCTGCTCCCCTCGGCCGTGGATGCTAGAGAGAGGCGCGCGACCTGTCTTTCCCGAATTTGAATTCGCTTTGGATATCGCGGCGGTGGTGCGGCTCTCCCCCTTGCCCGGCAGGGCTGACCGGACTAATCAGCGATTTTAATATCAATTCAGGAGCGCCCAGTGCCGACGCGGGAATTTCAGGATCGCATCATCGTCGTGACCGGCGCGTCGAGCGGGATCGGCGAGCAGATCGCGCGCAAGTTCGTCGCGGAGGGCGCGCAGGTGCTGGGCGTCGGCCGCAGCGAGGAGCGATTGGCGGCGCTCGCGGCGGAACTGGGCGACGCGTTCGTCCCGCATGTCGCCGACCTCTGCGACATGACGGCGGTCGAGGGCGCGATCAACGCGGCGGTGGTCCGCTTTGGCGGGATCGACATATTGGTCAACAATGCCGGCATCGCCGGCGTCGCCCGCGCGGAGGAGGAAACGCTGGAAGGCTGGCGCCAGACCATGGCGATCGACCTCGACGCCGTCTTCTGGGCAAGCCGGCTCGCGCTGCCGCACCTCATCGAACGGCGCGGCTGCATCATCAACACCGGCTCGCTGTCCGGCGTCGCGGCGGACTATGCGCTGATGGCCTATTGCGTCGCCAAGGCGGGGGTCATCGAACTGACCCGCTGCCTTGCGATCGACTATGCGGCGCAGGGCGTGCGCGTGAACTGCGTCAGCCCCGGCGCCACCGCCACGCCGATGAGCGCGATCGCGCCCCAGGCGCTGACCGACGCCTATTGCGAATCGATCCCCATGGGCCGCCAGGGCAGGCCGGAGGAAATCGC
>DATEJA010000295.1:0-2716 GCA_035278405.1 Sphingobium sp. | reverse complement strand
GCCATGTCGTAGACGAACAGCGGGGTGTCGCCGGCCTCCTCCACCAGGCTGGCCGCGCCGCAGCCGCCGATCAGCAGCATGCCCTCCTCGCTATCGAAAAAGGGCGGGATCGGTCCCATCGGCTTCATTGCTCATAATCCCCGACAAGCGCGACGCGATCGATCTTGCCGTTGGGCGTGCGCGGGAACGCCTCCAGCCGGATGATGTCGCGCGGATGCATGAAATTGGGGAGGTCAGCCTTCAGCCGCGCCTCGACGGTGGTGGCGGCATCGGCGTCGGACGAGCGGATCAGCAGCCGCACCGCCTGGCCCAGCCGATCGTCCTTGACGCCGAAGGCCACGGCTTCGGCCACTTCGGGCACCGCGAGCGCGGCCTCCTCTATTTCGGTCGGGCTGATGCGGTTGCCGGCCGATTTGATCATCGCATCGTCGCGGCCGACGAAATAGAGCAGCCCTTGCGCGTCGCGCCGCACCGTGTCGCCCGACCATACGGCCATGTCCTCATAGCGCGAGGCGGCCGGCGCGGGGCGGAAGCGCTCGGCGGTGCGCATCGGGTCCTGCCAATAGCCCTGCGCCACCAGCGGGCCGCAATGGACCAGTTCGCCCGGCTCGTCCGCGTCCGTGAGGCTGCCGTCGGGGCGCACGACCAGGATTTCCGCATGGGGAATGGCCGATCCCATCGAATCGGGATGGCTGTCGACCAGCGGGGGCGGCAGATAGGTGGAGCGAAAGGCTTCGGTGAGGCCATACATGGGGAAGAGGTCGGCGTTGGGAAACAGCGCCCGCAGCTTCGCCACCAGCGGGCGGGTCAGGGCGCCGCCGCTGTTGGTGATGCGCCTGAGCTTGGCCGCGACCTCGGGCGACCAGGCGAGTTCGGTCAACTGCACCCAGAGCGGTGGCACCCCGGCGAGCGTCGTGATGTCGCGCCGGTCGACCGACTTCATGACGTCGCGCGGCGTCAGATAGTCGAGCGGATAGACGCAGCCGCCCGCGATCCACGTCGAGAAGAGCTGGTTCTGGCCATAGTCGAAGCTGAAGGGCAGCACGCAGAGCGTCCGGTCATCCGGGCCCATGTCGAGATAATCGGCGACCGACACGGCGCCGAGCCAGAGATTGGCGTGGCTCAGCATCACGCCCTTGGGCCGGCCGGTCGAGCCGCTGGTGTAGAGGATGGCGGCGAGGTCCTGCACATCGGCGCGCGAGGGCGGCAGGGCGTCGCCACCACTCATGGCGCAGGCAGCGTCATCCTCGCGCAGCAGGCGGCACGCGTCCGGCACGTCGCTTGCGGCCAGCGTGTCGAGCCGGCTCGCGGTGCCGACCAGCAGCCGGGCGCCGCTGTCGGCCAGGATATGGGCGACCTGGGCATGCTTGAGCAGCGGATTGATCGGCACATGCACCAGCCCGGCGCGCGGGGCGGCAAGCGGCATCAGCGCGGCGACCGGCCCCTTGGCGATCCAGCTGGCGACGCGGGCGCCCCTTTCCAGCCCGAAGCCCGCCAGCCAGCCCGCCAGCCGGCCCAGCGTTTCTTCCAGCTCGGCATAGCTTTGCGAGCCTGATCGGCCGTCGAGCGCAGGGCGCCCGCGCTCGCCCGCAAGCAGCAGATGGTCGATCGGCCGCACCGGCGCGCCGTCGATCAGGGTCGGGCTGTCGTTTAACTCCATGTCCAGACTTTTCACCTAAGGTCAGCGCCGTGCCGGGGAGATAGTAGGTTGCTGGTCACAAGGGAATATAGCACGATCACGGAGGCGCGCGGCGCGCTGGCTGACGGGCTCGGCCGGGCGACCACGCTATCGCTGTTCGACCGCATCGACTGGTTCGAATCGCTCCACGGCCATTGTTTCGCCAAGCTTCCCGTCCGCATCCTCCAGGCTGTGGAAGGGGCGAGCGAAGCCTGGCTGTTCCTGCTCTCGCCGGCCGAACGGCGGCAGAGCGCGCTCGCCAACTGGTACAGTTTTTCCTGGGCGCCGGTCTATCTGGGCGATCCCGACGCGCCGACGCGGAGGCGGCTGGTGGAGGTGCTGGCCGATCATCTGTTCAGGACCGCGACCCAGGTCGATCTCTATCCCGTGGCGGAGGGCGCGGACATGCTGCTCGACGCCTTTCGCCGCAGCGGCTGGTTCGCGGTGCGCCGGCCGATGGGCGGGCGGTATCTGCTCGATGTCGCGGGGCGCGACTTTGCTGCCTATTGGGCGGATCGGCCCGGCCGGCTGCGCAACCAGGTGCAGCGCAAGGCGCGCGACGCCCGGTTCACGATCGAGATCGGGGAGGCGATCAGCGACGCGCTGTGGCGCGACTATATAGCGGTGCATGCGAGCAGCTGGAAACAGCCCGAACCGGGCCTGCCCTTCCTGCGCGAGCTGGCCGATCGGGAAGCGGCGGCGGGCACGTTGCGGCTGGGCTTCGCGCGGCTCAACGGCCAGCCGGTCGCGACCCAGCTCTGGACGGTCGACCATGGCGTGGCGCTGATCCACAAGCTGTCGCACGACCGCGCGTTCGACGGCGCGTCGCCCGGGACGTTGCTCAGCCATGCGATGTTCGCCCATGCGATCGACGTCGATCGGGTGCGGACGATCGATTATGGCACTGGCGACAATGCCTACAAGGCCGAGTGGATGGACCGGCGCGAGACGCTCTACCGGCTCGACTTTTTCAACCCGCGATTCGCCTCGACCTGGCTGCCGGCGGCGCGCACGGCCATTTCCGCCCTTGTGGGCTAG
>DATEJA010000294.1:0-4125 GCA_035278405.1 Sphingobium sp. | reverse complement strand
TGGTCGCTGGCGGTGGAGGAGCAGTTCTACCTCTTCTTCCCGCTGTTCCTGCGCTGCATCTGGCCGTTCGGGCGCATGTGGGTGCCGTTGATCCTGGCGACTTGCGCGGCCCTGTCCTTCGCGGCCTGTGTCGCCATCATGCGCAGCGATCCGTCCGCGGCCTTCTACCTGACGCCGTTCCGCGCCTGGGAGTTGCTGATGGGCGGGCTGCTCGCCACCGGCGCGGTCCCGCTGATCGCACGCGTCGCCTGGCGGGAGGCGGCAGCGGCGGTGGGCCTGGCGATGATCCTGATCGCGGTGCTGACCTATTCGGAACTGACCGACTTCCCCGGCACGGCCGCGCTGCTGCCGTGCCTGGGCACCGCGCTCATCATCCATGCCGGCAGCAGCGGGCCCTGTTCGGTCAGCAAGGCGCTGGCGATCAAGCCGCTCGTGTCGGTGGGGCTCATCAGCTACTCGCTTTACCTCTGGCACTGGCCGATCATCGTCCTCGCCCGTTATCTCACCATCGACGAACTGCATTGGCCGTCGGCGACGGTCCTGGTCGCCGCTTCGCTGGCGACGGCCACGCTGTCCTATCATCTCGTCGAAGAGCCGTTCCGCGCCGCGCGGGGGCAGCGCCCGTCGATCATCCTCGCGGCGGGCGCTGCCGTCACCATGGCCGCGACCGCCATAGGGCTCATCATCTATGCGGGGCATGGCTGGCCGGGCCGCTTCGCCGCCGATGTGACGCGGCTGGAAAATTATCGGACATCGGAAAATCCCAACGAGGACAAATGCCTGAAGGTCGGGCTGCAGTTGGCGCCGCGTTCGCCCTGCACCATCGGCGATCCGGCGAAGGCCAGCGTCTTCCTCTGGGGGGATTCCCATGCCGGGGTCATGTATGGCGCGCTGTCCACCATCGCGAAACAGGGCCCCAGCACGGTCTACGCCGCCACCTCGCGCTGCCCGCCGCTGCTCGGCCTCGGAACCGACGATGCCTGCGTCCGGGGTAATGACCGGCGCCTGCAATATGTCCGCGCGCATCCGCAGATCAGGACCGTGATCCTCGCCGCGCGCTGGTCGCTATATCTCGAAGGCCGGGCCGTCGACATCGGACCGGACGAAACCAATGGCAACACGCCCATCCTGCAATGGCCTAACGGCCAGCGGATCGAGCGCTTCTCCCCGGCTGCGCGAGCGGCCTTCACCTTCAGCCTGGACCGGCTGGTCGACGCGCTGGTCGCCGCGGGCAAGAAAGTGATCCTGGTCTATCCCGTGCCCGAGCTTGGCTATGACGTTCCCTCGCGCGCGGCGCGTATGCGGGCGGCGGGCGAGGATCCGGCGGACTTCACGGTGGCGACGTCGGTCTATTTCCACCGCCAGGACCATGCGATCGACATATTGAACGGTCTAGGGCAGCGGCCGGGCCTGACGCGCATCTATCCCGAACGCGTGCTCTGTCCGGCCAATCGCTGCCTGTCCGTGCTGCACGAAACGCCGCTTTATTATGACAGCCACCATCTGAGCATGCCCGGATCACGCCTGCTGGTCCCGCAGCTAGAGCGGGCGATGGGGGTCAGGCCGTCGCGATCCTGAGCGGGGCGGCGGCGGGCTGTTGCAGGTTCAGGGCTTCGCTGAGCGCGTCTTCCCATTGCAGCAGGATGCGGTCGATCTGAAAGCACTGTGCCCCCACCCGCGCGCCTTCGGACAAATGGCGGCGCAGGGCGGCGTCGGCGCAGAGGGCGGCGATCGCCTCCCCCAGCGCGGGCACGTCGCCATCGGGCACCAACAGGCCGCTTGTGCCATCGGCGATCATCTCCCCGGGGCCAAAGCAGCAGTCGAAGGAGATGGTCGGGACGCCGGCGGCCATGGCTTCGCCGACGACAATGCCCCAGCCTTCGAAACGGGACGACAGGACGAAGATGTCCGCGTCATGCAGCCAGGCGCCATGCTCCCGCGTGACGCCCGGCATGACGACGCGCTCATGCAACCCCAGCGCATCGCGCTGCGCCTCCAGGCGGGCGCGTTCGGGCCCCTCGCCCCAGATGAGCAGCGACCAGTCCGGAACCCTGTCAGCGACGCGAGCAAAGGCGTTCAGCAGCAGGTCGAAGCCCTTTTGCGGCACCAGCCGTCCCACGGCGGCGACGCGCCGGCCGCAGGGCCGATCCGGGTCGACCTCGACCGGCGCATAGGTCGGGTTGGGGATGACCCACTGTCGCCGTCCCGGCGCGGGAGGGAATTGGCTCATCGCGCCATGGGTCATCGTCACCAGCCCCTGGGCCCGGGCATAAGCGAAGCGGCGCAATGCGCTCCATATCGCCCCGGGCCGCTGCTGGACCGGATTGTTGCGTTCCGACACGATCACCGGAATCCCCAGCGGTCTTGCCGCCAGGATGCTGATGACATTGGTTCGGGTGAGGAAGCTGACGACCAGGTCGGGCCGTGCCCTGTCCAGCGCCCCGCGCAGGGCGACGATGCGATCGCGCACGGCCAGGACCGAGCGGCGCGTCGTCACGGGGCCGGCAGCCTGGCCGAGTTGGACGACGGATACGGCGGCATCATGCGGATAATAGGGTGCGCTCCCAGGCTCTTCGAAAGCGAAGAGGGTGACGGTCCAGCCCGATCGGCTGAAATGGTTGCACAGCAGGCTGACGATATGCTCCGATCCCCCCGCGCGCAGGCCGGGAAGAACGAAGGCGACATGCGGCTTGGCCGCCAGCAGGGCATCCGCCCGGAACGGTTTCGTCATGCAGGAAGGATGAAAGCGGCGGGCCCGCGAATCCATCGCCCTTGCGTATGATATCCCGATGGGAAGTGCTCGCGACCGACGCCGGCGCCCAGGCGGCTCCGAATTCGGACTAACCCCTATGGCCCAGCATCTTAGCCAAGCGCCCAGCTTCATGCCGTGCCGCCACAAGGTAAGTTCGTGGAAATCCAAGCGATCCGCCGCGCCGAAAAGGATGCCGGGACCCTTATGAAGATTCTCCACGTCATCACCGCCCTGAATGTCGGAGGCGCGGAAACCATGCTGGCCAAGCTGGTCGAGCGGGAACGGGCGCAGGCGAACGACCAACCTTGCGTGGTGTCGCTGATGCCGCCTGGCGCGGCCGGGGCGCGCATCCGGGCGAGCGGGATCGCGGTGCATGACTGCGGCCTGACCGGCCCGCGCACGCTCCTGCCCGCGATCGCCCGACTGCGGGCGCTCGTCCGCCGGGAGCGGCCGGACGTTGTGATGGCCTGGATGTATCACGCCCATCTGGCGGCGACGCTCGCCACCGCGCTGCAGGGGCGGCGCATCCCGCTGGTCTGGAATGTTCGCCACAGCATCGACGATCTGCGCCAGGAAAAGCCAGCGCTGCGGACCGTCGTGCGGCTGGCCGCGCTTCTGTCCCGCCGCGCCGACATGATCCTGTACAATTCGCACGCCGCCGCTCATCAGCATGAGCGGCTGGGCTTTAGCGCCAGGCGATCGCTGGTCGTGCCCAATGGTTTCGACTGCGATCTCTTCCGTCCTCGCCCGGAGGCGCGGACGCAATGGGTCGCTCGGCTGGGCGTGGATCCGGGCGCGATCATCGTCGGCATGGCGGCGCGCAATCATCCCATGAAGGATGTGGCGAACCTCGTCGAAGCGGTGAGGCAAGCGCGCGAAGCGGGCGCCGATATCCACCTGCTGCTGACCGGCGAAGGCATGGACCGGCCGACAGGGCGCCTGGCGGAGCTGCTCGACCACCTGCCGCCGGATCGGGTCAGCCTGCGCGGGCATGACGGGGCGCTGGCCGAGCTGCTGCCCGGGCTGGACCTGCTCGCGCTGCCGTCCGCCTGGGGTGAAGCCTTTCCCAACATATTGGGCGAGGCCATGGCCTGTGGCCTGGCCTGCATCGCGACCGACGTCGGCGACAGCGGGTGGATCGTCGGCGAGTGCGGCCTGGTCGTGCCGCCGCGCGACCCCGTCGGCTTGGCGGAGGCGCTGCTGGAAATGGTTCGTCTGGGCCCGGAGGGGCGCGCGAAGCTGGGGCATGCGGCGCGCGAGCGGGTGAAGCGCCATTTTTCCATGGACAGCATCGCCGGCGCCTATGCGCAAGTCTATCAGGCGGCGCGATCCGGCCCGCAGCAGCGGCCGGACGAGCCGCATCACGACCTCCG
>DATEJA010000293.1:0-6369 GCA_035278405.1 Sphingobium sp. | reverse complement strand
CGCGGGCGGAGCAGAGAGGGGCGATGACCGCCAATCTGGCGCGGCTGGCCGATCGCGTCGCCGAGGCGGGCATGATGCTGTGCGTCGAGGCGGTGAACGCGCAGCGGCTTCCCCAGATGCTGCTGCATCATCTGGCCGACGCGGTCGAGGTCGTTCGCGGCGCCGATCATCCCGCCGTCCGACTGATCTTCGATACCGCGCATGTCCAGGCCATGGATGGCGACATATTGGGCAATCTGGATCGCGCCTGGGACCTGATCGAACTCATCCAGCTGGCGGATCATCCGGGCCGGGTGGAGCCGGGGGCAGGGGAGCTTAATTTCACCCGCATCCTCGACGAGGTCGAGCGGCGCGGCTTTGCCGGTCCGGTCGAGCTGGAACATGGCTGGGCGGTCGCGAGCGCCGAGGCACAGGAACACTATCTGCATTGGCTCGGCCGCTGGTCGTCGGGCGAGGAAAGGACAGCATATGGCGACGCCGCCGCTTAAGGATCATCTGCAACTCGCGCGGCTCGATGGCCGGGGCTATGTCGTGCTGGGCGCGGGCGGGGGCGGACTGGGCGATGCGACCTGCGAGGCTCTGGCGGGTGCTGGGGCGAGGCTGATCTGCGTCGACCGATCGGAGGAACAGGCCCGCGCGGTCGCCGCGCAGGTCGGCGGCGAGCCCTTCGTCGCGGACGTGACCCGGCGGGACGAGGTGCAGGCGGTGTTCGACCGCGCGCGCGCCCTGTTCGGCGATCGCTTCGCGGGCGTGGTCGATGTCGTGGGCATGGCGAAGAACGCCCGTATCGACGAGATGGACGATGACGCCATCGAACAGCAGTTCGCGATCGTGCTGCGCCACGCGTTGCTGACGGTGCAGATTGCCGGACCGATGCTGGCCGGCACGGGCGGGGGCACGTTGACCTTCGTGGGGTCGCTGTCGGGCATCGCGGCCATCCCCAACCAGACCTTCTACGGCATCGCCAAGGCGGCGCTGCATCATCTGGTGCGCTA
The DNA here is from genome assembly GCA_035278405.1 of Sphingobium sp. Taxonomy (GTDB): domain Bacteria; phylum Pseudomonadota; class Alphaproteobacteria; order Sphingomonadales; family Sphingomonadaceae; genus Sphingobium. The sequence goes on along the minus strand of DATEJA010000293.1, from coordinate 5,374 downwards.
TGCCGCGCAGGAATTCGGCCCCGGCGGGGTTCGGGTGAACGGGGTGGCGCCGGGCTTCATTTCGACGCCGCGGCTGTTGTCGCTGCTGCCCGCCGAGATGTGGGAACGGCTGGCCGCGACCAACCCGCAGCGCCGCGTGGCGAGCCCGGACGATATCGCCAAGGCCATTCTCTTCCTGGTGTCCGACCTCTCGCTCTATGTGAACGGCAATATCCTGACGCTGGACGGCGGGGTCAGCCAGACGTTGAGCCTGGGCGGCACCGACGCGCTGCGAGAGGCGCAGAAATGACCGGCGCATCCTCGTTCGACGAAGCCTCGGTCGAGCGCGCGCTGCGGCAGATCGGCGCCCGTTTCGATCCCACTGTCCTGGCCGAGACGCGCGCGCTCTATCGGTCGGCGGTGGCGGAACTGCCCTGGGCGGGTCGGCCGGTGGTGGAAGATGTGGCCTATGGGCCGGCCGCGCGCCATCGGATCGACATCTATCCGACGGACGCAGCCGATGCGCCGGTCATGCTGTTCCTGCACGGCGGCGGGTTCGTCGGCGGGGACAAGCGCGGCGATCCGGCCTTCTACGGCAATGTCGGGCGCTATTTCGCGGCGCATGGCTATCTCACCATCCTGGCCAATTATCGCCTGGCGCCCGAGTCCGTATGGCCTTCGGGCAATGAGGATGTCGCGGCGATCCTGTCCTGGATCGACCGCCATGCCGCCGAGCATGGCGGCGATGCCGGGCGAATCGTGATGATAGGCCAGTCCGCCGGCGCGGCGCATCTGGCCGGCTATCTGTTCGACCCGCGCTGGCAGGGTCATGCCAACAAGGCGGTGCGCGCCGTCGCCCTGCTCAGCGGTTTCTATCGCGCCAAGGAGCCGATGTACGAAGGACCGCGCCTCTATATCGGCGAGGATCGCGCCCACTGGCAGGACCGATCCCCGGCTGCGCATGTCGGGCCCGATCATCCGCCCCTGATGTTGAGCGTGGCGGAACTGGACCCCGCGCAAATTGCCGACCAGAGCTTCGACCTGGCGACGGCGATCAATGCCGCTGACGGACAACCGCCCGAATTCCATTGGTTTGCCGGCCATAATCATGTGTCCACCGTGCATGGCCTGGGCCTGGGCCGCGATTCCGTGGGGCGGACCTTGCGCGACTTCGCCGCCCGGCACCTTCGCTGACATGTCGGGGATGAGGTATATGGCATATATCTCACCCCTATGAGCTGTTGAAAAACAGCCCCTTAGGTCAGGTAAATCGCAAACCAGGACTTATACAAAATAAGTCCATTGACAAAGCGGCCGCGATCGTAAATCTTCCGTTTCAGGTAAACGGCTGCTTGGAAGCGGTCGGAAGGCCGGATGGCCCGCAGGCGATCGCCGGCACAAGAACAGTCTCGAATTGGGGTGTGAGAGGATATGACCGTCCAGCTCTCCGGAGAAGAATGTACGCTTCTGATCGATTCGCTTCAGAAGCTGTTGGAAGATGGCTGGCCCGTCGAGGATGGCCTGGAACGGGCGAAGGATGTCGCCGCGCTCCAGCGCCTGTCGACCGCGCTTTGCGAACTGGGCCTCACCACCCTGGGCGCGACCGAAGGCCCCGGCCTGGTCGAGGCGCTGCTGGTTTTCGAACGATTGGGAAGCGGGGCCGCCCCTGCGCCGCTGATGGGGGCGCTGGTCGCCAACCTGCTGCTCGACGGGACCGATGACGAGGCCGTTCGCGCCTTCGTGGAAAATGTCCAGTCGGGCGAGGCGGTGCCTGCAGTCGCGCTGGGCGCGTTCGACGGCGACCGTATGGCCGGTGCGGCCTCCTATGCCGCGGGGCAGCTCAGCGCATCGCTCAAGCTGGTGGAGGATGTCGCCTCCGCCACGCACCTGATCGTCCTTGTGCAGGAGCCGGCCGGTCTGGCGATCCTGCCCGCCGATGCGCAGGGTGTCGGCGTCGTCACCGATCCGGGCCTGGCCGTCCCGTCGCTCAGCGCCGTCGAGATTTCGGCCGCGCCGCAGCTGTGGCAACCCTTCAGCAGGGATCGCCTGGCGAACATCGCCCAACTGGTTCGCCTGCTGGCGCTGGCGCGGGCGCTCGGCGCGGCGCAGCGCGGCTTCGATCTGGCGCTCGATCATGCCAAGGTTCGCCGCCAGTTCGGCCATGCGATTGGCGAGTTTCAGGCGATCCAGCACAAGCTGGTCGATTGTTCTTCCCGACTGGACGGCGCCAAGCTGCTGCTTTCCAGCGCTGGCGCGGCGCATGACCGGGGAGATGACGCCTGGACGGTGCTGGCCGACGCGGCGCTTGCCTTCGCCGGCCCGGCGCTGCGGCAGGTCGCGCTGGAGGTGCATCATATATTGGGCGCGATCGGCTATGCCGAGGAGCATGAGGCGCCGCGTCATTTCCGGCGCATCCATGCCGATCTGCTGCGCTTCGGCGGCACCGCCCGGGCACGGGCCGACCTTGCCGACTATCTGCTTCGTCCGGCTGCCTGAAAGAAAGTCCTATGTCCAAGCTTCCTTCGCATGATCTCGACGAATCCGTCATCGCCTTTCGCCGGGCGATCCGTGCCTGGCTGGCCGAGAACTGGACCGACGCGGACCGGCAGGCCAATCGCCGCCGTTCCTTGCGCGATCGTCGCTGGAACCCGGAATTTTCGCGCAAGATGGGCGAGGCGGGCTGGCTTGGCCTCGACTGGCCGACGCATGTGGGCGGGCAGGCGCGCAGCCCCGGCGAGCAGCTGGCCTTCATCGAAGAACTGGAATTTGCCGAGGCGCCGACCGACGCGCACATGACGGGCGAAACGATCATCGGCCCGGCCATCATCAATTTCGGTTCGGACGAACAGAAGTCTACTTTCCTGCCGGCGTTCCTGAAAGGAGAACGTCCTTTCGCCCTGCATTATAGCGAGCCCGAGGCGGGGTCTGACCTGGCGTCGCTGCGCACGACTGCAAGGCGGGATGGCGACGACTGGATCATTTCCGGCCAGAAGCTCTGGTCGACCTATGGCGACCGCGCCCAATATTCGATCCTGGCCGCGCGAACCGATCCCGACGCGCGCCCCAAACATGCCGGCATCAGCGTCTTCCTGATGCCGCTCGACACGCCGGGCATCACGATCCGGCCGAGCATGGCGATGTATGGGCGCACTTTTTCGGCGACCTTCTATGACGATGTGCGGGTGCCGGCCGGCGCGCTGCTGGGGCCGGAAAATGGCGGGTGGAAGGTGATCACCAGCGCGCTCGCCGCCGAGCGGGTGATGATCGGCAACACCGTGTCGCACCTCCAGCATATCTTCGCCAAGCTGGTCAGCCATGTGCGCGATGCGGGCGACCTGCGCGGCGATCCGCTGATTCGCGACCGGATCGGCCAACTGGGCGCCGAACTGGAAGCCGCGCGGCAATTCACCCTGCGCAACGCCAATCTGGTGCAGGCGGGCCGCACGCCGATCCACGAAGCCGCAATGAGCAAGGTCTTCGTCGGCGAATTGCAGGAGCGGCTGTGCGAGGCCGCGCTCGACATATTGGGCGGGGGCGGGCTGCTGTCGGAAGATGCCCCTTCCGCGCCGCTCGGCGAAATGGAGCAGGAGCTTCGCCATTCGCTGATGGGTGTGCTGGGCGGCGGCACCAGCGAAATTCAACGCAATATCATCGCGCTGCGTGGGCTCGGCCTGCCGCGCATGTCCTGAACATGCCGTCCGCGACGGCCCATTGAATAGGAAAGCCAATGTCAGAGGAACTGGTCACATACGAATTGGACGGCGCGGTCGCGAAGATCGGCATGAACCGTCCGCACAAGCGCAATGCCCTCAGCTCCGCGCTGCAGGAGCAGCTGGAAGCGGCGGTGATGCGCGCCCAGAAGGAAGCGCGCGCCGGCCTGCTTTTCAGCCATGGCGAGCATTTCTGCGCCGGGCTCGACCTGGCGGAGGCCGCCGGCTGGATGACCGATCATGAGCGCCATCTGGACATGCGGATCGGCACCGCTGCGGCGGCTCGCCCCTTCGACTGGATCGCCCGGGGGCGCATCCCCTTCGTCGCGGCGTTGAACGGCGCCTGCATCGGCGGCGGCTTTGAAATGGCGTCCTGCTGCCATATCCGCGTGGGCGATGAGACGACCTTCTTCGCCCTGCCGGAGGGTCAGCGCGGCATCTACATCGGCGGCGGCGGTTCGGTCCGCATCGCGCGCCTGCTGGGCGTCGCCCGGATGAGCGACCTGATGCTGACCGGCCGCGTGCTGTCGGCGGAAGAGGGCGAGCGTTTCAACCTGCTGCAATATCGGGTGGCGAAGGGCGAGCATATCGCCCGTGCCACGTCGCTGGCCCATCGCATCGCGCAAAATGCGCCGCTCACCAACTGGGCGATCGTCAACGGGCTGCCGCGCATCCAGGATTATTCCTATGATGACGGCCTGTTCGTCGAGGGCCTGTTCCACCACGCCGTCGCCAGCCCGGAATCGGACGAGCGGCTGAAGGAATTCGTCGAAGGCCGCGCCAAGCGCCTGGCCGAACCCGGCAAGGCGGGTGACGATTATGACAAATCCGGGGCCGCCCAATCGGTAACCGACTGAAAGGAGATGCGATATGGCGTTGCGTGATGCCGCGATCGTCGGTTTTGCCGAGACCAAGATCGAAGCCCGGTCGGGCCGCGATATATGGGATTTCGGCGCGGAAGTCCTGGAATCCCTAATCAGGACCACGGGCATCGAGATTGGCGAGATTGACGGCCTGCTGATCAATGGTTCGATGACCGGGGCGGGTAACTGCTTCTGGTCGCAGACCACGGCGGAATTTCTGGGGCTGGAACTGGACTTCTGCCAGACGGTCGATGTCGGCGGGTCTTCGGCCGTCGCGGCGGTCGCTCGCGCGGCGGCAGCACTGGACGCGGGGCTGTGCAGTACCATCCTGCTGCTCAACATCGATACTGAATCGTCCGAGCAGAATCTGAAAATGCGCTCCTTCCATGGGGAGTGGATCCACCCCTATGGCATGATCGGGCCGCCGGCCGATTTCGGCCTGCTCAGCCGCCGCTACGACCATCTCTATGGCCTCGATTTCGAAGCGCTGGGCAAGCTGGCGGTCACGCAGCGCAACCATGCGCTGCTCAACGACAATGCCTGCGAAAAGCTGCGCAAGCCGATCACTGTCGAAGATTATCTGAATTCTCGGATGATCGCCGATCCGGTCCGGCTGCTTGATTGCGTGATGGTCTGCGACGGCGGCAACGGGCTGCTGATGACGACGCGCAAGCGCGCCAGGGAAAAAGGGTTCGACAATGTCGTCGTGCCGCTGGGTTATGGCGAGCGGACCAATTATCGCGCGGTCGAGAATCTGGCCGAGATCACCGAGAGCGGCCATTATGTCGCCGGCCACAAGGCGTTCGCGCAGGCGCAGCTCAA
>DATEJA010000292.1:0-3152 GCA_035278405.1 Sphingobium sp. | reverse complement strand
CTCACCCCACCACAGCCTCCGCACGCGCAATCAGCGCCTTCGCCTCTTCCACATGCATCGATTCGATCATCCGCCCCTCGAACCGCTCCGCGCCGCCCGTCGCCGCCTCGATCAGCCGCCGCGCATCGGCCACCGCCTGCGGATCGGGCCCGAACACCTGGTTCGCCACCGTCACCTGGCTCGGATGGATCAGCGTCTTGCCATCAAAGCCCAGCATATGCCCGGCCGCGCACTCCGCCTCGAAGCCCGCTTCATCGTCGAGCCGGTTGAACACGCCGTCGAATACCGCGATCCGCGCCGCGCGGGCGCCCAGCACCACCGACTGCAGCGCCAGCGCCAGCCCCTCGCGCCCCGCTGACGGCGGGATGCCCAGGTCCTGCCGCAGATCATTGGTGCCCATGAACAGGCCCGCCGTCCCTTCCGCCGCCGCGATGGCGGGCGCCGCCAGCACGCCCGTCGCGCTTTCGATCATCGCGATCACCGGCTTCTGGCACACGCTGAACACGGCCTGCACCTGCTTGACGCTCTTGACCTTGGGCAGCACGACATAATCGACGGCGGACCGTTTCACCGCGACCATCTCGGGCCCATGCCAGGGCGTGCCTTCCGCATTGATGCGGATCGCCGACAGCCGCCGGCCAAAGCCTTCCGCCACGGCCTCCACCGCGTTGGTCCGGGCTTCTTCCTTGCGATCCTCGGGCACCGCATCTTCCAGGTCCAGAAGCACCATGTCGCACGGCAGGGTTCGCGCCTTGACGATGGCGCGCCGGTTCGACGCGGGCAGGAACAGCAGCGAACGGGCGTGGCGCAGCAGCATGGCAAGTCTCCTGTGAGGGCCTTGGCGACCTTTGGACGGTTTGCCTTTCCCCGTTAACGAATCCGCGTCATAGTCAAGCACTTCCAGGGGGGAAAGAAAGATGCTGACGACCTTCGCGCTGACAGTGACGCTGCTGGTGCTCTTCTATCTGGCGGTAAGCGTCAAGGTGGTGCGGCAGGGCTATCAATATACGATCGAACGTTTCGGCCGCTTCACCGAAGTCGCGCGTCCCGGCCTCAATTTCTACCCCGCCTTCTTCTATGCGGTCGGCCGCAAGATCAACATGATGGAACAGGTGGTCGACGTCCCCAGCCAGGAGATCATCACCAAGGACAATGCGATGGTGTCGGTCGACGGCGTCGTCTTCTTCCAGGTGCTGGACGCGGCCAAGGCGGCCTATGAAGTGTCCGAGCTTTACGTCGCGATCATGCAGCTCGCCACCACCAACCTGCGCACCGTCATGGGATCGATGGACCTCGATGAAACCCTGTCCAAGCGCGACGAGATCAACAGCCGGCTGCTGCACGTCGTCGATGACGCGACCAGCAGCTGGGGGGTCAAGATCACCCGCGTCGAAATCAAGGACATCCGCCCGCCCAAGGATATCTCCGATTCCATGGCCCGCCAGATGAAGGCCGAGCGTGAAAAGCGCGCCGCGATCCTGGAAGCCGAAGGGCTGCGCGCGTCGGAAATCCTGCGCGCCGAAGGGCAGAAGCAGGCGCAGATCCTGGAAGCCGAGGGCCGGCGCGAAGCGGCCTTCCGCGACGCCGAAGCCCGCGAACGTCAGGCCGAGGCCGAAGCCAAGGCGACACAGATGGTGTCGGACGCCATCGCCGGCGGCAACACGCAGGCGATCAACTATTTCGTGGCGCAGAAATATGTCGAGGCGGTCAGCCAGTTCGCCACCTCGCCCAATGCCAAGACCATCCTCTTCCCGGTCGAAGCGACGCAGCTCATCGGCACGCTGGGCGGCATCGGCGCGCTGGCGAAGGAAGCGCTGGGCGACGGCGCCCCGCCTGCGCCCCCTGCCCCGCCCCGCCGCAGCCCCTTCGCGCAGGGCCAGGGCTGATGGACTGGCTGCGCCTGCTCGACGATCATTGGGGCTGGCTGATCTTCGCCGCGCTGCTCGGCATCGGCGAGGTGATGATGCCGGGCATCTTCCTAATCTGGGTGGCGCTGGCGGCGGCGGTGACGGGTCTGCTCGCGCTCGCGCTGCCCATTTCCGTGCCCGTCCAGCTGCTGATCTTCGCCCTGCTTTGCCTTGTGTCGGTCTGGGGCGGCCGCCGCTGGTATTCGGCCAATCCCGTGGCCTCGCAGGATCCCCTCCTCAACGACCGCACCGCCCGCTTGCTGGGCGAGATCGTCACCGTGGTCGAACCGATCGACAATGGCCGCGGCCGGGTGAAAGTGGGCGACAGCGTCTGGCTCTGCCGCGGGCCTGATGCGCCGGCGGGCACGCGCGTCCGGGTGGTGGGCGCCGAGGCTTCGGTGCTGAAGGTGGAGCTGGTTTGAGGGCGGGGTTGAGATAGCTGGAGACATTCCCCTCCCATTAGCGGGAGGGGGAACAAGGCCCCCCAACGCCCCAACAAAAAAGGGCCGGCGTTTCCGCCAGCCCCTCTTCGCACCGTCAGGCGCTATTCACCCCACGAAAGCACGCTCGATCACATAAGCCCCCGGCGCCGCGTTCGAGCCCTCGGCAAAGCCATGCTCCTCGAAATAGGCGCCGAACTGCTTGATCATCTCCATGCTGCCGCACATCATGACCCGGTCGGTTTCCGGATTGAACCTCTGCTCGCCCGGAATACCGTCGAACAGCGCACCCGTTTCCATCAGCTTGTCGATCCGCACATTGTTGCGGAACGGCTCGCGCGTGACCGTGGGCACATAATGGAACTGGCCAGCCGCCTGCTCGGACACCAGCGGATCCTCCGCGAGCTTGCCGGTCAACTCGTCATGAAAGGCCAGGTCGCTGACCCGGCGGACCGAGTGCACCACCACCACCTGCTCGTAGAAATCATAGACGTCGGGATCGCGTGCCAGGCTGAGGAAGGGCGCCAGGCCCGTGCCGGTCGACAGCATGAACAGCCGCTTGCCCGGCAGCAGCGCGTCGGTCACCAGCGTGCCGGTCGGCTTGCGGCCGAGATAGATCTGGTCGCCCGGCTGGATCAGCTGCAGCTTGGACGTGAGCGGGCCGTCCTGCACCTTGATCGACAGGAATTCCAGTTCCTCGTCCCAGGCGGGGCTCGCCACCGAATAGGCGCGCAGCAGCGGCTTGCCATTGTCGCCCTGCAGCCCGATCATCACGAATTCGCCCGAGCGGAAGCGGAAGCTTGCC
>DATEJA010000291.1:0-4989 GCA_035278405.1 Sphingobium sp. | reverse complement strand
CGGGTCCGCTGCGGGGGGCGCTTCCTGCGCGCTCGAAAAGGTGGAACTTAAGGCCAGAACAGCGGCAATCGCGGCACCGGCCGGGCGAACGGCGTGGCTATATCCTCTCATAGTCCAAGCTCAACCCACCAGATCGGAAATCGAACGCAGCAGACTGCTCAACTCCGGGACAAACCGACGCAAATGCTCGGCAAGTTGTGCTCGCAGAACCGAAGATGAATAGCCGTTCATCTCATTTCATCATGGAGCCAAAAACATCAATGCTGCCATTACTCTATTTTTATTAAACCTCTTTATCGGGACATCGCGCTTCTTGCCTTCCAGCTGGCGATCGGTTCGCTCTTCTTCCCGCAGTCGAGCCTGCCGCGCGGCCTTGCTCTGTCCGAACTTGGCGCGGTTGGCCTCTGCCTGGCGCTCCTTGTCAGCGCGCGCCTTGGTCTTGCGCGCCTGCCTCAGGTTGATGATGTCGGCCATGATGCTCCTTGGAGGATGCACCCTCCCCTTTTCCTGCGCGGGCCTCTAATGCCCTTCTGATGCTCCAGATCCTCATAGACGCCGATGCCTGCCCGGTGAAAGACGAAAGCTACAAGGTCGCCTGGCGTCATGGCGTGCCGGTCGTGGTGGTCAGCAACGCGCCCATCCGGGTGCCGGCCCATCCGCTCGTCTCGCGCGTGGTGGTGAGCGACGGGTTCGACGCGGCGGACGACTGGATCGTCGAGCATGTCGATCCGGGCTCCATCATCATCACCGCCGACATATTGCTGGCCGACCGATGCCTGAAGGCCGGATGTGGCGCCGTGATCGCGCCCACGGGCAAGCCCTTCACCCAGGCCTCGATCGGCAATGCGATCGCCGTGCGCGCGATCATGGCGGATCTGCGCGCGGGCGCGGTGGGCGATGGCATTGGCGGCCCCGCGCCGTTCAGCAAGGCGGATCGGTCGCGCTTCCTCTCGGCGCTGGACGAAACGGTGGTGCGGCTGCGGCGCTGACGCGGCCCGTCACGACAATTGCCAGCTCTCGCCCTCCACCCAGGCGCAATGGTCGAGATTGGCGATGAAGCTGCCCTCATGCGCGCGGCGGAAGCGGACAAGCGCGTCCAGCGAAGCCCTACCGCTCGCCGGATCGGCCGCCGCCTTGGCGCTGAGGCTCAGGTCTCCGGCCGCTCGGGAACAGAGCTTGGCATGTTCCAGGCCCAATTGCAGGAACCGCACCCTTTCCAACGCCTCCGGGTCGCTCGACACGGCGGCCGCCGCCTTGGCAAGCAGCGCCTCCCCGGCGGCAAAGCAGGGGTCGGGATAAGCGGCCCGCGCCGCCTTCGCCCAGCTTTTCCAGCGTGACGCGTCCATATCGCGAAAGGTCTGGTCCAGCCCGGCCGCCAGATTGCCGGTATAGGCTTCCCACTGCGCGAAATAGGCCCTGACCTGCGGCGCGGCGCGGCCAAAGCCGCCATAATATTCGTCCAGCAAGGCGTCCGGATCGGCCTCCGGTCGCGTCTGGAGGCGCATCATCAGGTAGAGCGTCGGCCCCTGCGTCGCCCATTGCCCGGTCAGCGAATCGAAATCGGTCGCGACCAGTCCGTTGCGCGCGGCATTGCGGAACTCGTCGGCGAACTGATGCGGGAAGAGGAACGGCATGCAATAGCCGTCCAGGAAATAATTGACCCGCAGGAAGACGCGCGCGCCGGTGGCTGCCCAACCGCGCCATTGCTTCTTCATCCATTCCTGCACCGGGGCGCTGCGCGGGTAGAACCAGCCCGACGGGCAAAAGCCGATCAGGATATTCCGGTTCAAGCGGACGCCCGAGGTCGGCGGCACGAAATAATTGGCATAGGCATAGCCGATCACGGTGACATCGGGATTGTCGCGCGCGGCAAGCTGCTGGATGGCAAGCCAGGACCGCGCATAGCGATCCGTCACGAAGGCCCTTCGGGCCATCCTCGACTGGGGCGGGACGAAGGTCAGATAATCGGCGGGCGGCGGGCTGTCGAGCGCCTGGCAGAGCGGACATTCGCACAGGCCCGGAATGTCGTTCTCGACCGCGTTGATGAAGCCGGCACGCGCCCCGGCCCCACCCTTCTCGCGCCACAGGGAAACGATCTGCTCATGCAGGCCCGGCTCGGCGATCGACATGGAATAGCGGCCGCCCTTCTTCACCGGCCCCCGCTTGCCGTCGACAAGCTGGAACCATTCGGGATGCTGGTCGCCATATCGCGCCCACCAGTCGCCAAAGGCGTGGCCATAGCCCATGCGCTGGCGTCGGCCCATGCGATGGCGCCTCAGATAAACCCGCTGCGCCGCAAGAAAGTCCGCCGCCACCGCAGGAGAGAAGCCGAGGTCCGACCGCACCGGCTTGTCGCCCGACTTGAACAGCCGCACATGCCGCTGAATAAAGGCGGGCGCGAAGGTTTCGTTGATGTCCGGAAGCGTCAGCGTCGCGGCTCTCGGCACCACCGTGCCGCCCTCCCCAGGCCAGAGCCAGCGCACCTTCAGCCATTGTTCCAGCAGTTCATAGACGCCGAACAGCGTTCCCGCCGACACGTCGGAATCAAGCGGGTCCCCCGGCGCGTCGCTGCCGACGATGCACAGCCGATTGCCGACCGTGCGCAGCAGGCAGCCTTCCGGCGGCAGCGCCTTCGCATCGATCCCCGCCGAACGCGCAAAGGCGGTATCGCCCAGATAGAAGGACGCGGCGCCGTCCGCCTGACCGGCCGCCCTGGCTTCGGAAAGGATCGGGGGCCGCGCGCCGATGGCCTTTGCCAGGTGATCGGCCAGTTCCTGCGCGGCATAGAGGACGGACTCCTTCGCCGCGTCAGGCGTCACCACCAGGGGAAGCGCGGCCTTGTCGATCATGGTCGCGCCCGGCGCGGGGGCGGCCATGCCGCGGCCCATGTCCTTCGCGGCCAGCAGCGCAGCGGCCGATCCGATCGAAAAGGCGCGCCGCGAGATGCCTCGTTTCACCCCAAATCTCCTCGCGCTCTCTTCCGGCGATCGCGCGCGACCATAAGCCCGCGTCAACGGCAGTGCCATTGCCCAAGCGAAGGGGTGGGACATATCGAAATTGCCGACTGGGCCCGAAGCCGGCGGAGACGGGATGCGGCAGGGAGGCGGACGGTGGAGCGGGTAGCGGGGATCGAACCCGCATCACAAGCTTGGAAGGCTAGTGCTCTACCATTGAGCTATACCCGCCCGTCAGGACGAGCGCCCTGCCATCTTTCGACCGGCTTCGTCAATATCGCAATTGGGCGGGGGGCAAGATCGCCCTTAACCCCGCGCGATAATTCCACTATGACGGGCGACATGCCCAAATCCTCCCTGCGCCAGCTGGACATATTCGCGCAGATGGTGGCCGCGGGCAGCGTTGCGCGATGCGCCCGCGACCTTGGCATCGGGGTCGATGATGTCGCGCAGGACCTGGCATCGCTGGAGATGCGTCTGGGCTACCGCTTGTTCGAGGATCTGTCGGGCGGCGCCGCCCGCCTGACGCCCGCCGGGCGCAAGACCGCCGAAGCGATGACGCTGCTGGCGCAGGACCATCCGGAAAACTGGGCGGTGGACGAGGCCGAAGAGCAACTGCCCGCCCCTTCGCTCGCCCCAGCTCCGGCCAGCCCGCCCGAACCCGCGCGCCAGTCCATCATCCTGGCCGCGCCGGCGCCGGTATTCGGCCATTTCCAGGAGGCGCTGGCGGCGTTCGAAGCGGTGAACGAGGATATCGCGATCACGCTCGACCTCACCGTTCAGCTCGCCGACGAAGCGGCAAGCGCGCTGCGCCAGGACCGGGTGGACATCGCCTATTTCTATGCGCTGGGTGAGCCGGCGGGCTTTCCCTCCCGCTACGGCTGGTCGGAACAGATCAACCTCTATGCCGGCCAGGATCATCCGCTCGCGGCCCGGGAAAGCGTCAGCCTGCGCGACCTTGCCGTCACCCCGACGCTGGCGATGGAACCGCGCAACGCGCTCCGCCGGATCGTCGAGGAAGCGCTGGCGCGCCAAGGGATCGTGATGGGCAGCCCGGTGCTGGAAACCGACAATATGTTCGACATCCTCACCATCCTGCGCGAAGGGGCGGGCTGTTTCGCTGCCTTCGGCCCGCTCGCCCGCGATCTCGGCCGCATGAGCGGCATCCGCCGCCTGGCCCTGGAGCGCCCGCTTCCCACGGTGGAGGTGCGGCAGGCGGTGCGCGCCGGCGCGACGGGCGATTCCCCGGCGGCGGCGCTCGCTGAATATCTTTTCCTCTGAAGGAGATGGATGGAGCCTGCGGCGCGACAGATTGTCTTGATATGTTATAACATTGACGTTAGGCAGGCGACAGTTTCCGATCTGCCGAGGGTGAACCATCTCCATGCCGCGTCTATCGCCGTTACGCGCCAGCTGCGCCCTGAGCGCCCTGTGTCTGACCTTTCCCGCCATCGCGCAGGGTGATGGCGCCGCCCTCCTCCCCCAAGCCTATCATGATCAGCAGTCCGACATCGTCGTCACCGCGATCATCCCTCGCCGCCAGGGGGATATCCTGTCCGGCACCTCGGTCGTCTCGGGCGAAGAGCTGACCCGCGCGCTGCGCCCCACGATCGGCGACACGCTCGCCCACCAGCCCGGCGTTTCGGCCACCTCCTTCGGTCCCAACGCCTCGCGCCCGGTGCTGCGCGGCTTCCAGGGCGAGCGGGTGCGCATCCTGACCGACGGCATCGGCAGCTTCGACGTGTCCAACACCTCGGTCGACCATGCCGTCGCGATCAACCCGCTGACCGCCGACCGGATCGAGGTGCTGCGCGGGCCCGCCGCTCTGCTCTATGGATCGTCCGCGATCGGCGGGGTCGTCAATGTGATCGACAGCCGCATCCCGCGCCGCGTCCCCGACGAGCCCGTCCATATCGACGGCATCGCCACCTATGGCAGCGCCGCCGACGAACGCACCGGATCGGGCGAGATCGAAGCGCCGATCAGCGACAAGATCGTCGTCCATTTCGACGGCAGCTATTCGAAGACGGGCAAT
>DATEJA010000290.1:0-3770 GCA_035278405.1 Sphingobium sp. | reverse complement strand
CCGACAATTTCGAAGGTCTGGCGATCACCCGGGAAGCGGGCCGCACGATCGTGTGGATCGCGTCGGACGACAATCACGAATTCTTCCAGCGCACCCTGCTGCTGAAATTCGCGCTGCGTTAGGACGGGATAAAAACATTCCTGGTCGTTCCGCCACCCACGCAAAAAAGCGGCCCGTCACCAGGCCGCTTCTTCAAGCGAACGACGCGAACCCGAATCAGGCGGCGGCGGCCTGCTTCTTGGCGATGTCGCGCTTCAGGCGACGCGCCTTCAGCGACAGCTTGTCGTCGCTGGTCTTCAGCAGCCAGTTGTCGAGGCCGCCATTATGCTCGACCGAACGCAGACCGTGGGTCGACACGCGCAGCTTCACCGTGGTCTCCAGCGTTTCGGAGATCAGCGACACGTTCTGCAAGTTGGGCAGGAACACCCGCTTGGTCTTGTTGTTGGCGTGGGACACGTTGTGACCCACCTGGCGGCCCTTGCCGGTCAGCTCGCAGATGCGCGACATAGTCAATCAACCTTGTAATTCGTGTTCGTTCGGAAAGCGGCGCCGATAGCGGGATTCCCGCCCCCCGTCAAGCCGCCCCACCCGGGCGATCCAGCCGCTTTCGCAACCCTTTGCCCGCCTCGGGCGTTTGCAGCCCATATCCCAAAGGAGAGCAAGATGCGACTCATTGGTGGCCTGTTGCTGGTTGTGCTGTTGATCCTTGCGGGCGGCATCGCCACCGGCTTCATCAACCTGCAGAAAACGCAGGAAGGCAGCCTGCCCAAGATCGCGGTCGAAGGCGGCCAGCTCCCGAAATTCCAGGCTGATGTCGGCAAGGTGGAGGTGGGCGCCCGCAACGAAACGGTGCAGGTGCCGACCGTGGACGTCAAGAAACCCTGATCGTTTCGCCCGGCGCCACAATGCTCTATGGCCGGGGCGATGGCCACGCCCTTCCCCCTGCCCGATCCCATGCGCCGCGCGCTCGACCTCGCCCGCGCGGCCGAGGCGGCGGGCGAAGTGCCGATCGGCGCGGTGGTGACGCTGGACGGCGCGATCATCGGCGAAGGCGAAAATCGCAATCGCCGCGACAATGACCCCACCGCCCATGCCGAAATCGTCGCCCTGCGACAGGCTGCCGCGAGGCTCGGCGACTTCCGCCTGACCGGCTGTGACCTCTGGGTCACGCTGGAACCCTGCCCGATGTGCGCGGGCGCGATCTCCCACGCCCGCATCGCCCGCCTCTATTATGCCGCGCCCGATCCCAAGGGCGGCGCGATCGAACAGGGCCCGCGCCTCTTTTCCCAGCCGCAATGCCTGCACCGCCCCGAAGTCTATGGCGGCATCGCCGAAGCCGAAGCCTCCACCCTGCTACGCACCTTCTTCGCCGCCCGGCGCTGACCGCAGGAACGATTTTTTCACGCGGAGACGCGGAGACGCAGAGAGGAGCCTCGGCACATCAGGCCGCTGACATTGATCGTTCCCCGGCGAAGGCCGGGGCCCAGTCCCGCCCTCTCAACGGGACCCGGCCTTCACCGATGAACAGAACTACCAGTCACCGCATCCCGTAATCGATCCGATACAGCGTATAAGGCAGCGCAAACCCGCTCTTCAGCGGCACCGGCGTCAGCCAGGCCGGCACATTCCCCCGCATCAGCCCCGCATAGAAACCACGCGGGCTGCGCGCCTGATAGACCGTGCCTTCGGGAAAGCCGGGGCAGATCAGCAGATAGGTGGCATGATGCCGCGCCGCGATCGCTCGGAAGCCCTCCGGCGCGCCGTCGAACGCGTGGTGCACGTCCAGGATCACCGCGCCATTGCGGTGATAGGGGCCAGCAATGGCGCTCTGATGCGTGGTCGCGATGATGCGCGGGCCCAGGTCCACCATGGTGAAGATGGTCGCGGGCGGCAGCTGGTTCAACGCCTGCAGCGCCGGCAGCGACCGGCAGCGGCCATTGGCCTTGTTGATCACCTGCTGCCGGCTCTTGGCCGCCGGCTTCTGCGGCTTGGGCACCTCGCCGCTGATCCCCGCCCAGAGCTGGTTGATCTGCGGATAGAGCGGCTCGGCAAAGGCAGCCACGCTCAACAGCGCCACGCCCCCGATGCCCAGCAGCCGGACCAGCGGCCGCCCGAACAGCACGGCGCGCAGCACGCGATGCGCCGCCCAGGCCGCCGGCGGGATCGCCAGCAGCTGCGCCGCCGGGCCCGCGCGCAGCTGCCAGAAGAGCAGCGCGGTCGAAAAGAGCATCATCAGCCCCACCGTGGCCCAGGCCCACAGCCGGTCGCTGTCCCGCCGCGCGTCCCACAATGCCCAGACGAGGCCGAACAGCCCCGCCACCGGGATCGCCATCAGCGGCACCACCAGGCTGCGCGCCTGCGCCGTGATGGGCTTGGCCTCGCGAATATTGGCGAGCCACAGCCGCTGCAATTCGGGCGAGATCTGATAGGCGCCCGACAGGCATTGCGGCCAGTTCATCCAGGCAAAGGCCGCGACCGCCCCGCCCACCAGCAGCCCCGCGCCCAACCGCGCCGGCCAACTACGCAGCGGCAGCAGCGCCAGCAACGTCATCCCCGCGCCCACCGCGCCGAAGATCGCGACCCAGATGGGCGACAGCGCGTCGCACACCATCCGCCGGTTCGCGTCGCTCGCGAAAGCCAGGAACAGGATCGAGACCGATCCGGCCAGGCTCAGCGCATAGGGCAGCATCCGCCGCGCGGCGCCCTCCTTGAACACCCAGCGCAGCGCGATCAGCGCCCCGCCAGCGGCGAGATAGACGATCATCTCCATGCCGATCGCGATCGACAGGGCGCTGGTGATCCCGGCGACCAGCCCGCCGCGCAGCCAGTTGCGGTCGATGAGGCCCGCCAGCATCAGCACCGTCAGCGCCAGCTGCCAGCCGTGATGGTCGATCCGCATCGGCACGAACATGCCGAGCCCCATCTGCGCGGCATAAGGCGCCAGCGCGGCCAGGATCCACCCATTTCCCCCCGCCAGCCGCCGGGCGATGAAGCCCAGCCCCAGCATCAGCGGCAGCAGCGGGATCATCGGCGCGATCGCGCAGGCCAGCCGATCGGCCAGCCCCGGGTCGACAAAGGCGCGGAAGAACAGCATCAGCCCCGCCAGCGGCAGGTCGACCAGTCGCGACCAGTGGATGTCAAAGCCCGCCGGCGGATCGAGCCGATATTGGCGCAGATCGTACCAGCCCTGCCCCGCCAGCCAGTCCTTCACCTGGACATAGCGGATATTGTCGTCGGTATCGCTCAGCGTCATCCAGTGGATCTGCGGCCAGCGCGTGACCATCAGCACGACCATGGCGACGATCCACATCAGGACGGTCAGCCATTTCCAATTCTGTTCGGCCCAGATCGACAGGGCCGCCAGAAAACGGGTCACGCGACCGCGCAGGGTATCGCCGCTTTGCAACTTCATGGCGGGTGGATTAGAGGCTCCCCATCAAAGCGCAACGGGGCCCGTGAATGAAATATCTGTCATCCCTGCCGCCCGAACGGCAGGCCCTGTTCTGGCAGATCGTCCGCTATGGCGTCACCGGCCTCTTCGTCACCGCCTGCCAGGCCGTGATCTACTGGACGCTGGCCGCGCCGGTCGGCCTTCATCCCCAGATCGCCAACGGCATCGGCTATCTGGTGGCGGTGATGGTCGGCTATGTCACCCACAGCGCCTTCACCTTCCGCGGCCACGGCACCCGCGACAACCCCGCCGCGCGCGGCGTGAAGTTCATCGCCGTCTCGCTGATCAGCTATGCGCTCAACGCCCTCTGGGTCTTCCT
>DATEJA010000289.1:0-11151 GCA_035278405.1 Sphingobium sp. | reverse complement strand
TAGCAGGCCAGCGGATTGCCCCCCTGCTGCACGGCATTTTCGGACGACTTGAAACGGTTGCGCGCGGTCGGGCTGGCGGCATCGCCATTTTTCGGCGAATCCTTGAACCGGGCGATCGTGAAGTCATAGTTGAATGACAGGAACTTGCGGGCGCGATCGATACGGGCGGCCAGTTCCGCCTCGTCGAAATGGATCGGCGCGTTGGGCGTTCGGTCGAGGATTTCGATGCGGACGTCGATCGGCACATCCTTTTCCCAATCGTTGAACACCTCGCGGATGTTGAGCGCGATATTGTGCAGGTTCGGGTCGAGCTTCACCCAATATCGGCCGTCACTTTCCGCTGGCGGATTGGGGCCCAGGAAAATCTCGAAATTGCCGTCCGCATCGGCCGGGATGTCGTCGAAATCGACGGTGGCGAGATTGCCTTGCACCTCATCGCCCCAAAAGCCCTTATAGACCTGCATCGTCGCCCAGTCGGACCCGCGCTTGTTGCCGAACACGCGATAGCTGTGCGCCCCGTCGATCCAGGCCCAATGATAGTGGAAGTCCGGATTGGGATCGCCCCAATTGACCTCCGCCATCGGCATGAAGATCGCCTCGCGGTAGAAGGCGGGATATTGGGTTCGCGGCGCGATATACATATTGTGCGCCGTGGCTTCGAGCGTCTGGAGATAATACAGCCCCTGCGCGCGCAACTGCGGGTCCTTCGCCTCCTCCAGCAAAAGCAGCGCTTCATGTTCGCGGCGCAACTCGTCGCGATAGCGCAGCCACGCCTCCTGCGCGGGGGAGGAAGTGGCGGCGGGCGCGCCGGTTTCGGCACGACCCTTCGACCCCATCAACAATCCCGCGCCCAGCGCCAGCGCCATCATCAGCTTGCTGCGTTGCATCTCGATCCTCCGGTTGATCCGCCGCTGCGGCGAGTCCGCCCCCTTTCGCGCCGGCGTCAGACGTCCAGCGGAATGTCGAAACAGTCCGTGTAGAATTTGAACCTTTCCCGTATTTCCTCGACCCTGAGGCCGGTTTCGGAAATGTCATATGTGTGGACGCCGAATTTGCCCTGCCGGTTGTCGGCGATATGCGCCTGCATGCTGGCGCGCGCTTCGTCGGTGAAGGCGATGCCGTGATGCGCGTAGAATTTGGCGACCTCCGCCAGCGGATCGGCAATCAGGTCGGCATAGACGATATCGACGAACCTCGCGTTCACCGCCGCATCCTTGCGCCGGCCGATCATGTCTTCCAGCGACCGCGCCAGCCCTTCCATCGCCGCCAACGCATAGCTGCGGTCCAGCACGACCGGGGCATTGCCGAACTGACGCCGGTGCGCCTTCAGCATGCTGCTGATTGACCCCAATGTCTTGACTGGATCGCGATGGTTGACGGCCAGCCGCGCATCGGGAAACTCGTCGAACAGATAGCCAAGCTGGCCCAGATGCACAGGCGACTTGATGACCCACTGGTCGCGGCTGACGCCATGCTGCAGCGCCTGCAGCATGACACGCTCGAAGCGATAGGCCGGGGCCAGATCCGCCGAGGCCAGCCAGGCGCCATAGGAAGGCGTGTTCCAGAAGAAGGCGAATGTGGCCGACCGGAAGGAATAATCCAGCACCAAAATATCCTCGGCCGCGTTGCGGGCGGTATAATTGTGCGTCGCGCGGACGTCGGGCGCCTGCCAGCCCTGCTCCTGCATGAACCGCTCCATCTCGGCGATGGTGCCGACCCCGCCGTCGGCCTGGAGCGCGGGCGGAGGCGAAGGGTGCCAGACCTGCCAGTGCAGCGGCGAGTGATTGCGCTGGTCCGCCGCGATGAGCGCGTTGAAAAAGGATGTGCCCGATCGGCCAGGACCCGTCAGGATCAGGGGCGCGCGCACCTCTTCCCGGGCGATCGCGGGGTTGGCCGTGCGATCCCGAACCACGCCGAGACGTCCGATCAGCAACTGACGGACATGCGCGCGCGTTCGCGCCGCGCCCTCGTCCGTCAACTCCGCTTCGCGGTTGAGGGACTCGACGAAGCGGTGATAGGCCTCCTCGAACCCGTCATCGCCCCAATCCTCTGCCCCGACGACGCGCTGCGCTTCCTCCAGAAATGGCGCCGCGTCGATATAAGGTCCCGCCATCAGCCTCTCCCATCGCTGAACCCCTCATGCCGAACTGGCGCGGCGGTTCAGCCGGAAGCAGGGTGAATTTATTTGAAAGAAAAATCAATAACGGGACGACGTGAAATGGGGAGAAACATCCTCGGAATTCTCGTTCGTTTACGGCCATCCGGCGACATGGCATTGTGAGCGAGATGGCGAGCGCTGGAACAGGATATCGGTGTCACGGCCGATAATGGCCTTGCACCCGTCTCGTGCCGACGGCCTGAGGCGAGCTTTCCTTGGGGCGGGCGCTTTCGCAGGATGTTCCGACAGGAAAGGAGGTCATCAACATGGCATCAACGCGGCACTATGTCAGGCCTGACGTCGACGCGTTCCTACAGTCACGGCTGGGCCAACCTGATCTAAGCGAACTATCGGTGGAAGCGGCCCGAGCGTCTTACGCGCAGTTGGTGGCGTCGGCCGACATGGAAGCCCAGACTCTCGCTTTAGTCCGCGACCTCGCCTGTCCAGGCCCCGGGGGCGAGATTGGTCTTCGCCTCTTTGACCGTCGTGCCACCCGCGACCCCGGACCTGCGCTGCTGTTCTTCCATGGCGGTGGGTTCGTCGTTGGCAGCATCGACGTTTATCATAATTTCTGCACGCACATCGCAGCCGAGCTGGACCTTCCGGTGATGTCGGTAGACTACCGACTCGCCCCGGAGCATCCGTTTCCGGCGGCGCCGGACGATTGTGAGGCAGCGGCGCGATGGATTGCGTCGAACCCCCAAGAGGTCGAAAGGACGGTGACCGCGCTCATCATCATGGGGGAAAGCGCAGGCGGCAATCTGACGATCGTCACGACCCAGGCCCTCATGGCAGCGCCCGCTGCCGTTCCCGTCCATCTTCAGGTGCCCATCTATCCAGCGGCAGATAATGTCATCACCCATGAGTCCTACCACCTCTTCAACGAGGGATATCTGTCCGACAAGCAAACAATGGCCTGGTATGGGCGCGCCTATGCGGCCGAGTTGAACCACCCACGCGTCTTCCCTTGCCTCGGCCAACATGGCGGTATGCCGCCAACCGTGCTGGTTACGGCAGGCTTGGATCCGCTACGCGACAGCGGCCGCGCTTATGCCGCCGACCTGGTTCGCGCCGGCTCGGAACTTGTCTACCTGGAGATGGCAGGCATGATCCATGGCTTTTGCCCCTTCCGCAAAGCTCTGCCGAGCGCTCAGCGGGACATGGATGTCATATTCGGGGCCGTTCGCCTGATGCTCGCGCGCGGACTTGGGTCAGGATTTCACTGATCCAAAATAGGAAGATGAACCTATTGGACCTTGTCCGCCTTCTACGCGTTCGCGCAAGCGCTCGGTAAGCTCCTCGAAATGCCGTTCGGCGAGGCGGAGGAGCAGCGTTGCGACGAACCAGGAGGGTAGCGCCACGATCACCGTCCCGACCAGCAGGCTGCGCTCGCCTCCGATCACGTCGGACACGACGCCCACGATGCTCGGTGCGGCGCCGCTCAGCAGCGCGGCTACGATCGAATAGATGGCCAGGAAGCGCGCCCGGATCGGTGCCGGCGCCATGTCCTGCAGCATCGTGGGCACCAGGACGCCGATGGCGGTGCCCGAGCCCATCAAAAGCGCGAAGCAGGCATAGAGTGCGTTGAAGGAATTGACGAACAGGAAGGTCAACACCAGCGGGGACGAAAAAAGCATGATCAACCAGCACACGCGGATGGCGGCGCGTGCCTTCAGGCGCGCCATGGCAGACCGGATCAGCAGGGTTCCGGCGGCCACGCCGATGATCGTGCCGCAGCCGCTGGCGAGCGCCATGGCATAGCCGTTCATTTCCGGGGTGGCCTGGAACAAGCGCGCGCCGATCACGGGCAGCCAGGCCATGAACCCGCCAAAGGCCAGCAGATAGGCGCCAAGCCCGCCCAGCGTGAAGGAATAGGCCCAGCGATGCGCGCGCAATTGGGGCAGCAGGCTGTGGACTTCTGGGACGCCGGCAAGCTCCGCGTCGCTTGTGTCCGGCCGGCGAAGGCGCATGGCCATGATCAGGATCAGGAGCAACGGCGTCGGCAGGACGACGATGAAGAAGGCGATGCGCCACGGCTCCAGCGCTTGCAGCGCATCGGGCAGGCTCCCATGGACACGGCCGAGCCAGCCAAGCGCCGCCCCGCCCAGCGCCAGGGCCAGGGAGATGCCGACATAGGCGAAGAAATATTGCAGACTGTTGGCAAAGGCGCGCTTGCGGCCCTTGAACAGGTCCGGCACGACCGAGAACATGATCGGCGTCAGCGCCGCTTCGCCCGCGGCGATCGCGATGGTGGCTAGGAAAAGCTGCGTATAGTTCTGGGCCAGCCCGCAGGCGGCCGTGCCGACCGACCAGGCGAGCAAGCAGCCACCCAGCACGAAGCGCCTGTCATAGCGATCGGCGAGCCAAGCGATCGGATAGACCGCCACCAGCGAAAAAATGGCGGGCGCCAGACCCTGAAGCATCCCCAGCTGGGTATCGGAGAGCTTTAATGTCTGCGCGATCGGGGCTGCGGCGAGCGTCAGCAACTGGCGGTCGACAAAGGCGAACAGGGTGACGATCAGCATCCCCCAGAGCGTGTACCAGCCGCCGGGAAGGACCCGGTCCTCCGACACCGAAGCGTCCGGCATGGTGGCGGACGAAGCGCCGCCCTCCGCCACCATATTCACGCTCATGCGGCCTGTTCCTCGATCCAACGCGTCATGCCGGTCTCCAGCAAGTCCAGCGACACCGGCCCCATGGCCAATATCGCGTCATGGAAAGCGCGGAGCGAGAAGTCGGTCCCGCAGGCCGCCTCCGCCTTCTGACGCAGGGCGGCGATCACCCGTTCCCCCATCTTGTAGCTGAGCGCTTGGGCCGGCATGCCGATATAGCGGTCGACCTCGCTCTCGATGGTGGCGCGCGGCAGGAAGCAATGGTCCGCCATATAGTCGATGGCGGCGTCGCGGGTCCAGCCGAGCCAGTGGATGCCGGTATCGACGACCAGCCGCGCCGCCCGCCACATTTCGAAGGACAGGAGGCCGAAACGGTCGCGCGGGTCCTCGTACAGCCCGATATCCCGGCCAAGGCGCTCGCAGTAAAGGGCCCAGCCCTCCACATAGCCGTTATAGCTGGTCCATCCGTGGCGTCGGAAGGCGGGCAGCGCCTCCAATTCCTGCGCCAGGGCGAGTTGCATCAAATGGCCGGGCCACGCCTCATGCAGCGTCAGCGGCACCAGGAAGTGCAGCGGGCATTTTTCCGGCAGCGCGGTCAGCAGGTAGACACCCGGCATCGAACGGTCTGCCGGGCCGGGCAGCGCGAGCGCGGGCGGCAGGCCGGTCGAGGCGGCGGGCGTCATCGGCTCCACCCCATAGGTGGATCGCGGCGTCCGTCCGATGAGGCGGGGGATCAACCCGTCAATCCGCTTGGCGAGCGCGCGGGTCCGTTCCAGCAGTTCATCGCCATCCTTCGCCAGCCGCGCGTCCAGTTCGGCGGCGACCGCGGCGCGCTCCCCGGGGCGTCCCATCTCCGCCAGCACGGCTTCGATCTCGGCATTGATGCGAGCCACTTCCTCGACGCCGACTGCGTGGATGCGGTCGGGGTCGATGGTGAGCGACGTCTGGACCTGAACGCAATGCCGATACCAGTCGCGTCCGCCGGGCTGCGCGCACTGTCCGACCGCATCCGTCAATTCCTGGGTGCCGAGCGCGGCGAACCGATCGCGGACAAGGCGCAGCGCGGGCAAGACCTCCTGCGCCAGGATGTCCAGCAGCCTGTCCCCCTCCGCGCTGCCGGCGAGGCCGAACTGGGAGAGCCTGCCCGTCATCTTCGCGGCAAGCCCGTCTGCGGACAGATGCGCGTCCAGCATCGACAGGATGCGGGGGAGCAGCGGTGTCGGCAGGCGGAAGCCCCGCGCGAAGCCGGTTTCCAGCAGCGCCAGGTTATCCGCGATGAACCGAGGAATAGCGGCAAGCCGCGCGGCGAAATCATCACGCTGCCGGGCCGTATCAAGCGCCGTCTGCTGGATCAGATAATCGGGCAGGTCGAAAAAGGCCATCGGGAAGAGGACTGGGGCATAGCGGCCGCCCAGCCGATAGCCGTCCACCTCCGCCTGCAACTGGCCGCGCAGCAGCGCGAGGGTGATGCCCTCGTCAGGCTTCAGCGCGCTTTCCGCTATCGCGTCGGCGCGTGCCAGCATGGCGCCACATTCGGTCGCGCGGCGCGCATGATCCTGCTCGCTCGCGCCGTCCAGGCGGCTGCCCGCTTCAACCTCTCCCGCGCTGCTCGCTTCGGTCGGGAACTCGCGCACGCGATAGGCCCAAGCATCCTCCGCCAGGCGGGCCAGCGCCGCTGCGGGATCGGTCGTCACCCGAACGATATGATGAATGGCGACGGCGGGGTCCAGGATCTGACCGTCGAGAAAAGGATGATCGGTTTCGCCGTGGGCGGCCATGGCATGGATCGCCCGCGCCACATCCAGCCCCTGCACGACCTCGCCAAAGGCCGCAAAGCCAAGGCCATCCTTCGTTCGCCCGCCCCCCGCGTCCAGCGCCGGCTGGTCGCCCAGGCAGATGAAGAAGCTGTAGGGCGAGCCCGAGCCGCCATCCTGCCGGGGCAGCGAGATGGTCCCGTCCTTGTGCGGCAGGCCGGTCTGCGACGTGGGTTCATGCGGGAGGGTGGGGTTCTGCGTTGGCGCCACGCAATAGCCCTGTATCACCTCGATCGGCGGCGTGCCCCGATCATTGTCGGCCCTCACCGTCCTGCCGAACACCGATGCCCGATAGGCGCCGGCATCCACCGCCGCCATGAAGGCGGCGACCGTCGCGGGCGCCCGGTCGGGATAAACGCGGACAACAATATCGCCTCTTTCAGTGACGATCCGCACATGGGGCTGGTCGTCGCCCCCTTTGTCACCGGGGAATGTTACCGCCGTTGCCGTCACGCAGGTTTCTCCGGCTTTTGCGCATTGGCGGCCGCGCGGGCGAACACATCGTCAATCGCGATCTTGAACGGCTCGCCTGCCGGAGGGGTGCCTCCGCACAGATGGGTGGCGAAATAGTCCCAGCGCCGGCGCATGCCATAGCCGGTCCATTCGTGACGGGCGCGGGGCAGCAGCACCAGTTCATGGTCCTTGTTCGCTTCGACCAGCGCCTGGACGAGCTGGAACAGCGCGGCCGGGTGACAGCCCTGGTCCATCATGCCGTGGACCAGCATCAGCTTGCCCGAAAGGCCAGCGGCATAGCTTTTCGCCGCCTGCGCGCCATAATGTTCCGGCTCATAGGGGCCATGATAGCGTTCGCCCCAACAGTGCCAGAACAGCGCCTGGTCGTAATTGCCGCCTCCGGCCACGGCGACTTTGAAAAAGTCCCCGAAACGCAGCGCGGCATGCGCCGTCATGTAGCCGCCGCCGGAAAAGCCGGTGATGCCGACCCGGTCGAGGTCGATCTGCGGATATGTCTGCGCGATCTGCCTGATGGCAGCGATATGATCTTCCAGGTTGGAGGCGGTATGCACGCTGCGGTGCGACGCCGTCCGGAATGCCTGCTCCCGCTCGGCGGTCCCCCGACCGTCCAGCACCAGCACGAACGCACCCAGCGAGGACAGGTGCGCCGCCTCGATATAGGTCATGGCGCCCAGGCTGCCGTCCACGAAGCTGCCGTGCGGCACGTTGGAAACCTGCGGCCCGCCATAGATGGCGTCGATGATCGGGTAGCTTTGCGCAGGGTCCCAGCCCATCGGCTTGAACAACAGGCCATAGGTGTCGGTCTCGCCATCGGCGGCCTTGCACTTGACCGCTTCGGGCCATTGCCAGCCGACGGGCAGTTCGCCTTCCGCTCGCTCCAGCAAGGCGATGGTCTTGCCGTCCTGGTCGCGCAGCCAGGTTTCGGGCAGGCTGTCGATGGGGCTCACCGTTTCCACGAAATAGCGGCCCGAGGGGGACAGGCCGGAGATTTTGCCCGGATCGAGTCCTTCCAGCTGTTTCAGCGTCAGCGCCATGGAGCGCGGCGGCCAGACGATATGTTCGCCCGGTGCATCGGACAGCAGGCGCGTCTCGCCGCCGTCGAGCGAAGCGACGCAGGGCTTGACGATATAGGGACCTTCCTCAGCCGCGATGCCGGCAGCGGTGAAGAAGACTTCGCGGCGTGCGGGATCGACGCGCAGTACGTCGCGGATCTGCCAGGGCCCCTGGGTGATCGCGTTCTTGAGCGCGCCGGTGGCCAGGTCATAGAGGTAGAGATGGCCGTGCCCGCTGCGCTCGGAATACCAGACCAGTTCGTTCGTGTCGGCGATGGGCGCCACCAGCGCGGGCGTATAGACGTTGACGCTTACCTCGACATAGGCAGAGGCGGTTTCGGTGAAGACGATGCGGGTCGCGCCGGTCATGACGTCGAAGGCGACGACATGGGCCACCTGTTCGCCCCGTTCGATGTCCACGAAATAGGCCGTGCGGCTGTCCGCGCTCCACCAGGCGACGCCCGCGCTGAAGGGCGAGTTGTTCATCCGCACCGCCGTCAGCCGGGGATAGCGCGCCTCCACCTGACGGCCGGTCGCCGCCTCGACGGCGATCATGCGGAATTCGGTGACCTTGGGGTCTTCGGGCAGGCAGGTCTTGTTGCTGTGGATGACGGGGCGGACCCCTTCCATCGGCGCATATTCCGCCAGCGACAGGTCGGGCACGTGCCGTTCGTCCACCTGTAGCGTGAAGAGCCAGCGGGAATCGGGCGACCACATCGCTTCGGGAACGGCGTCACCCAGACGGCTGCTCAGGTCGCGCAGGCTGAGCGGCTTGTCGGCATAGGCATAGTCATGCTGGCCGTCGGTCGTCAGCGCGCGTTCTTCACCCGTGGCTAGGTCGCGCAGCCAGAGGTTGTTCGCGCGCAGTAGCGCGGCCGCAGAGCCATCGGGCGAAGCCAGCCAACTAAGGTCGCTTTTCTTGTCGACCGGCGTCAGCACGCCTGTGTCGACAGCGAAACGATAGGCATCGCCATAAGCCATGAAGTCGACCGAGCCACCGGACAGATCGAACTGCGGGTTGCCCACGATCAGCACCGCCGGATCGACCGGCACGTCCAGATGATCGGCCAGCGCCTTGGCGATGATCGACCTGTTCAGCGTCAGACGGGTCTCGCCCGTCGGCGCGTGAACCACGCGGAAGGCCGGGCCTTCCTCGCCCGTCCTGTCATACCAGAAATGATCTTCGTCGATCCACAACGGATGGACCGCGCCGTTGCGGATATTGCGGTCGGCGAGCAATGCCGCCTGGGCGAAAGCCCGCCTCGCGGTCCAATCCGTTGCGTTCGTCATCGTTGATCTCGTCAGTAATGGAAGCCCAAGGAAACCCCGATCGTGCGCGGCTGGAGCCATGCGGGATTGGGAAGCGACCCGAAGGCGGGATAGGTTATGCTATATTTGTCCAGCATATTGCGCGCGAAGATCGCCGCTTCCCAGCGATCCGTCGAGTAGCCGATGCGAGCGTTCAGGATATGCTGCTTGTCGCTCTTGGCGGGCGTCACCTGGAAGCTGCGGATGAACACCTGGAAATCATCGCCATACTGATAGTCGATGCGGGCGAAGGCCGGCAGCTTGTCCCCGCCGAACCGATATTCCGCCGAAGCCGACCCGGTGAAGCGCGGCACATAGTCCGCCTTGTCGCCGCGAATATGCTCCAGCGTGGTCGACTTGTATTTCATGTCGTTCCAGCCCGCCGTGACGGACAGGGTCAACGGACGGACCGGAGTCCAGTTGAAGGCCGCATCCACGCCCCAGCCGCCCAGCTTGGCGCCGTTGATGGTGAACTGGGTGGGGCTGCCGGGTGCGAAGGCCAGCGACTGCACGTCCGTCCATTCGTTCCGATAGACGGCAAGTTCGGCCGAAATGCTGCGGTCGAGCGACTGGAACTTCGCGCCGCCTTCATAGCTCCACAGCGTTTCCGGATCATAGGAAGGCGGCACCGTCACCAGCCCCAGGCCGGCCGAGGTGCGGTTGAAGCCGCCGCTGCGGAACCCCTTCGCCACATTGGCATAGATGTTCAGCTGCTCGCTGGGCTGCCAGGACAGGTTGAAATGCGGGCTGAAGGCGTTGAATGTGTCCTTGCCATTGTCGATCGACACGGCGCCGAAGGCGGCGGAACGCAGCCGCTGTTCGCGCTTATCGCTGAAATAGCGCCCACCCACCGTCGCGGTGAGTTCGGGCAGGATCTTGTAATTGGCTTCACCGAACACCGCCCAGGAGCGCGAATCTTCGGGATAGGTGCCCAGCGCGTTGAACAGCTCAAAGCCCGCCGGCAGGACGTTGTTCGGCGTGACGGCGGCTGCCGCGTCCTGCTTTGTCGTGGAGTCGCGATAGGTCGCGCCCACGGTCCAGCCAAAGCGGCTTTCCCCTTGCGAGGCCAGGCGCAGCTCCTGGACGAAGATGCTGTTGGATGTGATTGCCGGCAGCCCGATGCTCTGGAAGGTGCCGGGCGCATAACCGAAGCCGAAAGGCGCGGGCGCCTCAAGCAGCCCGACAAAGGATGCGGTCAGGTCCAGCGTCTGCCGGTCCTTGCGATAGAGATAGCCGGTGGAACTCAGCAACTGCACATCGCCGAAATCATAGGTGGCGAGCAGGTTCACCATGTCCACCCGGGATTGCGAGGGCGTAGGCACCCGGTCGTTGACGATGGCATTTTCGTCGCTCAGATTCTGAGCGCCCAGCTTGAGTTCCTGATGCTGGCCCAGCACGGTGATGTTCAGATTTTCGCCCAGGCGGATGCCCAGCTTCGCGCGCACCGCAAGCGAGTGGCCGCTGTTGACATTGCGCTCGCCCAGGCCGGGATTGTCGATCCACCCGCCGAAATTCTGGTAGGTCCCGGCGACACGCAGGCCAAGCTGATCCTCGACCAGCGGGATGTTGACCATGGCGTTGACCCGCCAGTCGGGTTTGCCGCCCTTCACATCGGCGACTTCGCCGTCGGCAGCGGCCTGAACGTCCTTGAAATCAACCGGGTTCGTGATGTAGCGGATCGTGCCGCCCATCGCGCCCTGGCCGTAAAGCGTCCCCTGCGGGCCGCGCAGAAC
>DATEJA010000288.1:0-2809 GCA_035278405.1 Sphingobium sp. | reverse complement strand
TCGGCTGGCCTGCCGGCGCTGCGCTTCATCGGCTGCGGATCGTCGACCCTGCCGCATGAACTGCAACGCCGCTTCATAGACCGCTTCGGCGTCAGGGTGGCCAATCTCTACGGCCTTTCCGAAACCGGCCCGACCCATGTCGACTATCCGCTCCATCCCGATTGGGAAGCGGGCTCAATCGGCGTGCCGCTGGCCTGCAACCGCTGCTCCATCGTCGACGAGGACGGTCAGCCGCTGCCCGATGGCGAGGTCGGCGAAATCGCGATCAGCGGCCCCAATGTCTTCATCGAATATCGCGGCAACCCGGCGCTTTACGACAGCGTGGTGCGCGATGGCGCCTTCCATACCGGCGACTTGGGCCGCATCGACGAACAGGGCCGTTTCTGGTTCGTCGGCCGCAAGAAGGAGTTGATCATCAAGGGCGGCGTCAACATCGCGCCCGATGAGATTGACGAGGTGATCTACAAGCTGCCCGGCGTCGCCATATCGCTGACCGTCGGCAAGGCGGACGATTATCTGGGCGAGAAGATCCACAGCTTCATCGTCCCGTCCGACGGCGCAGCCCTGACCGAAGCCGACATCCAGGCACATTGCCGGTCCTTCCTTTCGAGCAGCAAGGTGCCCGATCAGATCTCCTTCGTCTCAGCGATCCCGGCCGGCCATTCGGGCAAGTTCCTGCGGCGCGAAATGCAAAGGCAAGCCACATGACCCGGTTCGGCCCTGAACTTCAGCTCGCGCTCGACGCAGCGCAGGCGATCGCAGGCACGCAGATGGAGCGGTTCGACCAGAATTTCCGCGTGTTGCGCAAGGAAGCCCGCGAATTCGTCACCAGCGTCGATCTGGAATGTCATGCCCTGGCCCATGAGCGGCTCGGCATCAGCGCGCCCGTCCTTTCGGAGGAAACGCGCGGCGGCTTCGATTTCGGCCATGATCTGTGCTGGATCGTCGATCCGCTCGACGGGTCGCACAATTATATCGCGGGGCTGCCCAATTTCGGCGTGTCGATCGCGCTGGTCGAAGCAGGGCGCTTCGTGCTGGGCGTGATCGCCATCCCCTTTTTCGGCGAGACCTATCATGCGGTGGAGGGTGAAGGCGCCTTCCGCAACGGCGATGCGATCAAGGTGTCGCCCAACGCGGTGCTGTCCAAGGCGATGATCGCCTATGACAATCAATTTCATCTCTCGCGGGAAGGGTTCGACCGCTATCGCCGCCTGACCGAGGCGGCCTTCACTACCCGCATCCTGGGGTCGGCCGCCTATGACCTGGCGCTGGTCGGCCGCGGCCGGATCGACGCCCGCGTCCTTAATGCGACCAAGGTGTTCGACGTCGCCGCCGGGATCGTGCTGGTGCGCGAGGCGGGCGGCAAGGTGACCGACTTTGCGGGCAGCGACGTGCATGTCGGATCGAAGGAAATCCTCGCCAGCAACGGGCTGACGCATGATGCCCTGCTGTCGGTCCTAGGGGAAACAATCGATGAAGAAGCTGATCCTTTACACGGCGGGATCCGGATCGCGCGAGATCCTGGTCAGCATCCGCGATTCGAACCGGCACCGGCCGGAATGGGAGCCGGTGGCCTTTGTCGATGACGACCCGGCCAAGATCGGCTCGACGATAGACGGCCTGCCCGTCCATGGCCCTGCCCAAGAGTTCGGGCCAGACATGCACGCCATTTGCGGCACGATGAATCCGATCGTGCGCAAGCGCATGTCGGAGGAACTGATCGAGGCGCGCGGGCAGAGGCTGGCGACGATCATCCATCATGGCGCGCTGGTGGCCGATGATCTGGTCCATGGACCCGGGCTGGTGCTGATGCCGGGGGTGAAGGTCAATTTCGACATCCGTTTCGGCAAGGGCGTGCATATCCTGTGGAACTGCATGCTGGGCCATGGCCTGCGCGTCGCCGATTACGCTACGCTGCTGACCAATGTGACGGTGCTGGCCGACTGCTCGGTCGGCTATGCCGCCAGCGTGGGTAGCGGCAGCGTGCTGAGCCCCGGCGCCCGGGTGGAGGACGGCGCGCTGGTCGGCGTGGGCACCACCCTGCTGCGCAGGGTCGAGGCGGGCGAGTCCATCATGAGCATGCCCCGCATCGTGAAGTGGAAGCGCAAGCCCGAAGCCGTCGCCCATTGAGGGAGCAGCGGGCCGAGGGACGACTAGAGGATCGACCATCCAGTCTGGCGGGGAGGGTGCGGTGAAGCAGTTGGACAGGCAAGCGGCGGCATCCCTGACAGCGGAAGAGATCGGACTGCGCGCGGCCGCCACGAGCACCAGCTACCGGCCCGATCTGGATGCGCTGCGCGCCATTGCCGTGATCGGCGTCGTCCTTTTCCATGTGGGACTGACCCAGGCGAGCGGCGGCTTTGTCGGCGTCGACGTCTTCTTCGTCATTTCGGGCTTCCTGATCACGCGGCTGATCATCACCGACCTCGAACGGGGCACCTTCTCCTTCCTCCAATTCTACCAGCGGCGTATCCGGCGCATCTTCCCGGCGCTGATGCTGATGCTGCTGGTCTGTTCGATCGCCTGCACCTGGCTGCTGCTGCCCGACGACCTGCGCCGCTATGGCCAGAGCACGGCGGCGGCCGCGCTGTCGGCGTCCAACGTCTGGTTCTGGATGAAGACCAATTATTTCGACGGGCCGGCCCTGTTCAAGCCGCTGCTGCACACCTGGTCGCTGGCGGTGGAGGAGCAGTTCTACCTCTTCTTCCCGCTGTTCCTGCGCTGCATCTGGCCGTTCGGGCGCATGTGGGTGCCGTTGATCCTGGCGACTTGCGCGGCCCTGTCCTTCGCGGCCTGTGTCGCCATCATG
>DATEJA010000287.1:0-3168 GCA_035278405.1 Sphingobium sp. | reverse complement strand
TCCTGGTCGCCGATCGACCCATGCGCCACGATGCGGTCGCCGACGATCAGCGGCAGGCTGCGGCTGATCGTGACGGGAATGATGTCGCCGGCCTTCAACTGCATGAGGTCGGCGAGCGAAAGATTGGGCCGCGCCAGCACGGTGCGGGCGGGCAGGCGGATGTCGCGCATGCGGTGCGCGATGCGGGACTGCCAGACGGGATCGACGCGCTCCTCGTCGACCGCCGCCTTGGTCCCCATCAGCGGCTCGACCGCGCGCAGCGAGGAAAGCGGAAAGAGCAGGTCGATCGGCCATTCCTGGTCGCGCGCGATGCTGAGCATGAAGCGCTGCAGCACCATCGGCTCGCCGGGTTGCGCGGCCGAGGCGAAGCCGATGCCGGTTTCGCGCAGGATGAGGCCGGGCTCGATCGCCAATATATCGCTCCAGCTTTCCACCATGCGGGCGATCAGCCCATCGGAAATCCGGCTGATGAGGCGGTCTTCGGTCGGCGTGAATTCGCCGCGCGCGGGCAGCGGACGATTGCCCAGGCCGCCGTAGAAACAGTCGACCAGGGTCGAAATCATCGTCGCGTCCATGCGCAGCAGCATCTGCCCCTTCAAGGGCGCGACGCGATAGACACCGATGCTGGAAAAGCCGGGCACGCCGGACGACCAGGCGGCAAAATCCAGCAGCTGCGCGTCGAGCGCCACGACATGCGGCCGCGCGCCCGAAATCGGCTCGATCAAGGCACGCAAACGCCGGCCGAGCTTTTCGCCCAGCCGGTCGAGCCCGGACAGCATCTGCGGTGTCTGCGATTCCCCCCGCCCGAAGGCGTAGGTCTGAACGTCGTCCATGATAGTCCCCTGCCCTAGCGGATCAGGGGACTTCCCGACCTTTCAGGCGCCCCTATTGAATAACGAAATTGGTAAAATAAACGTTATCGATGCCGCCATAACCCGTCTTCTGCTTCAGAACATCGTTGATAACGCCCTTGATCCGGCCCTGAAGCTGGCGCTTGCCCTCGGGCGTCGACAGCATCGTTTCGGGCTGCTGGGCGAGCAGCATCAGGATCTGGCTGCGAATCGCCATCTCATGCGTCTTGATCGCGTCGATCACGCGCAGGTCGTAATAGGTCGACACGGCGATGGAGATCTGCGCGAAGGCGTCGGTGTCCGAAAGGTTGGACGTGAAGGGCGTCTGCAACTGGAAATAGGTGGCCTGATAGGCGGCCGGATTGGCCGGGCTCGGCAGGTCGATGCCCTTGGCGGGCACATGGACGCTGGTGGGGATATGGGTGCTTCCACCGCCCCCGCCATGGCCGCCCTCGCCCCCTTCACCACCGCCGCCACCGCCGCCATGGGCCTTGGCAACCTCTTCCGCGCTCTCGCCGGCCAGCACCAGGACGGGCTTGTTCGGATCCTCCTTGGGCCCTTCGTCCTTCGGGCTGAAGAAGCCGGCGGCATAGAGACCCCCGGCCGCGCCCACGCCGCCCAGCACCATGGCGATGAGGACGAGCAGGATGATCTTCATCCCCCCGCCCTTTTTCTTCTTCGCCTTCTTTTCGTCGCTCATCTGCTGGTCCCCCGGAATCTCTATCGCTTAGGCATAGCGCGCGCGCCGGCTGTCGCTGGCGTCCTGGCGCTCCTGTGCATGGTTAAGAACGGCCGGGTCGCCGGAGGATTTAGGGGTAAAGCCATTATTTTCGCCGGGGCGCCAACGGCCCTGCTGGCCCTGCGGCTGGCCCATATTCTGGCCGTTGTTGGCCCAGGCGCCGCCTTGGCCGGCGGATTGCTGCGACTGCTGCTGGCTGGACTGCTGGCCGGCCGTGTCGGCGCGCGAAGGCTCGCTGACATGCGGCGCGCGGTCGATCTTCACCTCGGCGATGCGGACCGCCGCCAAGCCCGCATCCAGCTTCAGCCGGTCGCTATCTTGCCGCAGCGCCATTTCCGCCGCCTCGCTGGCGACAGTCAGATGAACCGCCGCGCCCTCGCTGCCCTGGCGGATATCGACCTGCACCGGCCCCAACTGGTCAGCATTGATCTGGAAGCGGCCCTGCGCGCCATGCGCCGACAGGCCGGCGATATCGCGGGCGAGCCCGTCGATCCACTGGCCCGACACGCCCATATCGACCATCTGGCTGTTGAGGCTGGCGGACAGGTCGACAGCCGGCTGCGCAGGCGCGGCAATGGACAGGGTTGACGCCGGTGCCGGTGCAGACGGCGCCGTCGCGACCTGGGGCAGATCGGGCGCGGCCACGGGGCTTGCTGCCACTACGGCTTCGGCCGCCACGCTGCCACTTTGCGCGCGCTTGCTGGCCAAAGCGGAAACCTGCTCGCCCACGCGGGCGGGCAAGCCCGACGGGCGGGCGCCGACCTGTTCGCGCACCAATTGCAACAAAGCCAGGGCTTCGGACTTCAGCGGTTTGCCGTTGAGCACCGGCGCGGCCGGAGCCTCATCGCCCGCTGCAATGGCCTCGGACAGCTGGCGCGGCGAAGGTGCGGGCCCATCGAGTGCCTTCGCCATCGGACCGGCCTTGCCGTCGGACGGCTTGGCTTGGGAAGCGCGCGCCGGCGCACTGGCTGCCTGGACCGGCGGAGCGGCCTGCGCCCTGTCTGCAACCGCCGGCTGGGCGGGTCGAGCTTCGGGACCCGGAACGGCGGCCAGCTGATCCTGCCCTTCCGCCGGCGCAGGCATCGCCTCCTTCTGCACCCGCACAGGCGGCGGAGCCTCAACCGGCGCCCGACCCTGGGGTACGGGCGCCGCGACTATGATCGGCGGCGGAGCCATGATCGGCGGCGGGGACACGGCCGGAGCAGCGGCCAAGGACGCCTGCTGCTCCGCCTGTTCGGACTTTGGCTCCTCCCGTTCGTCGGAGACTGCCTCAACGGGCGCAATGTCCTGTGTTCCGGACGGGACCGGCACCGCGACGGCGACCTGGGCCTGGCGCGCGGGACGAGGCGCCTTCGGCGCTTTCACGGGCTGGGCCAATTGGGGTTCGGGCGCGGCTTCAGGCGCTTCTTGCGGCATATCCTCGGCAGGAGAAGCCACGCTTTCCTCGGTCTGCGCGACCTCGGCAGGGGCGGAAGCCGCCGGTTCGGGCGGAGCCGGCTCTGCCGGCGCAGGGGCATCGGCGCGCTTGACAAGACCAAGGGCAAGACCCGGCGGCAAGGAAAGCGGCACGCCCTGCGC
>DATEJA010000286.1:0-7815 GCA_035278405.1 Sphingobium sp. | reverse complement strand
GCCGCCTCGGGCGTGCCGTCGGCGACGATGACCATGCCGGAATGTTGGGAATAGCCCATGCCGACGCCGCCGCCATGGTGCAGCGACACCCAGGTGGCGCCGCTCGCCGTGTTGAGCAGGGCGTTGAGCAGCGGCCAGTCGCTGACCGCGTCCGAACCATCCATCATCGCTTCGGTCTCGCGATTGGGGGAGGCCACCGATCCGCTGTCGAGATGATCGCGGCCGATCACCACGGGCGCCTTGAGTTCGCCCGTCGCGACCATTTCGTTGAAGGCGAGGCCGAGGCGGTGGCGGTCGCCCAGGCCCACCCAGCAGATGCGCGCGGGCAGGCCCTGGAAGTGGATCTTCTCCCGCGCCATGTCGAGCCAGTTGTGAAGATGGGCATTGTCGGGGAGCAGTTCCTTCACCTTGGCATCGGTCTTGTAGATGTCCTCGGGATCGCCCGAGAGCGCGGCCCAACGGAACGGGCCGATGCCCCGGCAGAAGAGCGGGCGGATATAGGCGGGAACGAAGCCGGGGAAGCCGAAGGCGTTTTCCACGCCTTCGTCCAGCGCGACCTGGCGGATATTGTTGCCATAATCGGTGGTCGGCACGCCCGCCGCGTGAAAGTCCAGCATGGCGCGGACATGGACGGCCATGCTCGCCTTCGCCGCTTTGGCCACGGCTTCCGGCTCGCGTTCGCGCCGCTCGACCCATTCGGCGACGGTCCACCCGGCGGGCAGATAGCCGTTGACCGGATCATGGGCGCTGGTCTGGTCTGTCAGCAGATCAGGCCGGATGCCGCGCGCGAACATGGCGGGCAGGATTTCCGCCGCATTGCCCAGCAGGCCGACCGAAACCGGCTGCCTGTCGGCGTTCGCCCGTTCGATGATGGCCATGGCTTCCTCGATGGTCGAGGCGGCCTTGTCGAGATAGCCGGTGCGCAGGCGCATTTCGATGCGGCTCGGCTGACATTCGATGGCGAGGCAAGACGCGCCCGCCATGACGGCCGCGAGAGGCTGCGCGCCGCCCATGCCGCCGAGGCCCGCGGTCAGCAGCCATTTGCCCGACAGGTTGCCGCCATGATGCTGGCGGCCCATTTCCACGAAGGTTTCGTAGGTGCCCTGCACGATGCCCTGCGTGCCGATATAGATCCACGAACCGGCGGTCATCTGGCCGTACATGGCAAGGCCGCGCTTATCCAGGTCGTTGAAATGCTCCCATGTCGCCCAGTGCGGCACGAGGTTGGAATTGGCGATCAGCACGCGCGGGGCGTCTTCATGGGTGCGGAACACGCCGACGGGCTTGCCCGACTGGATGAGCAGGGTCTGGTCGCTTTCCAGGCGTCTCAGCGTCTCGACGATGCGGTCATAGCTTTCCCAATCGCGCGCGGCGCGGCCGATGCCGCCATAGACCACCAGTTCCTCGGGGCGCTCGGCGACGTCGGGGTGGAGGTTGTTCATCAGCATGCGCAGCGGGGCTTCGGTCAGCCAGCTTTTCGCGCTGATCCGCGTGCCGGTGGCGGGCTGGATGAGGCGGCTGTTGTCGGTGCGGGTCATGGGTTGTTTCCTGCGAGGGCGAAGGCGCGGGCGGCCTCGATAATCGGGGAAAGGATGAGGGACAGGGCGGCCGCCCGGGCCGGGTCGAAGGCGGGCGGCCAGTTCGTCTCGCTCAGCGGCTCGGGCTCGTCCAGATAGCCGCGCATGGCGAGTTCCATCTGGATGGCGTGGACGCCCTTTGCGGGGCGCCCATAATGGCGCGTGGTCCAGCCGCCCCGGAAACGGCCGTCGAGGACATGGCTTTCCCCGCTCGCGGCGCAGACCGCCGCGATGGCGGCGCTCAAGGCCGGGTCGCAGGTCGTGCCGCCATTGGTGCCGATGTTGAACTGCGGCAACTGGCCGTCGAACAGGCGCGGCACATGGCTGCGGATGGAATGGGCGTCGTAGAGCACGACCCGGGCATGGCGCGCGCGCAACCGATCGATCTGATCCGACAGCGCCGCATGATAGGGATCGAACCAGAGCGCGCGGCGACGGGTGATCTCCGCCTCATCGGGAGGGTCACCTGCGTAGAGCGGTTCGCCGTCGAAGCTGGTGGTCGGGCATAATTCGGTCGTCGCCTGGCCGGGATAGAGCGAGGCGCCCGAAGGATCGCGGTTGACGTCGATCACGCTGCGCGAAATGCGCGTGCGCACCAGCGTCGCGCCCATGCCCGCCGCGAAGCCGTAAAGATCGTCCACCCACCAGTCGGTATCGCGTCGGGCGAGCCAGGACGAACGGAACTGTCCGCTGACATCGGCAAGATCGGTGCCGACATGGGGAAAGGCGACGATCAGCGGTGCATCCCCTTCGATAATGTCGAGCCAGTCGCTCATGCGACGCCCGGCAGCGCGTCGCCGCTCGCCGCGACCAGCGTGCCGGAGCGGACCAGGGCCGTGGCCGCTTCCATGTCCGGATGGAAATGACGGTCCTCGTCCAAGACGGGCACCATTGCGCGCAGCGCGGCGCAGGCGGATTCCAGCGCATCGCTGGAGGCGAGCGGGGCGTGGAAATGGATGCCCTGCGCCGCCGCGAGCCATTCTATGCCGACGACGGCGGTCGTGTTTTCGGCCATGTCGAGCAGGCGGCGCGCGCCATGGGCGGCCATGGAGACATGATCTTCCTGATTGGCCGAGGTCGGGATGGAATCGACGCTGGCGGGATAGGCGCGCTGCTTGTTCTCGCTGACGAGCGCGGCTGCCGTCACTTGCGGGATCATGAAGCCCGAATTGAGGCCCGGGTGCGCCGTGAGGAAGGCGGGCAGGCCGGAAAGCGCCGGGTCCACCAGCATCGCGATGCGGCGTTCGGCGAGCGATCCGATCTCGCACAGGGCCATGGCGATCATGTCGGCGGCGAAGGCGACCGGCTCGGCATGGAAATTGCCGCCCGACAGCGCTTCGTCCGTCTCCGGGAAGATCAGCGGATTGTCGGAAACGCCGTTCGCCTCGATTTCCAGCGTGGTCGCCGCCTGCCGCAGCAGGTCGAGCGCCGCGCCCATCACCTGCGGCTGGCAGCGCAGGCAATAAGGATCCTGCACGCGGGCATCTCCCTTGAGGTGGCTGGCGCGGATCGCGCTGCCCGCCATCAGGTCGCGCAGCGCGTCGGCGACTTCGATCTGGCCCTGGTGGCGGCGCAGCAGATGGATGCGCGGATCGAACGGCGTGTCGGACCCCTTGGCCGCCTCCGTCGACAGGGCGCCCGTGACGAGCGCGGAGCGAAACAGCAGTTCAGCCTCGAACAGGCCCGCCAGCGCATTGGCGGCGGAAAATTGCGTGCCGTTGAGGAGGGCAAGCCCTTCCTTGGGGCCAAGATCGATCGGCGCGAGGCCGGCCTTGTTCAACGCCGCCAGTGCGGGAAGGCGCTCGTCGTCCAGGAATATCTCGCCGACGCCGATCATCGTGGCGGCCATGTGCGCCAGGGGGGCAAGGTCGCCGCTCGCGCCGACCGATCCCTGGCATGGCACAACCGGCGTCAGGCCCCTTTCCAGCATGGATTCGAGCAGCGCCACGGTGGCAGGGCGGACGCCCGACGCGCCCTGGGCGAGGCTGGCGAGTTTCAGTGCCATCATCAGGCGGATGACCGGGATCGGCGAGGGGGCGCCGGTGCCTGCCGCGTGGCTCAGCACGATATTGCGCTGAAGCGTGACGAGATCCTCATCGTCGATGCGCACGCTCGCCAATTTGCCGAAGCCGGTGTTGATGCCATAGACCGGCTCGCCCTTTGCAAGGATCCGCGCCACGGCCGCCGCGCCTTCGGCGATGCGCGGCGCGCAGGCCGGGTCCAGACGCGCGCCCGCGCCGCGATAGACCGATCGCCAGTCGGCCAGCGGGACCATGCCGGGTTTGAGGAGAACAGCGTTCATGGACCACTCCAGATGCGGGCATGGAGCGGATTGAACCCCATGCGATAGACAAGTTCGGCGGGACGATCGACGTCCCAGATGGCAAGGTCGCAGCGCTTGCCAGGCTCCAGCGTGCCGCGATCGGCAAGGCCCAGCGCAAGCGCCGCGTTGCGGGTCACGCCGGCCAGACATTCGGCGACGGTAAGACGGAACAGCGTCGCGCCCATGTTCATCACCAGCAGGAGGGAGGTGAGCGGCGACGTGCCGGGATTGCAGTCGGTCGCGAGCGCGATCGGCACGCGGGCGGCGCGCAGGAGATCGACGGGAGGCAGGGTAGTTTCCCGAACGAAATAATAAGCGCCGGGAAGCAATGTCGCGACGGTTCCCGCCGCCGCCATGGCCGCCACGCCCGCCTGGTCGAGATGTTCCAGATGATCGGCGGACAGCGCGCCGTGTCGGGCGGCGAGCGCCGCGCCGTGAAGGTTGGAAAGCTGTTCGGCATGAAGCTTCACCGGCAGGCCATGGCGAGCGGCGGCGGTGAAGACGCGCTCCGTCTGCGCCGGCGTGAAGCCGATCCCTTCGCAAAAGGCGTCCACCGCGTCGGCGAGGCCCAGTTCGGCGATTTCGGGCAACAGCGCCTCGCACAGCATGGCGATATAGGCGTCCGCGTCGCCGGCAAATTCGGGCGGCAGGGCATGAGCGCCAAGGAAGGTCGAGGCGATGCTCACAGGCCGCTCCTCGCCGAGCCGCCGCGCCGCGCGCAGCATCCTGATTTCGGTGTCGCGGTCCAGGCCATAACCCGATTTGACCTCCACCGTCGTCGCGCCTTCGGCGATCAGCGCGTCGATGCGGGGAAGGGCAGAGGCGACAAGCGCGTCCTCGCTGGCGGCGCGAGTGGCGCGCATGGTGGAAAGGATGCCGCCGCCGGCCCGCGCGATGTCTTCATAGGATGCGCCGTCCAGCCGCATCTCGAACTCGCGCGCGCGGTCGCCGCCATGAACCAGATGGGTGTGGCAGTCGATGAGCCCGGGGGTGATCCAGCGGCCTTCGCACTCAACGATCTGGCCGGCCTGCAGCGTCGGGGCATCCTCTTGTGGACCGGCATAGACGATCATCCCGTCTTTCGCGGCGACCAGGCCCCGCTCGACGACGCCCAGCGCTTCGCCGGCCATCGTGGCGAGCCGGGCACCTGTCCAGACAGTGTCGCACTCCATGAATGTCGACTCCTCGTGGCGGTGATTGCGCTCTTCCCATATTATGTATAGACAAAAAACAACCGAGGAGCAAATCCATGGCCGTCCTGCCGACCGATGCCCGCGAGGCTCTCTATTTCGACCATGTCCTTCTGCCGCAGGGCTGGGCCCGCAATGTTCGCATCCGGCTGGACGGCGGGCTCATCGCGGCTGTCGAAACCGGGGTGGCGGCCGTTGCGGGGGAGGAGCGTCATCGCTGCGGCTTGCCCGGGATGCCGAATCTGCACAGCCATGCGTTCCAGCGCGGCATGGCGGGGCTGGCGGAACGGCGAGGACCATCGGACGACAGTTTCTGGACCTGGCGGGAGATCATGTATCGCTTCGTCGACCGCATGACGCCCGATGATGTGCGGGCGATCGCGACGCTCGCTTATGTCGAGATGCTGGAGGCGGGCTTCACGCGGGTGGGCGAGTTCCACTATCTGCATCACGACCATGGGGGCAGGCCCTATGCCGATCCGGCCGAAATGAGCGCCGCCATCTGCGCCGCCGCCGCCGATAGCGGTGTCGGCATGACCTTGCTGCCCGTGCTCTACAGCCATGCCGGGTTCGGCGCGCAGCCGCCCCAGCCCGCGCAGGTGCGCTTCATTCTGGACATGGAGGGCTATGCCCGCTTGCTGGAGGGGGCCGAGCGCCATGTCGCCGCGCTGTCCGATGCGGTGGTCGGCATCGCGCCGCACAGCCTGCGCGCGGTGTCGCCAGACCAGCTTGGCGAACTGGCGAGGCTCACCAAGGGACGCGTCGTGCATATCCATATCGCCGAGCAGACAAGGGAGGTGGACGACTGCCTTGTCTGGAGCGGGCAGCGGCCGGTCGAATGGCTGCTTGACCATGCCGATGTCGACGCGCGCTGGTGCCTGGTCCATGCGACCCACATGACCGATGCGGAAACCCAGGCGGTCGCCCGTAGCTGCGCGATCGCAGGCTTGTGCCCCGTGACCGAAGCCAATCTGGGCGACGGCATCTTTCCGCTCCGCGCTTTTGTCGAGGCGGGCGGGCGCTACGGGATCGGCAGCGATTCCAACATATTGATCGACTGTGCCGAGGAGCTGCGCCTGCTGGAATATGGCCAGCGGCTTGTCCACCGCGCGCGCAATGTCATGGCAGGCGGCGCGGGCCGTTCGACCGGCGCGGACCTTTATGAGGGGGCGCTGGCGGGCGGGGCGGCCGCGCTGGGCGTGGAGGCGGGGATCGCGCCGGGGCGGTCGGCCGATATCGTCAGCCTGACGCTCGACCATCCCTCACTTGCCCACCGGCAGGGCGATGCGCTGGTCGACAGTTTCCTGTTCGCCGCGGGACGGTCCGCCATTGACTGCGTCTGGCGGCATGGCGAGAAGCTGGTGAGCCAAGGGCGGCATCGCATCCGCGACCGGGCGGTCCGGGATTATCAGCGGATATTGGAGCGACTGATCGCGTGAGACTGCCTCTTCACGAACGGATAAGATCGGACTTCGAAGGCCGCATATTGGGCGGCGAACTGGCGCCTGGCGAACGCCTGCCCATCGAACAGGATCTGATGCGGCATTATGGCTGTTCGCGCATGACCGTGAACAAGGCGCTCTCCGCGCTCGTTGCTGCCGGCCTAATCGACCGGCGCAAGAAGGCGGGCACCTTCGTCGCGCGGCCGAAGGTTCATTCCATGGTGCTGGACGTGCCCGACATCGCCGCGCAGGTGCGCGAACGGGGGCAGGACTATGCCTATCGCCCGCTCAAGCGCCTGGTGCGGCCGGCGGGCGACGATGAAGAGGAAAGGCTGCTCGCGGGGGGCGGCGCGCTCATCCAGATCGATGGCCTGCATCTGGTGGACGGAAGCCCGCTGGGCATCGAATTCCGCCTGGTGAGCGCCGCCGCCGTGCCCGAGATGGTCGACGCCGACCTTGACGCGATACCGCCTGGCACCTGGCTGTTGCAGCATGTGCCCTGGACCGAGGCGGAAACGCGCATTTCGGCGGTGCCCGCAATCGGCCAGGTGGCCGACCGGCTGGGCGTGCCGGCCGGATCACCCTGCCTGTCGGTGGAACGTTGGACGTGGCGTGGCCCGGAACGGATCACCTATGTGCGCCAGCTCTTCCTGGGCGACGCCTACGACCTGGTCGCCCGTTTCGGCCCGACGCAGGCCGGGGCGTGACGGGAACTGACGTCAGAACATGAAGAGCAGTTCCGTCAGCCCATAGGCCACGTCGCGAAGGCCGCTCTGTTGCGGCGTGCCGGATGCCTTGTAATAGCCCGTATCGACGCCGATCCCCACATGCTTGTTGATCTGCCAGCGCCCGCTGATCGACCATAGCGTGCCGATGGAGGACGCGTCCGACTTGGCCGTGGAGGTCAAGGGCGCCGCGCCGCGACCGTAAACGACATCCTCCGTCGAATAGCGCCAGAAGTGGCGCTGATAGGCCTGCAGCGACAGGCGCGGCGTGGGATCGGCGCGGATGCCCAGGCCCAGATCATAGACGTTCGACGTGGTCAGAAAGCCCATGATCGTCATGTAGAGCTGTTGCGGATAGAAGGTCCGGAAGGTCTTCACCGTCGATCCGTCGCGCGCGCCGCCAGTGGCGATGTCGCCGCGCACGGCGAGGCGCAGCTTGGCCGGGGCGCCCGGGATCTGGACCTGGCTTTCGGTCAACAGTGCCGCCGCGCTGACGGTCTTCTCGTTGAAGCGGCCGAACTGATAGGCTGCGGTCCAGTCGATATTGACCAGGCCCGA
>DATEJA010000285.1:0-2052 GCA_035278405.1 Sphingobium sp. | reverse complement strand
CCCCGCCTATGAGCGGCGGGGACGTTTTTGGGGATTGAAGTACATGCCGAAACTGATTGTGGTCAACCGCTCGGGCGAGGAACAGGCTGTCGATGGCGACAATGGCCTGTCCGTGATGGAAGTCATCCGCGACAATGGCTTCGATGAACTGCTGGCCCTGTGCGGCGGCTGCTGCTCCTGCGCCACCTGCCATGTCTATGTCGACCCCGCCTTCGCCGACAAGCTGCCGGCGATCAGCGAGGATGAGAATGACCTGCTCGACAGCTCGGACTATCGCAACGAAACCAGCCGCCTGTCGTGCCAGCTGACGCTCAGCGACGCGCTCGACGGCCTGCGCGTCACCATCGCGCCGGAAGACTGATCAAGCCCGCGCAGGCGCCTATCGGCTGACGCGCAGCGTCGCCATGGGCGCCTCGCCGGTGAGGGGGGTGATCGTCCAGACGATCCGCTTGCCCTCGGCGCTCGCCTGCGCGCCGTCTTCCTGATTCTGGCTGACGATCTCCGCATTGGTGGTGAGGGTGAAGGTGCCGTCCAGCGCCTTCGCCGCGTCGTCGCCCGCGCCCTGGCCCATCGGCTCGCGCCCCTTGTCGAAGCTGTTGGAATAGCCCGGCGCCTTCACCCGCACCCTATCGTCACCGCGCAGTTCGATGGCGACGAAGGGCAGCACGATTTCCGCGTCGCTGTTGAAGGGGAAGAGGAAGGCATGGGTCAGCCGTCCGCTGATCGCATAGTCGATCTCGAAGCGGTGGTGCCCCATATAGCGGGCCGATCGGAACCCTTTTTCCTTCGACAGCGCGGCGGCGATCGCCTGCATCTGCGTCTCGTCGCTACGGTCGGCAGCGGCGTCGAACCTCTCCTCCGCCT
Source organism: Sphingobium sp. (assembly GCA_035278405.1). Lineage (GTDB taxonomy): Bacteria > Pseudomonadota > Alphaproteobacteria > Sphingomonadales > Sphingomonadaceae > Sphingobium. Next base: position 1,188 of record DATEJA010000285.1, on the reverse strand, counting down.
CCACGCCCTTCTGCAGCACCGCCGGGCGCCAGGCGCTGTCCTTCTTTTCGGGCGCGCTGTCGATCGGATCGGACGTCGGCGTGCCCGAGGACGCGCCCATCCCCTTCATGTCCGACGCCAATATCTCGCCCTTGTAGGTGAAGCTGAACTGGCGGTCGGCGCGGATGTCCAGCGTCGACGTGAACTTGCCCGGCGTCACCAGGCAGGCGCCGAGCCACAGGCAAGCCGTCAAGGCACCGGCGGCACGAAGAAAAGCAGCCATATCATCCCCCGTTGCGCGGATCGCCCGCCGGGCCGCTACCGGCTGGCGGCGGCGTAGAGGGCGATCGCGGCCGCGTTGGAGACGTTGAGGCTCTCCATGCGCGGGCTGATCGGCAGCTTAGCCAAAATATCGCAATGCGCCATGCTGTTGTGACGCAGCCCTTCGCCCTCCGCGCCCAGCACCAGCGCCACGCGCGAATCGCCGATCGCTTCCCCCAACGTCGTGTCCGCCTCGCCATCCAGGCCAATGCGCCAGTAGCCCGCCTCGGCGATCTCATCGAGCGCGCGGGCGAGGTTCACCACCCGCACCCAGGGCACGATCTCCAGCGCGCCCGAGGCGGCCCGCGCCAGCACGCCGGATTCGGGCGGGGCATGCCGGTCCTGCGTCACGATGCACAGTGCGTCGAAGGCGGCGGCCGACCGCAGGATCGCGCCGACATTGTGCGGGTCGGTCACCTGGTCCAGCACCAGCACCGGCCGCTTGTCGTCGGCGCCTGCCTCCAGCGCGTCGCCGAGCCAGACATCGTCCAGCGGCTCGACCTCCGCGACGATGCCCTGGTGCGGCGCGTCGGCGGGCACCATCCGCCCCAGGTCCGCGCCGTCGGCATAGACGATGGGCAGGACCGGCGGCAGGTCGAGCGCGCCGAGCGCCTCGCGCGTGCCCCAGATCTTGCGCACGGTGCGGTCCGGGTTGGCCAGCGCCGCGATGACGGCGTGGCGCCCGTAGAAGCGGGGGAAGTTGCCCTTGGGCTTTGCGCTGCGATGTGCTCTTTTCATGAGGCCGCTCTTTTCACATCAGGCCATTGACAGGCAAGCCTCCATTCGCCATTGAGCGCGCCTCCAGCGCGGTGAAGGACGAAACTTCCGCCGCGTCAGGGCACTGGACAGGTGGCCGAGTGGTTAAAGGCAGCAGACTGTAAATCTGCC
>DATEJA010000284.1:0-4122 GCA_035278405.1 Sphingobium sp. | reverse complement strand
CGTCAGGAAGCGAGCGACTTAAGTGCGGTCGGCAGTGCGCCAAGGTCCACCGTCCCGACGAATTCCACGCCCATGCGATCGTCGCGGGACCAGCGGGCGATGGCGTTGACAGTCTGCCGATCGCTCAGCTCCAGCGCCATCAGCGTGCCTTCGGGCACATGCCAGAGCCCTTCGATCAGCGCACCTGTGGAGGAGATATTGCGGATGCGGCCGGTATAGGCGTAGCCGTCGTGATGGACCGCGATCGTCCGCAACATCGTCTTGCGTTGCGAACGGCTGGACTGGAAACCTTCGGCCAGGGCGACCGTGCCATGGTCCCGGTGCCGGGCGAGCACATCCGCGCCGCATAGCGGGCGGCCATAGACATAGCCCTGGATATGGCTGCACCCCAGCTGACGGATCAGTTCCAGTTCGTCCTGCGTTTCCGCGCCCTCGGCGGTGGTGTCCATGCCCAGCGCCTCGGCCAGGCTGACGATCGCCTTGATGATGGCGCTGTTGCGGCTGCCCTTCACCACCGCTCCGCGCACGAAGCTCTGGTCGATCTTGATCTTGTCGAACGGCGCCTTCTTCAGATAGCCGAGCGAGGAATAGCCGGTGCCGAAATCGTCGAGCGCCAGACGGACGCCCAGCGCCTTGAGCCGCGCGAACATCTGTTCGGTGCCATCGTCATCGTTGAGGAACACGCTTTCCGTGATTTCCAGTTCCAGCCGTTCGGGATCCAGTTGCGAGGCGGCGAGCGCGTTCATGACGGTCGAGGGCAGGCCCGGATTGGCGAACTGGATCGGCGAGACGTTGACGGCGACGCGGATCCCCTCTTCCCAGTGCGCCGCGTCGCGGCAGGCGGTGCGCAGCACCCAGTCGCCGATCGGGCCGATGAGGCCGGTATCCTCAGCAATGGGCACGAAGACCGCCGGGGAAATCGGCCCACGCACCGGATGGTTCCAGCGCAGCAGCGCCTCATAGCCCGTGATATGTTCGGTGCGGGAGGAAACGACGGGCTGATAGACGAGATGCAGCCCATCCGCCGCCAGCGCATGGCGCAGATCCTCCTCCAACTGCCGGCGGTCCTCCGCGTCGGCATGCATGTCCGACGAATAGAAGCGATGCACCCCCCGCCCGCCGCCCTTGGCGGCATAGAGCGCGAGGTCCGCATTGCGGATCAGCGCTTCGGCGGTGGTGGCGTCTTCCGGACAGGCCGAAATGCCGATCGACACGCCGATCACGACCACCGTGCCTTCGACCGAATAGGGCTGCGACACGCTGTTGATGATGGTCTGGGCCAGTTGGGTCAGCATCACCCGATCGTGGCGGCCGGGGAGCAATATCTTGAACTCGTCGCCGCCCTGGCGCCCCACCAGCCCCAGATCGCCCACCACCCGCTGCAGCCGCTGGCTGACCTGGCGCAGCAGCGCGTCGCCGGCGGGATGGCCGAGCGTGTCGTTGACCGACTTGAAGCGATCAAGGTCGAGCATCATCAGCGTGCAATCGCGGGGCTGCCCGGCCTTGCCCGCCACCGCTTCCTCCAGCGATCGCAGCATCTGCACGCGGTTGGCGAGGCCTGTGAGCGAATCGAACTGGGCGAGCCGCTTCACCTCCGCCTGGCTGCGGCGCATTTCGGTGAGGTCGGTGCCGCTGCCACGGAAGCCGTGGAACTGGCCATATTCGTTGAACACCGGCTGGCCGGAAATCGACCACCAGCGCTCATCCTTGGCCACGCCCGCGCGCACCGCGATGTCGGAAAAGCCGGTGCGCGCCGACAGGTGGAAGCCGAGCGTGCGCTCGCCATCGCCATGCTGGCGATCGCCCGCGCAGATGATGTCGGTGATCGGCCGGCCGACCAGGCAGTCTTCGGGCATGTCCAGCGTTCGCGCCAGCGTGCTGGAGATGTAGGTCAAGCAGGCGTGACGATCGGTTTCCCAGAACCAGCCCTGGCCCGACTGTTCATATTCGTGCAGCAGCCGGTCCGATCGCTGCGCCCGCAGGTCCTGCTGGTGCAGCGCAACCGCCCGGTCGCGGTCGGCCGAGGCCTGGCGCAGCGCGGCGATCAGCATGACCGCGATGCAGCTGAGCAGCAGGCCGACCTGCGCGAAACTGGCGCGTTCGATCAGGGACACGACCAGGATGCCGAGGAAATAGCTGACCCCCAGGAGCCTGCGGTCGCCGAAGATCGACACCGCCAGCAGGGCAACCGCGATCTCGGCAGCCAAGCTGACCGACAGGCCCTTCACGAACACCGCCGGCCCCAGCAACAGGCTGAAGGTGAGGCCCGACAGGAACACCGTCGGCAGCATCAGCCATTTCTGCACATGGGGCCGTCGCTGCTGGAACCGCTCGCCGCGCGGGACGACGATCATCAGCCCGTCAACCAGCAGCATGGCTGCGAGGATGACGGCATGGGCGATGTTGCCGCTCTGGTAGATGGGCACGTGCAGCAGCGCGATGGTGCAGAGCTTGCCGAGCAGCACCAGCGGCCAGAGCCGGGCGAAATGAACGAAGGCGCCCGAGATCCAGAAAGCGGACACCTCCGTGCCGCTTTCCGCGAGGCCCAGCGCGACGATCAGGTCGCTGCCTCGAAATTCGGGATCGTTGATCTTTGCGCGCGAGGGAGCCATGCCCCCTCACCTAATCAAGACAGGTTGAAAGAAGCTTACTTAACCTGCATCAGACGCGCATCGGCATCAGCACATAAAGCGCCGGGCTGCGGTCATTTTCCCGGATCAGCGTCGGCGCGGCCGCATCGGCCAGATGCAGTTCGACCAGGTCGCTGTCGATCTGGCCCAGGATGTCGAGCAGGTAGCGCGCGTTGAAGCCGATATCGAAGCCCTCGCCCTGGAAGGCGCCGGGCACTTCTTCGGCCGCCGTGCCATTTTCCGGGCTGGTGACCGAAAGGACGATCTTGTCGCGTTCCAGCGTCATCTTGACCGCGCGGGTCTTTTCCGTGGCGATGGTGGCGACGCGGTCCACGCCTTCCTCGAAGCTGCGCGGGTCGATCTTGAGCAGCTTGTCATTGGCGGTCGGGATGACGCGGCTGTAATCGGGGAAGGTGCCGTCGATCAGCTTGCTGGTCAGGATCGCGCTGCCGAGGCCGAAGCGGATCTTGCTGGCCGACAGGCTGATCTGGACCGAGCCTTCGACCTCGTCGAGCAGCTTCCTGAGTTCGCCGATGCATTTGCGCGGCACGATGATGCCGGGCATGCCATCGGCGCCATCGGGACGCGGCACGGTGACGCGGGCAAGACGGTGGCCGTCGGTCGCGGCCGCCTTCAGCACCGGCTGGCCGTCGTCGGAAACGTGGAAATAGATGCCGTTCAGATAATAGCGCGTCTCTTCGGTCGAGATGGCGAAGCGCGTCTTGTCGATGATCTGCTTCAGCGTTTCGGCCGGCAGTTCGAAATGGGTCGGCAGGTCCCCTTCCGCGATCACCGGGAAGTCGTCGCGCGGCAAGGTGGACAGATTGAAGCGGGCCCGGCCGGCTTGGATCAGCATCTTGCCGTCGGCCGCCTGAAGCGAAACCTGGCTGCCTTCGGGCAGCTTGCGCGCGATGTCGAACAGCGTGTGGGCGGAAATGGTAGTGGCGCCGGCCTGTTCCACCTGGGCCGACACGCTTTCGACGATCTGCAGGTCAAGGTCGGTCGCCATCAGCTTGATCGCGCCGTCCGACGAGGCTTCGATCAGCACGTTCGAAAGGATCGGTATGGTGTTGCGCCGCTCGACCACCGACTGGACGTGGCTCAGGCTCTTCAGGAGCGTTGCGCGTTCGATGGTGGCCTTCATGTCCCTGTTTGTCCGTTTCTTTTCTGCGCAAAGCCCGGTTTCGGTCGAATCCGGGCGACAATGATGGATGATCCTTCATAACCGCTGTTGCGGCGGCGGCAAGCGTCTCGCTGATCGTTTCGCACGGCCAAGGGTTGCAAATGGGGACAGCATGCGCTTTGCCGGGCGTCATGCGTGGCCGGATCGCCCTTATCCTCCCCCTGCTGCTGGTTGCTACGCCCGCATGGCCAAGGGATTCGCTTGGCATATTCGAGGGATGGGGCGCCTTTCGCGATCCCGGGACGCCGCGCTGCTATGCGATTTCGAAGGCTGTCGGCCAGCGCGGCACCGGCTTTGCCGCGGTAGGCA
>DATEJA010000283.1:0-13259 GCA_035278405.1 Sphingobium sp. | reverse complement strand
ATAACCGGGGCGGCGGTGAACATATTCAAATCCAGTATTTTCATAGAGCTTTATAGCTGTATTCGACGAACGCACTTCCAGGTTCATCGATCGAATTCCCCGCCGCCGCGCGGTCTTCAGGCTGTCGAGCAGCAGCGCGCGTCCAATGCCGCGTCCCCGCCAGAGCGGATGGACCGCCAGCAGCAGCAGTTCACATTCGTCCAGCACCGACCGGACCAGGGCAAAGCCCAGCGGGGCCGCGTCCAGCCGGGCGATGGTCAGCCAGGTGCCCGGCATCGTCATCACCCCGGCCAGCTGCGCCAGGGTCCAGGCTTCCCCAAAAGCCGGATCGAAGGCCTGGGTCATGACGTCCATGGCGTCGGCCAGGGCGTTGCGCTCGCCTTCTTCGAAGGTGTCGAGGGTGAGGCCCGCCATCATCATCGGGCAGGCGCCGCCATCGGCCGCGCGTCGGCGTCCCGGCAATAAATGGGCGACGGCGGCAGAGCGTCCAGCGCGGCGATCAGCGGATAGTCCGCCGAATCCGGATAGAGGCTGACGGCCGTTCCATGGCCGCGCGCCGTCACCAGCGCTTCGGCGCCCGTGCCATGGACGGTCGCCTGGTGGAGCTGCGCCGCCAGCGTGGCGATCGGCGTGGAGGCGGGGGCGGTGAGGGGGGTAAGCCCGTCCGCCTCGAAACATTGCCAGAACAGCTCGCCATGTCCTCCCGTTATGGTCACGGCGATCGGTTCGCTGCCGCCCGCCTGCGCCGCTTTCGCCGCGATCAGCGACAATGCGCCATAGCCCATCAGGGGAAGGGACCAGGCCAGGGCAAGCGCCCGCGCGGAGGCGATGCCGATGCGCACGCCGGTGAAGCTGCCCGGGCCGACATCGACCGCGATCGCGTCGGCGCGGCCGCCCTCCGGCAGCGCGGCGATCGCGGGCATCAGCGCTTCGGCATGGCCACGGCCGACAATCTCATGCACATGGCCGATCGGCACGCCGTCTTCCAACAGTGCCACGGACAGCGCCTGCGTCGCTGTGTCGATGACCAGTATCCGCAAGAATGTCCCCTGTGACTGCCGCTGCGACCCTTGGTTCCAGCGGTTAATCGATCGTTATCGATTTGCCAAATGCCGCCGGTCGGAAAAATCAGACGGCGCGCACCTCGGTCACTTCGGGCACATAATGTTTCAGCAGCTGCTCGATGCCGTTCTTCAGCGTGGCGGTGGAGGAGGGGCAGCCCGAGCAGGCGCCGTGCATCCGCAGATAGACCGTGCCCTTGTCGAAGCCGCGATAGACGATGTCGCCGCCGTCATTGGCGACCGCCGGCCGCACGCGCGTGTCGATCAGCTCGCGGATCTGCGCCACGATCTCGGCGTCGGCGGGGTCGTCGGTGAACTCTTCTTCTTCCGGCACGACTATCTCGCCGGCCGACCCCTGGTTGAACAGCGGCATGTTCGCGGAAAAATGGTCGAGCAGGATGGACAGGACTTCCGGCTTCACGTCGCTCCATTGCGCGCCCGGCGCGATCGTCACCGAAATGAAGTCGCCGCCGAAGAAGACGCCGGTCACGTCCCCCAGGGTGAAGAGCGCCGCCGCCAGCGGCGATGCCTCCGCTTCTTCGGGGCTTGCGAAGTCGCGCGTTCCCATGCCCATGACCACGCGGCCGGGAATGAATTTGATGGTCGCCGGATTGGGCGTCGGTTCGGTCTCGATCAGCATGGCCGTTATGTGGCGAGAAGGCTGCTTGAGATCAAGCTTTCGTGGTAAGATGACGCCGGAACTTCGCCAGTCGCCGTCAATTGAGTCCCTTTGTTTCGCACCTGCAGGAGAAAGAGGATGAGCAGCGAGTCCGATATCCGTCACCGTTTCTGGACCGAATTGTCGCAGAGCCCCTTCCTGATGGTGGGCCTGGTGGGATCGCATGAGCACAGCCTGCCCATGACCGCTCAGCTCGACCCGGGGGCCAATCACTGCTTCTGGTTCTACAGCAGCAAGGATAATCGGCTTGCCGCCGGCGGCCCCGCCATGGCGCAGTTCGTGGGCAAGGGCCATTATCTCTTCGCCTGCATCGACGGGACGCTGGCGACGGAAACGGACCCGGCCGTCATCGACCGCTACTGGACCCATGAGGTCGCGGCCTGGTATCCGGGCGGGCGGCAGGACCCCAATCTCCTGATGCTGCGCTTCGACCTTGGCCATGCCGAAATCTGGCGCGCGGACATGTCGCTGGGCGGCGTGTTCAAGCAGATGTTCGGCGGCGACGTCCGCGCCGAAATGCGCGGCAAGCATGTCGAAGTGCCGCTCTGAACCAGGCCGGGGCCCCGCTATCTGACGGGGCCTCTTGCTTTTTTGCATGAATGAACGCATATGGCGCCGCAGCGCAGCAGCGGCCTCACGGTCATCAGCGATTGGCAGCGTGATCGTTCCGGCCCTTTGACGGGGTGACGGGGCCGGCCAATGAAAGTCTGCGCCAAGCTTTGAGGCTTCCCTATTCACGCGGGTCGTTTCGCAACCCGCCTTGCGTCCAGTTGCAAAACGCAACTTGTTGGCGCGTGAAATCCTGTTTTTTTCGAGAGTTCATTCATGCAATTCACCGACCTTGGTCTCGCCGAGCCCATCCTGAAAGCGCTCGCCGCCAAGAAATACGCGTCCCCGACGCCCATCCAGACTCAGGCCATTCCCGTCCTGCTCCAGGGCAAGGACCTGTGCGGCATCGCCCAGACCGGCACCGGCAAGACCGCTGCCTTCGCGCTGCCCAGCCTCGACTATTTCGCCCGCAACCCCAAGCAGACGCCGCTCCAGGGCTGCCGGATGCTGGTCCTCTCGCCGACCCGCGAACTGGCCGCCCAGATCGCCCAGAGCTTCCGCGACTATGGCCGCTTCCTGAAGCTCTCGGTCGAAGTCGTCTTCGGCGGCGTTCCCATCAACCGCCAGATCAAGGCGCTCAGCCGCGGCGTCGACATCGTCGTCGCCACGCCCGGCCGCCTGCTCGACCTCATCGACCAGCGCGCCTTCACCATCAAGGACACCGAGATCTTCGTCCTCGACGAAGCCGACCAGATGATGGACATGGGCTTCATCCATTCCCTGAAGCGCCTCGCCAAGCTGTTGCCCAGGGACCGGCAGAACCTCTTCTTCTCCGCCACCATGCCGAGCGAGATCGAGGCGCTGGCCGGCCAGTTCCTGCATGATCCGGTCAAGGTCAGCGTCGCTCCGCAGTCGACCACGGCGGAGCGTGTGCGCCAGCAGGCGACCTTCGTCAACCAGGCGGAAAAGCAGGCGCTGCTCACCCTCACGATCAAGAATGAGGATATCGACCGCGCCCTCATCTTCACCCGCACCAAGCATGGCGCCGACCGCGTCGTGCGCTTCCTGGAGGGCGCGGGCATCCAGGCCGCTGCGATCCATGGCAACAAGAGCCAGGCCCAGCGCACCACCGCGCTCCAGGCTTTCCGCCACGGCCATGTGAAGCTGCTGGTGGCGACCGACATCGCGGCTCGCGGCATCGACGTGTCGGGCGTCAGCCACGTCATCAACTTCGAACTGCCCAACGTCCCCGAACAATATGTCCACCGCATCGGCCGCACCGCTCGCGCCGGCGCCGACGGCATCGCGATCAGCTTCGTGGCGGATGACGAGCGGCCTTACCTCAAGGCGATCGAGCGGACGACCAAGGTCAAGCTCGACATCGTGCCGCTTCCCGACAATTTCGTCGAAGCGGTCCGCAACCTTCCCAAGCCCGCGCCGCAGCGCAAGGGCCGCGAGCAGACGCCGGAGCAGAAGGCCAAGCGCGCCGACGGCCAGCGCCGCTATCAGGATCAGCAGAAGCAGCAGCGCGGCACCGCCGAGCGGGCCCACCGCCCCGAAGGCGAACAGCCCGCGAAGAAGCCCTTCCGTCGTCGCCGGGGCGGCGTCGGCGCGCACAAGGGCGCGGTGCAGAAAACGGGCGGACGCTAACAGGCGACCGTCTCTCATCGCCATCCTGGGGATGACGATGGCACCTTTGAGCGCCAGGCAAGATCCGGCGAATGGGTTTCTGAACCAGGCTCAGCTTGCCGGTTGGGGGAAGGACGACTTTCCCCATCTTGTCAGTAGCCATTCAGAAATTTCCCTCTAGGCTGTCGCGCCATGAGCCTTTCCCTCCGGCGCGCCGCCGTCTCGCTGTCCGTCCTCTCCCTGATGCTTGCCGGATCGCCCGCGCCGCTGTCGGCGCGAACCGATCCCGTCACGGCCAGCGCGGCCGCCACGCCGGGCTCTACCCAGCCGCAGGTCCGCCCCTGGCTCTACGAAAATAGCGACGTGCCGATCGATCCGGCGTGGCGCTTCGGCACGCTGCCCAACGGATTGCGTTACGCCATTCGCCGCAATGGCGTGCCGCCGGGCCAGGTTTCTGTGCGACTGCGAATCGATGCCGGTTCGCTGATGGAGCAGCCCGACGAACTGGGCTACGCGCATTTCATGGAGCATCTGACCTTTCGCGGGTCGCGCCATGTGCCCGATGGCGAATCCAAGCGGATCTGGCAGCGCCTGGGCGTCACCTTCGGCAGCGACAGCAATGCCCAGACCACGCCCACCGGCACCACCTATGCGCTGGACCTGCCCCAGGCGACGGAGGCGAGCCTGGGCGAAAGCCTCAAGATCCTTTCCGGCATGATGGCCGATCCCAACATCGTCGACAGCGCGGTAGAGGCGGAACGCGCCGTCGTTCTGGCCGAACGGCGCGAAGGCGACGGGCCGCAGATGCGTATCGCCGATGCCAGCCGTCGCCACTTCTTCGCCGGCCAGTCGCTCGCGGATCACAGCCCCATCGGCACCGTGGCAACGCTGAACGCCGCCACCGCCGCGCGGATGGAAGCCTTCCATCAACGCTGGTATCGGCCGGAAAATGCCGTGATCTCGATCGCGGGCGACATGGACCCCGCCCTTGCCGAGCAGCTCATCAAGGATAATTTCGCCAGCTGGACCGTGTCGGGGAAGGGGGCGCCACTCCCCGATTTCGGGCAGCCCGATCCCAAGGCCCCGGCCACGAAGGTCGCCGTGGAGCCCGGTGCGCCGACCGGGCTGACGCTGGCCTGGCTGCGCCCCTGGAAGCCCCATGCCGACACGATCGTCTACAATCAGGACAAGCTGACCGACATGCTTGCGCTGCAGATCATCAGCCGCCGTCTGGAACAGGCGGCGCGCGGCACCAGCAGCTTCCTTCAGGCTAGCGTCGATCAGCAGGATGTCAGCCGATCGGCCGACGGCACCTTCGTCACCATCGTGCCCACGGGCGAGAATTGGGAAAAGGCGCTGGGCGACGTCCGCGCCATCATAGAGGATGCCAAGGCGAGCGCGCCAAGCCAGCTGGAAATCGACCGCGAATATGCGCAGATGGACACGGCGCTCGCGATCCAGGTCGAAAATGCCGATACCGAAGCAGGGGCCAAGCAGGCGAGCGACCTCGTCAGCGCGGTCGACATTCGCGAAACCACGGTCAGCCCGCAGGCCGCGCTCGACATCTTCCGCTCCGGCAAGCCGGCGATGACGCCGCAGAAGATCCTGGATTCGACCCGCCGCCTCTTTTCGGCCGGCGTGTTTCGCGCTTTCCTTGTGACCGGCAAGCCGCAGCCCGGTATGGAGGCAAAGCTGTCCCAGGCGGTTGCCGCGCCGGTGAAGGCGGCCTCCAACGTTCGGCTCGCTGAAAAGGCGGTGACCATGGCCGACCTGCCCAAGCTCGGCGCGCCGGGCAAGGTCGTGTCCCGCCAGCCCGCCGGCCTGCCGGGCATGGAGATCATCAGCTTCGCCAATGGCGTCAAGCTGACGCTCTTCGCCAATGATGCCGAAACCGAAAAGGTGCGCATCAATGTGCGCTTCGGCCATGGCCAGCAGGCCTTCTCGCCCACCCGACCCGCGCCCAGTTGGGCCGCCAATTACGCGCTGGTGGCCAGCGGCATCGGCAAGCTGGGGCAGCGGGAGCTGGATGACCTCACCAACGGTCGCCGCATGGGGATGGACTTTTCGATCGACGATGACGCTTTCGAATTGCAGGCGGTCACGCGGCCGGCCGACTATAAGGACCAGCTTCAGCTCTTTGCGACCAAGCTGCTGGCGCCCGGCTGGGATCCCGCGCCCATCGCACGCGTGAAGAGCGGCGCCAGCGTCGCCTATGACGCCATGTCGCGGGCGCCCGATTCGGTCCTCGCCCGGGATCTTGGCTGGCTGCTGCGGGACAAGGATGTCCGCTTCCGCACGCCTTCGCGCACGGAGATCGACGCGCTGACGCCGCAGGCGTTCCGCGCGACCTGGGAACCGCTGCTCGCCTCCGGTCCGATCGAGGTGCAGATATTCGGCCAGGTGAAGCCCGACGACGCGATCCAGGCGGTGGCGACCACCTTCGGCGCGCTGCCGCCGCGCCCCAATGCGCCGGTGCCTGCCGCGAACCGGGTGATGCACTTCCCCGCGCATGTGGCCTCGCCCGTCATCCTGCGTCATCAGGGCGACAAGGAACAGGCCGCCGCCGTCATGGCCTGGCCGACCGCTGGCGGGTTCGCGCTCACCAAGGAGGCGCGCCAGCTGGAAATCCTGACCCAGATCTTCAACGATCGGCTGTTCGACCGGCTGCGGTCGACCGAAGGCGCGGCCTACTCGCCCAGCGTCCAGAACAGCTGGCCCTTCTCCTACGACAGCGGCGGCTATATTCTCGTCACCAGCCAGGTCCGCCCTGACCGGGTCAACTTCTTCTACGGCGTCGTCAAGGACACGGCCGCCGACCTGGCGCGCAACCCGGTCAGCGCCGATGAATTGCAGCGCGCCGTCGCGCCGATGCGTCAGCTGTTGATGCGGGCGGGCACCGGCAATGCCTTCTGGATGAACCAGATGGAAGGGGCAAGCCAGGACCCCCGCTATGTGCAGGCGATGCAGAGCATGGCGCAGGACATGCTGACCGTCACGCCAGCCGATATCCAGGAGCTGGCGGCGAAATATCTGGTGCCCGGCAAGAGCTGGTCGGCGGTCGTCCTGCCCGACGGGGTCAATGCGCGCTGATCCTGTGCGCGGCCTTTCGCGACTGTCGGCCTAGGCCACGCCGCGCAAGGCGGCGACGATCATGCGCGCGGCGCTCTTCGCCGTGCAGGCGGCGCTGAGTTCCGGCCGCGCCAGGGTGCGATGGCCCAGGCCGAACATGGTGGCCAGGATCAATTCTTCCGCCGCCATCAGATCGTCGCCGGACAGGCGCGGATTGGCAGCGCAGGCGAATTCGCGTAGCGGGTGGCGCAGGTCGACGCACATTGACGACACGGTTTCGCCGACTCGCGCGTTGCGGAAGGCTTCGGCCAAAATGTCGAAGGACAGGGCTTCGTCTCCGCCGTCCATGACGTTCAGGAACAGCGTTTCAAACGTCTCCTCGATGCTGCTCTGGCCCGCATGGAGCTGCTCGCACAGCTGCGTCATCAGCCGGTTTCGCTGACCCGTATCCGCCTCCACGATGGCGTTGATGATGGCGTCCTTGCCCTTGAAGAGGCGGTAGATCTGCCCGACGGACACCTGCGCGCACGCCGCGAGGTCGGCAACAGAGGTCTGATGGAAACCGCGTTGGCTGAACAGGGCACGGGCCGCTTCCAGGATACGCTCTCTGCTTCCTATGTCATGCTGCGGCGCAACCAAAATTCGTCCCCTCCATCATTTTACCCTTGAACTCACAGTGACAGCTTCCTACTTGGCGGGCAAGCGGAATGAACGTTCATTCCGATCAATCTCTATAATCTGGGTGGAGCATCGACCGATGCAAAAGGGATCAATCATCGGGCTGCTGGCCTGTGTGCCGGCACTGGCATTGGGGGGCTGCGGCAATGATCAGCCGCCTGCGCCGCCCCCGCCTGCGGTCGGCATCGTCACGCTGAAAGTCGAATCGGCTCCCCTGGTCAATGAGCTTCCGGGCCGCATTTCGGCCATGGAAACGGCGGAAGTTCGCCCGCAGATCAACGGCATCATCCGACGCAGGCTCTTTGCCGAAGGCAGCTATGTCCGTGCAGGCCAGTTGCTCTACGAGATTGACGACGCCCCCTATCGCGCCGCGCTCGGGCAAGCGCAGGGCAGCCTGGCCCGCGCCAGGGCGTCGATCCACGCGACCTCTCTCCAGGCGCAACGCTATCGCGAGCTGGTGGGCATCAACGCCGTCAGCAGGCAGGAAGCGGACAATGCTTCCGCCGCGGCGGAACAGGCTCGCGCCGATGTTGCGGCGCAGCGTGCGGCGGTGCAGGCCGCGCAGGTCAACCAGAATTTCACGCGGCTGCGCGCTCCGATTTCGGGCCGGATCGGCCGGTCGCTCTTCACGCCGGGCGCGCTGGTGCAGGCGGGGCAGGGCGATCCCCTGGCGACCATTCAGCGCACCGATCAGGTCTATGTCGACGTCACCCAATCGGCGGCGCAGATCCTGAACTTCCGCCAGGCGCTCAAGGACGGCGGCATCAGCGAGGCGCAGGGCGCGCGCGTCCAGTTGGTTCTGCCCAACGGCGGCATCTATCCCGGCGAGGGGCGGCTGCAATTTTCCGAAGTCACGGTCGATCCAAGTTCGGGTGCCGTGACCTTGCGCGCGACCTTCCCCAATCCGGACGGTCTGCTCCTGCCGGGCATGTATGTGCGGGCGAAGCTGATCGAAGGGCAACGCTCGGCCGCGATCCTGGCGCCGCAGCAGGGCATCAGCCGCGATCCGCGCGGCCGCGCGACGGCGCTGGTCGTCGATGCGCGGAACAAGGTCGAACTGCGCCAGGTCGAAATCGACCGTGCCTCGGGCGACAAATGGATCGTGACCAAGGGGCTGAAGGCCGGCGATCGCCTGATCGTCGAAGGCCTCGTCAATCTGCGGCCCGGCACCCTGGTGCGTCCGCGTGCGCCACAGCAGGTCACGCGCGCGCAGATCGGGGCGCGCTGATCGATGGCCCGCTATTTCATCGACCGGCCCATCTTCGCATGGGTCATTGCCATCGTCATCATGCTGGCGGGCCTGCTGGCGCTGCGCCAGCTCCCCGTCGCGCAGTTTCCGGCGATCGCGCCCCCCACGGTGACGATCGGCACTACCTATCCGGGCGCGAACGCGCGGACGCTGGAAAGCACGACCACCCAGATCATCGAGCAGCAGCTCAAGGGCATCGATCATCTCCGCTATTTCTCGTCGGCGAGCGATTCGGCCGGCAATCTGACGATCACCCTGACGTTCGAGCAGGGCACCAACGCCGACATCGCGCAGGTGCAGGTGCAGAACAAGCTCGCCCAGGCCACGCCGCTGTTGCCACAGGAAGTGCAGCAGCAGGGGCTGCGCGTCACCAAATCGACCTCCACCTTCCTGATGGTGATGAGCGTCTATGCCGATGACGGCATCCACGACCAGCAGGATGCCGGCGATTTCGTGGCATCGACCCTGCAGGACCCCATCAGCCGTCTGAGCGGGGTGGGCGATACCCAGTTGCTGGGCGCGCCCTATGCCATGCGCATCTGGATCGATCCCTACAAGATGGCGAATCTTGGCATCACCACGGGTGACGTCAAGGCCGCGATCCGTGCCCAGAATGCGCAGGTTTCGGCAGGTCAGATCGGCGGCACGCCCTCGCCGAAGGGGCAGGCGCTCAACGCGACCGTCACTGCCCAGTCGCGCCTCAGCACGCCCGAACAGTTCCGCCAGATCCTGCTGCGCAGCAACGCCAACGGGTCGGTGGTGCGGCTGGAGGATGTCGCCCGGGTCGAGCTGGGCGCCGACAATTACGGCTATAACGCCCTGTTCAACGGCCATCCGGCGGCGGGCTTCGGCATCAAGCTGGCGCCTGGCGCCAATGCCCTCGACACGGTGCAGGCGGTCAAGAGCCGGATGGCCGAACTGTCGAAGACCTTCCCGTCCTGGGTCAAATATGACTTCCCCGTCGACAATTCGACCTATGTGAAATTGTCGGTCGAACAGGTGATCCACACGCTGCTGGAAGCGGTGCTGCTGGTCTTCGTCGTCATGTTCCTGTTCCTGCAGAACTGGCGCGCGACGCTGATCCCCACCATCGCGGTGCCGGTCGTGCTACTGGGGTCGCTGGCGGTGCTCTATGCCGCCGGTTTCACCATCAACACTCTGACGCTGTTCGGCATGGTGCTGGCCATCGGCCTGCTGGTCGACGACGCAATCGTTGTGGTCGAAAATGTCGAACGCATCATCCAGGAGGAAGGTCTGTCGCCCAAGGAGGCGGCGAAGAAGTCGATGGACGAGATCAGCGGTGCCCTGGTCGGCATCGGCCTCGTC
Organism: Sphingobium sp.; assembly: GCA_035278405.1. GTDB lineage: Bacteria > Pseudomonadota > Alphaproteobacteria > Sphingomonadales > Sphingomonadaceae > Sphingobium. The sequence goes on along the minus strand of DATEJA010000283.1, from coordinate 3,019 downwards.
CTTTCGGCGGTCTTCCTGCCCATGGCCTTCTTCGGCGGATCGACGGGGGTGATCTTCCGCCAGTTTTCGATCACCATCGTGTCGTCGATGGCGCTGTCGGTGCTGGTCGCGCTGATTCTGACGCCGGCCTTGTGCGCCACCATCCTCAAGCCACGGCGCGAAGGCCATGGTCAGCAGACCGGCTTCTTCGGCTGGTTCAACCGCACCTTCGATCGCAACGTCGAACGTTATGGGCGCGGCGTGGAAAAGGCCGAACGCCGCTGGGGCCGCACCATGCTGCTTTATGGGCTCGTCACGCTCGGCATGGCTCTTCTCTTCCTGCGGCTGCCGGGCGGATTCCTGCCTGATGAGGATCAGGGCAGCCTGCTCAACCAGGTGTCGCTGCCCGCCGGCGCCAGCATCGAGGAAACGGAGCGCACGCTCGCCAGGATGCGCGACTTCTACCTCAAGGACGAGAAGAAGAATGTCCGCGCCGTCTTCACGATCGCAGGCTTCAGCTTCGCCGGGCAGGGGCAGAATGCAGGCGTCGTCTTCGTTCGCATGCGCGACTGGTCGGAGCGCAAGGGCAAGGAAAATTCGGTCCGGGCGATAGCGGAACGCGCCAACCGCCACTTCCGTCAGCTGGCTGCGGGCATGGCGGTGGCCATCGTGCCGCCGGCGGTGCAGGAACTGGGTAACGCGTCGGGCTTTGATTTTCAGCTGATCGATCGCGCGGGCCTTGGCCATGAAGCCCTGCTCCAGGCGCGCAACCAGTTGCTGGGGATGGCGGCGGCCGACAAGCGGCTGGCGCAGGTGCGCCCCAATGGCCTTGACGACACGCCGCAGCTCAAGCTCAACGTCGACCAGGCCGCCGCCGGCGCGCTCGGCATCGCCCAATCGGACGTCAACGACACGATTTCGACCGCCATGGGCAGTTCCTATGTCAATGATTTCATCGATCGGGATCGGGTGAAGCGCGTCTATGTGCAGGCCGACGCGCCCTTCCGGACGTCGCCGGATTCGATCGGCGCGCTGCATGTCCGGGGCAATAGCGGCGTCATGGCGCCCATCGCATCCTTCGCCAACACCCAATGGACCTACGGCCCGGCCAAGCTGGAACGCTATAATGGCGTCCCTTCCATGCAGATCATGGGCGCGCCCGCGCGCGGCGTCAGTACCGGGGAGGCGATGGCCGCGATGGAGGAGCATGCGAAAAAGCTGCCCGCCGGCTTCGGTTTCGAATGGAACGGCATTTCCTACGAGGAAAAAATGTCCGGCGGCCAGGCGCCCGCGCTTTACGCCCTGTCCATGCTGATCGTGTTCCTGTGCCTTGCGGCGCTGTATGAAAGCTGGTCGGTGCCGATCGCGGTGCTGCTGGTGGTACCGCTGGGCGTCGTGGGCGCGATGATCGCCGCGACCTTGGCCGGGCTCAACAACGACATCTATCTGCAGGTGGGCCTCATCACGACGATCGGCGTGTCGGCCAAGAATGCCATCCTGATCGTCGAGTTCGCGGAGGAAAAGATGCGCGAAGGCCTGTCGCCCGCGCGCGCCGCGCTGGAAGCGGGCAGGCTGCGTCTGCGCCCGATCCTGATGACCAGCTTCGCCTTCATCTTCGGCGTGCTGCCGCTGGCCGTCGCCAAGGGAGCGGGGGCAGGCGGGCAGAACGCGATCGGCTGGTCGGTGGTGGGCGGCATGCTGTCCGCGACGATCCTCGCCATTTTCTTCGTGCCGGTCTTCTTCACCGTGGTGAAGCGCCTGTTCCGGGAAGGGCATGGCACCCCATCGGAAGCGGCGACGGCGGCATCCCTTCGCCTGCAGGAGGCATGAGGCATATGCGCGATCTGAAACGCCTGTCCGGGGCAGCCCTGCTGTTCATGCTGGCCGCCTGCGACATGGCGCCCAAATATGTGCGGCCGTCGCTGCCGGTGCCCGATGCCACTCCCGTGGGTCCGGCCTATGCCGGCGCGGCGACGGGTGAAGCCGCGATCGTGCCGGCGGACACGGCCTGGCGGGACTTCTTCACCGACCCGCGTCTGGCGCGCGTCATCGATGCGGCGCTGGCAAATAATCGCGATCTGCGCGTCGCGCTCGCCAATGTGGAGCAGGCGCGGGCGCAATATCGCGTGCAGCGCGCGGACCTGTTTCCGACCGTCGGCGCCAACGCCGGCGCCACCTATCAGAAAACCCCCTTCGCGCAGCAGCAGGGCGCGGGAGCCTCGGGGCGGACGGACATCTATACGGCATCGGTCGGCGTCTCCGCCTGGGAAGTCGATCTGTTCGGCCGTGTCCGCAACCTGGCGCGATCGGCGCAGGAGCAATATTTCGCCTCGGTCGAAAATCGTAACGCCGCGCAAACCGCGTTGATCGCGGAGGTTGCCTCCGCATGGCTGACCCTGGCCGCCGATCAGGAAAGGCTGCGCATCGCGCGTGACCTCGAACATGTCTTCGGCCAGACGCTGGACCTGACCCGCGCCCGCTTTGCCAAGGGGATCGCGTCCGAGCTGGAGGTGCGTCAGGCGCAGACCAGCCATGATCAAGCGCGCGCCGACATCGCCGCTGCCACCACGCTGGTCGCGCAGGACCAGAATTTGCTCAACCTGCTCGCCGGCACGACGGTGGCGCCCGACGACTTGCCCGGCGCCATGCCCGAAGCCGACGTCACGCTTGGCAACCTGCCGACGGATTTGCCGTCATCGCTGCTGTTGCGACGCCCCGACATCGCGGCGGCGGAGCATCAGTTGCGCGCGGCAAATGCCGACATCGGCGCGGCACGAGCTGCCTTCTTCCCGACCATATCGTTGACCGCCGCGTTCGGCACGGCGAGCCTTGGCCTCTCCAGCCTGTTCAGCGCGGGAAGCCAGAACTGGTCGGTCGCGCCCGCCGCGCGCCTGCCGATCTTCGACTTCGGCCGGAATAAAGGCAATCTGCGCTACGCCCGGGCGAGCTATGACGCGATGCTCGCAAGCTATGAAAAGAGCATCCAGACCGGCTTCCGCGAAGTCGCCGATGCTCTCGCCCGGCGCGGGACCATGGCCGC
>DATEJA010000282.1:0-6813 GCA_035278405.1 Sphingobium sp. | reverse complement strand
CCTTCCTCCGGCTCGTTGCCCGCCTCATAATAGATGGCCGATGTCAGGCAGTTGAGCGCGCGATAGCTGTCGAGCGGGGTCGCGCCGCGAAAAATGGCTGCCGGCGCGGCCTCGGCCCGGCCCAGTGCCAGCACATGATCGCTGCCGCCCCGCTGCACGGGCAGGTCGTCGAACAGGCCCTGGACGAAGAAGAAGGCCGAACCTGGAAAGTTGGCGCCGGGATCTTCCGCCGGATCGGCGCGCTCGGCGGCGTCGGCCAGCAGGTCGAGCGGCGCGGCGGTGATCAGGCGCGGGGCCAGCAGCGCGAGCAGCGCCAGGGCGACCATCGCCCCATGCCACCATCTTTGCTGACGCTTCACCAAGACCGCTCGCTTCTTTCGTTCATGCCCGGAATCAGCGCCTAACCGAAAAGCCTTGCGACTTCGTCACCCCATTTGTCCCCGTCCCGCGCCGGGACAGGGAAGGGGCCGAGGGTTAACACAGGCAAATGCGTCTTTTGCCCGGGCATCATTCCCTTGCTTGGCAAGGGTGCGTCCGCTCCGCTATGCGGGGGACATGCTGGTTCAGAAAGATAGCCTCGCCCTGATTGGCAACACGCCACTGGTCCTGCTTGCCGGGCCGTCGCAGGAGTCGGGTTGCGAGATTTACGCGAAATGCGAATTCGCCAATCCCGGCGCGTCGGTGAAGGACCGCGCCGCCCTGTTCATCGTCAATGATGCCGAGGAGAAGGGGCTGCTGAACCCGGGCGGCACGATCGTCGAAGGGACGGCGGGCAATACCGGCATCGGTCTGGCGCTGGTCGCCAATGCCAAGGGCTACAAGACCATCATCGTCATGCCCGAAACCCAGAGCCGCGAGAAGATGGACACGCTGCGCGCGCTGGGCGCCGAACTGGTGACCGTGCCGGCCGCGCCCTATTCCAATCCGGGTCATTTCGTCCACACCAGCCGCCGGATCGCCGAAGAGACGGAAAATGCGATCTGGGCCAACCAGTTCGACAATATCGCCAACCGCAAGGCGCATATCATCGGCACGGCCGAGGAAATCTGGGCGCAGCTGGACGGCCAGATCGACGGCTTCACCTGCGCGGCGGGGACGGGCGGCACGATCGCGGGCGTGGGATTGGGCCTGAAGGCGCATGACGAGGGCATCACGATCGCGCTCGCCGATCCCTATGGCGCTGCGCTCTACAATTATTATGCCCATGGCGAACTGAAGGCCGAAGGCTCCTCGGTCGCCGAAGGCATCGGCCAAGGACGCATCACCGCCAATCTGGAAGGCGCGCCGATCGACACCCAGTTCCGCATTTCCGACGAGGAAGGGCTCTACTGGGTTCGCCGCCTGTTGGCGGAAGAGGGGCTGTGCCTGGGCCTGTCGTCGGGCATCAATGTCGCGGGCGCGGTGGCGCTGGCGAAGGAGCTTGGCCCGGGCAAGCGGATCGTTACCATCCTGTGCGACACGGGCTTCCGCTATCTGTCGACGCTTTACAATCGCGAGTGGCTGGAATCGAAGGGCTTGACGGTCTTCCCCTGGCTCGCGCACAATCGCTGATCGCCGACAAGGGTCGCGGCGACGATAAAAAGAGCGCTACCATGGCTGAACATCCCCGCCGGCAGGAAGGGTTGCAGCGTGTCCAGATTGGCCTCACCGGGCTGGCGGGCGTGGTGCTGCTCGTGGGCCTGGCCAATATCGTGATCGACAAGGCGCGGATCGACGATCCCGCCGTGCCGCCGCCCACCGTGCCGACGCTGGACGTCAACGCCGTCGCGCCCAAGGAGCCGCTGGCGGAACTCGGCGTGCAGCCCGCGCCGGAACAGGCGCCGATCGTGCCGGACCTTCAGCCTGATCCCAATCTCAAGAAGCCGATGGACCAGGACCCGCAGGCCGGGGCGCGGTGATCGCGGCCTGACTGTTTGAAAGCCGGGCTCCGCACTTTCGTCCTGCTGGCATGGCCGTCGCTGGCGGTGCTGCTGCTGGGGTTGTTGCCGCTGTTGCGGACGGGGCAGGTCGATCCGAGAGGTTGGATGTGGCCGGCGCTGCTGCTGGTGCCGGCGGCAGGGTTGCTGAAGGCGCGGCGGGGGGCGGGGGCTGCCTGCTGGGCGAGCGCGGGCGTGGGTGGCGTGGTGCTGTGCTGCGCGTTTCTGGCGACTTTGCGGGTGCCGGAGGCGGCGGCTGTGCTGTGGTTGGCGCTGGTCGTGTCGCTGGCGACGGTGGCGGGTGTGGCGTGGGGCTATCGCGCTACTCCTGCGAAGGCAGGAGTCCAGATCGACGGGCGGAACTGGGCTCCCACGAGCCGCTTGTCTCGATCGAGCGCCTACGCAGGAGCACGGCTTTGGGTGGGGCTAGGGTCCATTCTCCTGGCTTTGACGGCTTGTTGGTTTGCCGACCGATCCCGCATAACGGCGTCGGCGCGTCCGCCCGAATTGGCCGTCATCAGCAGCCTGCCGCTGTTCTGGAGGGAAGGCGCTGCTGGGCCCGCCGCGCGGGTCGATGCGCCGATCATCACCGTGTTGCGGCAGCGGTTCGCCGTTCAGCCCCTCGATAGCCCGCTCCTGCTGAAGCCCCGCGTGAAACGGCTGCTCCTGGCGCAGCCGCGCGCCTTGTCGGGGGAGGAGCTGGTCGCGCTCGACCGATGGGTGCGGCGGGGTGGCGAGGCGTTGGTGCTGGCCGACCCGCAACTCCATTGGCCGATGGCGCTGCCGATGGGGGATCGGCGCCGGCCACCGCCGGTCACCCTGCTTGCCGGCTTGCTCGGCCATTGGGGCGTCGGGCTGGCGCCTGTCGAAGCGGGCGGCGGCGAGCGGCGTCACTTCCTGGCCGATGGGCGGATGCTGACCCTTTATGCGGCGTCTTCCGTCGACACCGTGGCCCCCGCCTGTCGCATCCTCGCCCGCGGCCTCGTCGCGCGGTGCAGGGTCGGGGAGGGGGGCGCCACCGTCGTGGCGGATGCCGACCTGATCGACGACCGGCTCTGGCTGGCGGACCCGGCCGCGCCGCTCGACCCCCGACAGTGGACCGCCGACACGCCGCAATATGTGGCGCAGGCGCTCGGCGCCGCCCTGCCCGGCCCGGCGCATTGGGTGCGGTCTGGCCCGGCGCTGGTCCAGGCCGTTCGCTGGGCGGTTCTGATCGGGATTTTCTGGGCGGCGTTGGGCGCGCTGCTGTTTCGCACGGCGGATCGGCCTCAATTCGGCCCGGCCGCGCCCCGTCCTGACAGCTTTCAGCGCAAGAAAAGAGGGTAAGAACCAGAACAAAACAGGATTTCCCAAAATCTCCCGACTTTTCCCTTTTCTTGTAGCCCGTCGCTTGGTATTTGAAAGCGATAGGGGTTTGTCAGGCTTTGCTAGTCCTGTGCACCGGCCCGCAATGACGCGGGCTGGTGGATGACGGCCTGCGCCCCTGCGAACAGAGGGGCAGCATCCAAAAGTGTCGGACGTCATTCTCTTTACGGGCAACGCGTTCAGCGTCGCGGACGGCAAAGGCCGTTTCGTGCTGCCCCTGGAGATGCGCCGCCAGGTGAAGCTGTCCAGCGGCAATGAAAACCGGCTCTATCTCTCGGTCCATGGCGACAACCCCTGCGCCACGGGCTTTGGCGAGTCGCACCGCCGGCACCTGTTCGACGAGGTCGAGGAACTGGCCCGCGAAGCGCGCGCCCAGGGCCGCGACTATAATGCCGACCTGGAACTGGAACGCCGTCTCGGCACGATCGAGGAGGTGAATTTCGACGAGGGCGGCCGCTTTGCCATGCATCCCGACATCCGGGACGAATATGGCATTGCCGATGCCGTCTTCTTCTATGGCGTGGGCCGCTACATCCAGATCTGGAGGCCCGAAACGCTGGTCGACAGCAGGGACCGGCCCGAGCTGATCCGCAACAAGGTGCGTCGCTGGCTGGACCAGCGCGAGGCGGGAGGGGTCAAGTGAGCGCTCCCCTCGACGCAGACCGCCACATCCCGGTGCTGATCGAAGAAGTGCTCGATGCCCTCGCCATCACCCCCGGCGAGGTCCATGTCGACGGCACCTTCGGCGCGGGCGGCTATTCGGGCGCGATGGCGGACAAGGGTGCGAAGGTTTTCGCCTTCGACCGCGATCCCGACGCGATCCGGGAAGGCCAGGCCTTCGCCGACGAGAAGGGCATCACCCTGATCGCGGGCGAATTTTCGCGGATGGAGGAGTTGCTGGCCGAGCGCGGCGTGAGAGCGGTCGCGGGCGTGACGCTCGACATCGGCGTATCCTCGATGCAGCTTGATCGGCCCGAGCGCGGCTTTTCCTTCCAAGGCGACGGGCCGCTCGACATGACCATGAGCCAGAGCGGGATGAGCGCCGCCGATTTCCTGAACACCGCCCCGGAGCAGGAGATCGCCGACATCCTCTATCGCTATGGCGAGGAGCCGCGTTCGCGCCGGGTAGCGCGCGCGATCGTCGAGGCGCGGCCGCTGGAGCGGACGGGCCAGCTGGCGAGCGTGGTGCGCCGCGCCCTGGGCCACAAGCCGCATGACAAGAAGGACCCGGCGACGCGCACTTTCCAGGCGATCCGCATCCATGTGAACCGCGAGCTGGAGGAACTGGAGCGCGGACTGGAAGCGGCCGAGGCGCTGCTGGAGGAAGGCGGGCGGCTGGCCGTCGTCACCTTCCACAGCCTGGAAGATCGTATCGTCAAACAGTTCCTGCGCAAGCGGAGCGGCGGGGAGGGAAGCGGATCGCGCCACCTTCCGGAACGGCAGGCGGTGGAGGCCCCCACCTTCCACAAGCCTGCCAAGGCGGTGCGGCCGGGGGATGCGGAACTTTCCCGCAACCCTCGCGCCCGCTCCGCCACGCTGCGCAGCGCCGTCCGTACTTCCGCCCCCGTTCCGTCTCGGCCGAATCCCGCCAGGAGTGTCCGCCCATGATCGCGGTCAAGAGATTGCAGAGCCTGATCTGGATCCTGCTGGTCGCGCTGGGCGCGCTGGGGGCCTATCTCGTGTCGCTGAAAGTCGCGACCGAGCGCAACGAACTGATGAAGGTGCAGGCGCACATCGCGCGGGCGCGGGCGGACATCCGCTATCTGGAGACCGAATTCAGCGCGCGCGCGAGCATGCGGCAGCTGGAACGCTGGAACCAGGACGACTTCATGTATGCGACGCCGACCGCCCAGCAATATCTGGCCGGCGAACAGGCGCTGGCGCATCTCGACGGGGTGCAGCCCAACGGGCCCGATTATGTCGCGCCGCCGGTGATGGTGGCGATGGTGGAAACCCCCGCCGACCTGCCTTCCGCGCCGCAGGCCGCCCCGGCGAGCCCGGCTGCGAGCGAGATCCGCAGCGACATCGCGGTGATCCGCGAGGCGCACGCCGCCGACAATGTCGACCAGATCGCCAAGGCGCCGGCCAAGAGCGCGGCCGAAAAGGCGAAGGACGACGCCGACGTGTCGAAGCCCAATCCGGTCGCTCGGCGCGCCGAGCGGATGGCGATGCTGGACGCCAAGCTGCTGGATGACAGCACCATGGGCGACATCAGCGCCAAGGCGGCGCGCGAGCGCAAGAAGGGAGCCCGCTGATGGCGACGATCATCGTCCAGCCGGGCGGGGCACGGGCGGGCAAGCAGCGGGTCGACCTGACGGCGGTCGCGCATAACCGGCTGATGCTGCTGCTGATCCTGTTCATGGGCATCACCGCCGTGGTGATCCTGCGGCTGATGTGGGTCGGCATCTTCGCTCATCCGGGCAGCGGCGACGGCGATGCGTCGGGTCTGCTGCCGGCGCGCGCCGACATCGTCGACCGCAACGGCGTGCCGCTGGCGCGGACGATGGACGCCTATTCGATCGCGGTGCGCCCGTCCAAGCTGATCGGCGATCCGGCCGAACTGGCGCGCAAGCTGCACGACATCTTCCCCGATGAACCCGAAGCGGCCTTCTACAAGAAGCTGACCGGCCGGGGCTGGGCCTATCTGCGCCGCCGGGCGCTGCCCGAGGAAGTGGCGGCGGTGAATTCGCTGGGCGAGATCGGCATCGAATTCCCGCGCGAGAAGGAGCGCCTCTATCCGCAGCGCACGCTCGCCGCGCATGTGCTGGGCTTTGCGCCCAATGCGGACGGCAAGGGCGGCATGGGCGTGGAGGCGGCGTTCAACGACCGGCTGATCGATCCGGCGCTGCGCGGCCAGCCCTTCGCCATGTCGATCGACAGCCGGGTGCAGGGCGCGCTGGAAAGCGAGCTTTATGCGCAGCTGGTGCAGACCCGGGCCAAGGGCGCGGGCGGCGTCATCCTGGACGCCAATACCGGCGAGGTGATCGCGATGGCGTCGATCCCCGTCTTCGATCCCAACAAGCTGCAAAATTATGCGGGCAAAAGCTGCAGCGAATCGCCGCTGTGCAACCATATGGTGCAGGCGCGCTATGAGCTGGGGTCCGCCTTCAAGCCGCTGTCGATCGGCGCGGCGATGGATCGCGGCGTCGTCACCTCCATGTCCAAGACCTATGACGCGACCGCGCCGCTCGCCGTCGCGGGTTTCCATATCAAGGACGACCATCCGCTCGGCCGCTGGATCAACGTGCCGGAAATCCTGGTGCACAGCTCCAATATCGGAACGGCGCGCATCGCCGACCAGCTGGGCGCGGAGCCGATGCAGCATCTTTTCCGCGAGTTGCACTTCAACGAGCGCGCGCCGATCGAACTGAAGGAGCGCGCCGGCACGCTATGGCCGGTGAACTGGGGCCGCATCACCACCATGACGGTTTCCTATGGCCATGGCATCGCCGTGACGCCTTTGCACCTCGCTTCGGCTTATGCGGCGCTGGTCAATGGCGGCATGTGGCGGCCCGCCACGCTGCGCAAATTG
>DATEJA010000281.1:0-8152 GCA_035278405.1 Sphingobium sp. | reverse complement strand
CAGATCGCGCTGGGGTCCTCGGGCGTTCCGGAAAGCTTCATCATCGATGGCAAGGGCAGGATCGCCTATCAGCATGTCGGCGACATTCGCGCCGACGATATCCCGATGATCCTCGACCGGCTGAAGGAGGCGCAATGAGGAGGCTCATCACCTTGCTGTGCCTGATGCTGAGTGCGCCGGCGCTGGCCCAGTCCGCGCTGCCGCCCGCGCCCTATGCGGACCGGCAGATCAGCGACCCGGCGCTGGAACGCAAGGCGAAGGCGCTGATGGAAACGATCCGCTGCCTCACCTGCCAGAGCCAATCGATCGCCGACAGCAATGCCAGCCTGGCCGGCGACATGCGATCGCAGATCCGCGAACGGATCATGGCGGGGGAGCAGCCCGAACATATCCGCGGCTGGCTGATCGAACGCTATGGCGACTGGGTCAGCTACGAGCCGACGGCCGATCCCATCGTCTGGCCCTTGTGGGCGGCGCCGGTCCTGCTGATCGGGCTGGGCCTGCTAGTGCTGCGCGGCCGGATCAAGCGGAGGCGGAGGCCATGATGGGCTGGATCATCGCATTCGGCCTGGCGGTGCCGTTGATGCTGGCGCTCATCCTTGTCGGGCGGGTGCCGAGGGCGGCGTGGGAGATCATAGCGGCGGCGCTGCTGCTCGGGCTGGCGGGCTATGCCTGGCAAGGCCATCCTGGCCTCGCGGGGGCGCCGCGCCAGGCGGCCGGGGCTGGCGGAGCCGCGTTCGACGAGGAGCTGGCGCAGCAGCGGCGCGGCATGGCCGAGCGCTATGGCAAGGCCGGCCAGTGGCTGATGCTGTCCGACGGCCTTGGGCGACAGGGCAAGACGAAGGAGGCGGCCAACGTGCTGCTTTCGGGTCTGCGCGAGACGCCTGACGATCCCAATCTCTGGCTCGGCCTTGGCAATGCGCTGGTCGCGCATGCTGGCGGCGTGGTGTCGCCGGGCGCCGAGTTTGCCTATCGCCGGGCCATGGCGATCGATCCGCAAGCGCCGGCGCCGCGCTATTTCTATGGGCTGGCGCTCGCCCGCGCCGGTCAGTTGCAGGCGGCGAAGGAACTTTGGGCGCCGCTCGCCGCCAGCGCGCCGGCCGGATCGAAGATCAAGGCGGAACTGGAACTCAACATCGCGCGTATCGATGCCATGCTGTCTTCCGGGAACCAGCCGGCGCCATGATGCAGCCCCGCGGCGCCGTTGCGCTGGTCCGACAGCCATGATAGGGCGCGGCGTCTTTTCGGGCGCGCAGGGGTTTGAAGCCCGGAATCGCCCTGGCGCGAGTGTCGAACGATCATGACAATTCGACGTGTCCTCCATGGCTGACCATATGGCGAGCGACATCGCGCGCCCTGCCGAAGCGGAAGAGGCTGGACATGGCCATGCGGGGCAAAAGGCCACGCTGAAGCTGGTCGTCGGCGCCATCGGTATCGTGTTTGGTGACATTGGCACCAGCCCGCTCTACGCCTTCCGCGAAACCTTCGCCGGCCATCATCATCTGGCGCTCGATCCCGACCATATATTGGGCGTGATCAGCCTGATGTTCTGGTCGATGATGCTGGTCGTGACCCTAAAATATGTCACGATCATCATGCGCGCCGATAACAAGGGTGAGGGCGGCAGCCTGGCGCTGCTCGCGCTGATCAACGGCCAGACCAAGACGCAGCGATGGTCGCGCGGCATCATCCTGCTGGGGGTCTTCGCGACCTCGCTTTTCTACGGCGATTCGATGATCACGCCGGCCGTGTCGGTCCTGTCGGCGGTCGAGGGCCTTGCGGTCTACAATTCGGCGCTGGCGCCCGCCATCCTGCCTGCGGCGGTGATCATTCTGGTCGGGCTGTTCTGGATACAGGGGCTGGGCACGAACCGGGTGGCATCGCTCTTCGGCCCGATCATGCTGATCTATTTCCTGACGATCGCGGCACTCGGCGTCATCAGCATCGTCAAGACGCCGGGCATCCTCTTCGCGCTCAATCCCTATTGGGCGACCATGTTCTTCCTGACCGATCCGCTGCCGGCCTTCCTGGCGCTCGGCGCGGTCGTGCTGGCGGTCACCGGCGCGGAGGCGCTCTATGCGGACATGGGGCATTTCGGCCGCAATCCCATCCGCGTGTCCTGGCTAGTCTTCGTCCTGCCCGCCTTGATGATGAACTATATGGGGCAGGGCGCCCTGCTGTTCCGTGAGGGGGCGGCGGCGCTGCACAGTCCCTTCTACCATCTTGCGCCGCAATGGGCCCAGCTGCCGCTGATCGGCCTGGCGACGCTGGCCGCGATCATCGCCAGCCAGGCGGTGATCTCGGGCGCCTTTTCCGTGACCCAGCAGGCGATCCAACTCGGCTTCATGCCGCGCCTGCGCATCGCCCATACCAGCGCATCGACCGCCGGGCAGATCTATATCCCCCTGATCAACTGGGGGCTGATGGTCATGGTGATCCTGCTGGTGCTGGTGTTCCAGACCTCGTCGAACCTGACCGCCGCCTATGGCATCGCGGTGACCGGCGCGATGTTCATCGACAATCTGCTGCTCACCGTCCTGCTCTATCGGCTTTGGAAGTGGCGCTGGTATTATTCCGCGCCCCTGCTTGCCATCTTCTTCCTGGTCGACGGCGCTTATCTGGCGGCGAATTTCACCAAGGTGCCCGATGGCGGCTGGTTCCCGCTGCTGATCGGCTTTGTCGTCTTCACCCTGCTGACCACCTGGTCGCGCGGCCGCCGGCTCGTGCAGGACCGGCTGCGCGAAGCCGCCATGCCCATTCCGGTCTTCGTCGCGTCCGCCGCGAACAGCGCGGTTCGGGTGCCCGGCACGGCCGTCTTCATGACCTCGACCTCGGACGGCGTGCCCCACGCGCTGCTGCACAATCTCAAGCACAACAAGGTGCTGCATGAGCGGGTGATCCTGCTCACCGTCAAGATCAAGGACGTGCCGGTGGTCGAGGATGACGGCCGCTGCAAGCTGGAGGATCTGGGCCGCGGCTTCTTCCGCCTGGTGCTGCAATATGGCTTCATGCAGGAGCCCGACGTGCCGGCCGCGCTCAAGAATATCACCGGCTGCGGGCAGGCCTTCCGGATGATGGACACCAGCTTCTTCCTTGCCCGGCAGACCCTGCTCCCCTCCGCCAAGCCGGGCATGCCGCTGTGGCGCGAGAAGATCTTCGCCTGGATGCTGCGCAACGCGGAAAGCGCAATGGAATTCTTCCGGCTGCCGACCAATCGCGTCGTCGAACTGGGCAGCCAGGTCGAAATCTGACCAGCAAAAGGGGCGCGGCCCCCTTGTAAAGGCCGCGCCCCACATCAACCCTTCGGGAAGGCCGCTCAGGCGGCGTCGCGATCCTTGGTGATGTCGACAAGCTGACCGCCGTTGATCGCGATCTTCTTGGGCTTCATCGCTTCAGGGATTTCCCGGACCAGCTCGATCGTCAGCAGGCCGTCCGCAAGATCGGCCTTTTCCACGCGCACGAAGTCGGCCAGTTCGAAACGCCGCTCAAAGCTGCGGTTGGCGATACCCACATGCAGGAACTTCGAACGGTCCCCGGCCGAGGAATCATCCTTGCGGCCGATCACCTGGAGCAGGTTCTGCTGCGCCGTGATGTCGATTTCGTCCGGGCGGAACCCCGCCACGGCCAAGGTCACGCGATAGCGATCATCCGACAGGCGTTCGATGTTGAAGGGCGGGTAATTGTCGCCTTGCTGCAGGCGGTTGTTGTTTTCGATCAGGTCGAAAAGCCGATCGAAACCGACGGTGGAGCGGCGATAGGGGGTGAGGTCAAAACCACGCATTGTCATCATCTCCATCAGAGCAAAATGAACATGCCGGACCCGAAAATCGGCGTCCGACGATACGATGCCCGGCCCCATGAGGCGGCCGAGCGGTTTTGATATGGTTCGACGAAATCGGGTTTCAAGGCCCAGCGAAACGATGTCGCGCAAAGCAAAAGTGCCCGGACCGTGATGGCACGATCCGGGCACTAATGGACGATTTCTCGTCTCCCCCTTGGCCTGCCTCGACCGCTTCTTAGCCCCCTAAGCTCGAAAGCGGGATGCAGTATCCCTGAACCACGGCCATTAACCTGTGCTTCGCTGACTTTGCTATGGCGCGCGCAGCCTGCTGTCACGGGCTATTTCCGGGACGGATGATTTTCCGTCCGCCCCTGTGGCTGCGTTGCAACAATCGGCGGGCCTTGCCGTTGACGGACAGCCTGCTAGACGAGCAGGGCATTTCCTTCGTTGAAAGGCCGTTCGCGCCGCCATGATCCTCAATCGCTACGAACGCATGATTGCGAAGCGCTATCTGCTGCCCGGCAAGGGAGAGGGCTTCATCTTCCTGGTCGCGGGCATCAGCCTGGTCGCGGTCATGCTGGGTGTCGCCGCGCTCATCATCGTGATGAGCGTGATGAATGGCTTCCGGGCGGAGCTGTTCGACAAGATCGTCGGACTGAACGGTCATGCCGTGGTGCAGGGCTACGGCGGGCGCCTGCCCGACTGGAAGGCGGTACTGAAGGAAGCCAAGGCCACGCCGGGCGTGACCAGCGCGACGCCGCTCATCGAACAGCCGCTGCTCGGCAGCTTCCAGGGCCGGGTGGAAGCGGTGCTGGTGCGCGGCATGACCGTGAATGACATACGCAATAATGCGACGCTGAAAGCCAAGGTGGTGGCGGGCAGCCTCAAGGATCTCAGCCCCAATGCGGGGAAGGTCGCGATCGGGTCGCGCCTCGCGGAAAATCTGGGCGTGCAGCTGGGCGACAGCATCACCATCATCAACCCCGCGGGCCGATCGACCCCGTTCGGCACCGTCCCGCGCCAGGTCGCCTATCAGGTCGCGGCGATTTTCGAAGTCGGGGTCTATGATTATGACAAGGCCTTCGTCGTCATGCCGATGGAGGACGCGCAAACGCTGCTGCTGCTGGGCGACGTCGTCGGCATGATTGAGGTGCAGACGGTCGACGCCGACCAGGTGGGCGCGATCTTGCAACCCTTGGCAGGCAAGGTGGCGGGTCGCGCCGTCGTCACCGACTGGCGGCAGATGAACGCATCGCTGTTCGAGGCGCTGGCGGTCGAGCGGGTGGCGATGTTCGTGGTGCTGTCGATCATCGTGCTGGTCGCGGTGTTCAACATCCTCTCCTCGCTGATCATGCTGGTCCGCGCCAAGACGCGCGACATCGCGATCCTGCGGACCATGGGGGCGAGCCGGGGAGGGCTGGTCAAGATCTTCATGACAGTGGGCGTCACCATCGGATCGCTCGGCATGGCGGCGGGGATGGTGCTGGGCTTCACCTTCCTCTTCTTCCGCCAGAGCGTGGTGAACGCGATTCAGTTCCTGACGGGGCAGAATCTGTGGGACCCGTCGATCCGGTTCCTGACCGAACTGCCGGCCAAGCCCGACCCGGTCGAGATCACGATCATCTGCCTGATGGCGCTGATCTTCAGCTTCCTGGCGACGCTCTATCCGGCGTTCAAGGCCGCCAATACCGATCCCGTGCAGGTGCTGCGCTATGAATGATATTTTGAAGGTCAGCGGCCTCAAGCGAAGCTTCACCCAGGGCGGCGTCACTATCGACGTGCTGCGCGGCGTCAACCTGTCTGTGGGTCGGGGAGAGATTGTGGCGCTGCTGGGGCCATCGGGTTCGGGCAAGTCCACGCTGCTGCAGGCGGTGGGCTTGCTGGAAGGCGGCTTTGACGGATCGATCATGATCGATGGCGAAGAGGCCGCGCGGCTCGACAATGACGGCCGCACCCGGCTGCGCCGAGACGCGCTGGGTTTCGTTTACCAGTTCCATCATCTGCTGCCCGATTTCAACGCGGCGGAAAATGTCATCCTGCCGCAGGTCATCCGCGACCGGGACATGGGGACCGCGCGCGCGCGGGCGGAATCGCTTCTGGGCTCGCTGGGCCTTGGCCATCGTCTGGACCATCGGCCTAGCCAGCTGTCGGGTGGCGAGCAGCAGCGCGTCGCCGTCGCCAGGGCACTTGCCAACCGGCCGGCGCTCATTCTGGCGGACGAGCCCACCGGCAATCTGGACGAACGCACCGCCGATGTCGTGCTGGCCGAGTTCCTTCGCCTGGTGCGGGAAGAAGGATCGGCCGCGCTCGTCGCTACCCATAATGAACGGCTGGCGGACAAGATGGACCGCGTCGTCCGGCTTCACGAAGGCTTGCTGGAGGAAGGGTCAGGCCACGGCTGACGAGTCGTCGCGAGCGGTGGCGACCACGATCTGGTCGCGCCCCTGAGCCTTGGCCCGCAGGAGCGCTGCGTCCGCCGTCTGCACCAGGGTTTCGGCCCTGCCATGATCGGGATAAGCGGCAAGTCCGAAAGAGGCGGTGATCGGCCCCAGCTCATGGTGACGATGTTCGACCCGCAGCTGACGGATGCGGTCCTGGACCTGCCGTGCGCGGGCGGTCGCCTGGTCCAGCGCGAAGCCCGGCATCAGCAGCACGAACTCCTCCCCGCCGAGGCGAAAGGCATAGCCATCCTCCCGCAAGGAGTCCTTGAGAACCGATCCGACAGCGCGCAACACGGCATCGCCCGCGTCATGCCCATGGTCGTCGTTGAACCGCTTGAAATGGTCGATGTCGATCATGAGGCAGGCGAGCGGCGTCTTGTCGCGCTCGCACAAGGCGGTTTCTTCCTCGATCGCGGCGTCGAAGCGGCGGCGGTTGGCAAGGCCCGTCAGCGCGTCGGCCATCGCCATTTCGCGCAGCGCGTCGCGCAGGCGCAGATTGGCGAGCGCAAGACCGATATTCTCGGCGAGCATTTCCAGATAGATCTCGATGCGGGCGATCGCCTCGGGCGCCATGCCCTGCGGCTCTTCGAAATAGAGCAGGCCGATGCTTTCGCCCTGCGCCGTGAGCGGCATGCAGATGGTCGAAACATGGATCTTGTCATCCAGATGTTCGCACGGAATGTCGACCATCGCGCCTGCGGGCCGGTGCGTCTGTCCGCGACGCAAGGCCCAGCAGGCCGAAGGCGGAAATTCGATCGCCGATTCGATCGGTGACGACCAATCGCAGGCCTGGCGCGTGGCGTTGCGGCGCGTGTCGAGCATGTAGAGCCGACCGGGGAAATTCGGCGCGATCTCGGGTGCAAAGCGCCTTACTACCTCGACAAGATCGCTCGTGCTGTCGCATCCCTGCAGCCGCTGCGTCATGCGCGACAGCAGATCGCGCATCAGCCGGTCGGCGTCACGCTCCTGCTCCAGCCGCTGGCGCTCCAGCCCGTTCTCGCGAAAGATGCGGATTGCCTGGGCCATGTCGCCAATCTCGTCGACCTGGCGGAAATTGGGTGGGATGGCCGCGAAATCCTGCGCCGCCAAGCGCGTGACGACGTCGCTCAGGCGCACGACCGGCCGCAAGATCCTTTGTTTCAGGATGAAATAGAGCACGCACAGGAACAGGAGCGCGGTCATGCCCAGCATGATTTCGGACATGCTGCGCCATTCGCGCGCTCGCGCCGTCGCGCGGAGGACGGCGGCTTCGGCGCGCTGGTCCAGCATATATTGAAACTTGCCGACCTGGGCCGCGATGCGGTCCAGTTCACGTCCATATTCATCGCCGAACAGGATGGTCCGGGCAGTCGCGCTGTCGCCCGATTGTGTGGCGTGGATCGCCGCTTCCTGCTCGTCGGTCAGCGCGTCGGCCCAGGTCAGCGCCTGCCGCAGCGCTTCCAGTTCGCCATGACTCGCGCCCAGATCCTTGAGATGGGCGACGCGGTCTTCCACCGATCGCAAGGCCGCCTTCTCGCGCCGATAGGCGATGACATGGGTCGGATCGGCGGTGATGGCAAAGGCGCGGGCCTGTTCGGTCTGGCGATAGGCGTCCTGCGCCACCGCCTCGGTCGCCTGATCGAAGGTTGCCCGTTGCTCGACCGCCTGTCGCTCCGCCTGCTCAGCGCTGGAGGCCATGAGCATGGTCGTGCCCGACGCCAGCGTCAGCAGAAGGGTGCCGCCATAGGCCCAGTTGGTGATGGTGGACAAACGCATGATGCCATCCATGATGGAAAGTGGTTGGGGATTGTTTAACTGCGCTCAATGCTGAGGAAAACGGGGAAGCCTTGAACGCCAAGCGGGGCTGAACGCTCCCTTCTGGTTCGGCGGATCGCGCCGCGCTACCTGCGGCGTTACCCACAGATTTTTCACGCGCGGGCTGGCGCCCATC
>DATEJA010000280.1:0-10383 GCA_035278405.1 Sphingobium sp. | reverse complement strand
GTGCTCGCGGCACTCACCGCCGGCGCGCGCGATTATCTGACAAAGCCCTTCATCCCCGATGAACTGGTCGTCCGGGTCAACGCCATTCTGAAGACTCTCGGGCGGGTTCAATGATCCTGGCCTTCTGCGCTGTCGCGCTCGCCGCCGCCGCACCTGCAGCGGAGCAACCCACCCCCCGCGCTCAGCAGGTGGAGCAGGCTCGCGCGGCGCTGGCCAGGCAAGATCCGCGCGCGGCAATCCGCCTGCTCGAACAGGCCGGCCGCGACTTTCCCGACGACGCCGAAATCCTTCGCCTGCTCGGCAGCGCCTATGCGTTCGACCGCCGCTATCCCGAAGCGATCACGACATTGCAGCGCGCCAGCGCCAGGGCGCCTGCAGATATGGACATCCGCCTCGCCCTCGCGCGCGCCTATCTCTGGTCGGGCAATCGCCAGGCGGCGGCGGACGAAATAGCCGCGATCGAACAACGTTCCCCGAACGATGCCGACGCCGCCGCGATCCGCCGGCAATTGCAGGCACCCGCGAAAGAGGAGGTGGAGAAGCCTGCCGCGTTCGGTGTTGCCTTGGCGCAAAGCCTTTCCCACGTATCCTTCCCCGGCCGGTCGGGCCGGACCTGGTCGACGACATCCTTCGCGGCCTTTGGCGGCCTCGCCCCCGGCACGACCTTGTCGTTGGAAGCGGACCGGGAGGATCGCCAGACGGCGATCGATACCCGCGTGGAAGCGCGCCTCGATCAGCGGGTGAGTTCGCGCGTCCGGGCCTTCGTCGCTTTTGCGGCCACGCCGCACGCCGACTTTCGCGAAAGATGGGGCGTCAGCGGCGGGGTGGAGGCGGATATTGCTCCCTTCGCAACGCTGATCGCAGATCTGCGCCATGCGGAATATCGCGACGCCTCCGTCACCGTCTTCCAACCGGGCTTGCGCCTCAGCGCGCGACGGATGGGCCTCGACGCGACGGTCCGCATGATCAACCTGTGGGACGAGGTGGGCACGCATCGCACCGGCATATCGGGCAGGATCGACCAAAGCCTGGCCGGCGGAGCCACTCTCTATGCGGGCGCGGCAACCTATCCGGACACCGAAGCCGGCGTCACGCGGCAGATGCATTCCCTGTTCGCAGGCGGCACCGTGCCGATCTCGTCCCATGTCCTGCTGCGCGCCGGCCTGGACTATGACCGGCGAAGCACCAGCTACCGGCGCAAAGGCGCGTCGCTCGGCCTGCAGGTTAGGTTCTGACCATGCCTGGCGTCCCCGTAGCAGAACATGTGGCGCGGCTCGTCATCTTCATATCCTTCTATGGCGCCTTGGCCATGGCGGCGCTGCTGCTCTTCCTGGTGATGCGGCGTGATCGGCAGGAGCGGGCGAGCCTTGCATCGGCGGAGATGATTCGCAGTCTGACCCGCGAACTGATGAGCGGCGGGGAAGGGGGCGGGGCCGGCCCGGTCTTTCGCCAGGCGCGTCCGGCCGAAAGGCTCGCGGCGATCAGTCATCTGGTCCAGTTGCTGCGCGGTGAGGATCGGGACAGGCTGGTGCTGCTCGCCCAGGATGAAGGTCTGCTTGATGACGCCCTGCGCCGGGCCCGCCGATCGAACCCGCGTCAGCAGATCGATGCCTTGCGCTTGCTAGGCAGCATCGGCGGCCCCCATGCGGTGGAGATGCTCGGCCTGGTGCTGCGGGAAGATCCCAGCCTCGACACGCGGCTGGAGGCAGCCGCGCTGCTCGCGAGACTGGATGCCCTGCCGGACCCGGAAGAGCTGATCGAATATCTATGCCTGTGGGACGCCCGGATCACGCCCTTGCACCGCACCTTGTTCCGGCTGCTGGCGACCAGTCACCCGATCGAGCTGTTCGCACTCGCGCAATCGGCCGATCTCCCGCCGGCCGTTCGGGCCCTGGTGATCGACGCGCTCGGCTGGACCGAGGATTTTTCCGCCTTGCCCCTCCTGGCGGACGCCGCGACGGATATGCATGCGCCGGTTCGGCTCGCTGCGCTCGATTCCGCCATTCGGCTGGGGCATCCGGGCAGCGCGGGATGGATATTGCCGCTGCTGGACGATCCGGAGCCTCCCGTCCGGGCCCGCGCGATCCGCGCCTGCCAGATGATGCAGCTTCGCCAGGGGCTGCCCGTCATTCATGCGCTGCGTGGCGATCCTTCTCCCTGGGTTCGCCTGCGCGCGCAACAGGCTGAACAGATCATGCAGGCGGTCGGATGATGGATGCTCCCATCCTTTCGGCGCTTCGGCTCGTCGGCATCGGCACCCTCGTCGCGATCAGCATCCTCTGCTTCCTGGTCGTCACGGTTCGCAACCTCGTCTCGACGATCCAGCTGCTCCTCGCGGCGCGCGTCTTCGCGACCCGTATCAAGCCGGCGCGCCGATCCTATGACCTCTGGTCGCGCTATGCCGATCTGGCGCTGCCCGTGTCCGTCATCGCGCCCTGCTTCAATGAAGAGCTTTCGATCGCCGACAGCGTTCGCGCGCTGCTGGCGCTCGAATATCCGGATCATGAAGTCATCCTGGTGAATGACGGCTCGAAGGACGCGACCTTGTCCGTCCTGATAGAGGAGTTCGACCTTCGGCCGATTGAGCGCGAACAGCTGGCGACGCTTCAGAAGACGCGCATATTGGGCGTCTATGGTTCGGCCCGCTATCCCAATCTCATCTTGATCGACAAGGAGAATGGGCGGAAGGCGGATGCGGTCAATGCGGGCCTGGGGTTTGCCGCCGCGCCGCTGGTCTGCGTCATCGATGCGGATTCGATCATCGAGCCCGATGGCCTGCTCCGCGCGGCGGAGCCTTTCATGACCGACGACGGATCGCTGATGGCGGTTGGCGGCGCAATCCGCATCGCCAACGGCTCGATCGTCGATGGCGGGCATGTCCGCCAGATCCGGCTGCCGCGCCGCTGGCTGCCGCGCTACCAGATATTGGAATATCTGCGCGCCTTCCTGACCGCGCGGATCGCCAACGCCCGGCTCGACATGCTGATGTTGATCTCCGGCGCGTTCGGCATGTTTCGCCGCGCGCCGCTGGTGGAAATCGGCGGCTATCGGCACGATACTGTCGGCGAAGATTTGGAAGTCATCACCCGTATTCACCGCCGCATGCGGGAGCAGAAGCGGCCCTATCGCATTTCCTTCGTGCCCGAAGTCGTCTGCTGGACCGATGCTCCGGAAAATTGGCGCGGCCTTCGCAACCAGCGCGCGCGGTGGGAACAGGGGGCCCTGGAAACGGTGGTCGAACATCGCCGCATGCTGTTCAATCCGCGCTATGGCCGCATCGGCCTCGTCGCCTTGCCGCTCATCGTGATAGAAGATGTGCTGGGGCCGCCCTGCGAACTGTTCGGCTATCTGCTTATCCCCCTGCTTTATCTGCTGGGGATTGAATCCGGCACGATCGTCCTTGCTTTCTTTTCGCTGACGGTGTTGTTCGGCGTCGCGATCAGCCTGGGAACGCTGGCGCTGGAGGAGGCGCAGCTACGGCGGACGCCCAGCGCGCGCGACCTGTTCCTCATCGGCATCGCGGCCATCGTCGAAAATCTGGGTTATCGTCAGGCCAATCTGCTGTTTCGAATCTACGGGATGTGGCGCTTCTTTCGCAAGGACACGCGCTGGGCAGCGGCAGGACGGGTCGGATTTTCTCGGGGGTGAGCCATGGCTTGTCGCTGCTCCTGCTGGCGTTCATCGCATGTCTGGGTTGCCGGTCGGCCTGCGCGCAGAACGATATCGTCTGGAAAGCGACGTCGGTGAGCGGGTGGCGCAACGCGGAATTGCTGGATGTCCATGGAGTGATGGACAAGGGCCTGTTCCGCCCCAACGCGGTGCAGGTGCATCGCGCCGCCGGTCCATCGGCGCAGCCTCTGCTGCCGCTCGGCCCTGATCTTCTCCATCTTGCGCAAGTGCGCCCCTTTGGCGTCGAGGAAAGGGTGGAAATCGGCAGGCCGGGCGATGCCCTCACGATCCTGTGCAGGCCGGGCCGTGCGCCGGCCGGTCTGACCCTGCAATGGCCGGAGCATCGCCTGCCCGCAGGCTATAAGGGCAATTGGGCTCTTGTCGGTAGCAGCAATGCCCCGATCGGAATCGCGATCGTCGCGGAAGGTCAGGACGCCCCCGTCCCACCAGCCGCGCTCTGGACCGGCAGCTCGGTCATATTTCCCCTGTCCGCTCGGCGGGAGGATCGAGTGCTGGTTCTGACCTGCCCGGATGCCGGCGCTTCCGCCCGGATCGATGGCCTTGCGGTCCGGCCGGCTGATGCTGCCCCACCCATCGTCTCGCGCGGCACTTGGGTCTGGCAGGAGGGGGACTGGAGCGACGATCCGCCTCGTTTCGCCAGGGCCGCTGCCGACGCCGGGTGGACGGAACTTGCCGTGCAGGTCCCCCAGGTCCCCGGCCCACCGCTCGCACGGCTCGCCCAGGCGCTCGCGGAGAAGGGCGTCATGCTTCGTCTGCTTGACGGCGACCCCGCCATGGCCGGCGAGGAGGGGCTGGCGCGCACCATACCCCGCATCATTCGCTTGCGCCGCTGGTGCGAACAGCTTTTGCCACCCGGCGTGCAGCCGGTGTTGGAACTGGACATCGAACCTTACGGCACCAGCGCTTTCGCCGCCGACCCGGCAAAGGGATGGCGCGGATGGGCGAAGGCCGTCCAGGCATTGTCGGCGGCCTGGGGACGCCCAGTCGCGGTCGATTTGCCCTGGTGGATGCGCATGTCCCCGGGCGGGGAAAGCGCGCTCCAGGATGCGCATGGCTCGATCGCCGAGGTCGTGGTCATGGCCTATCGCACCGACCCACAGCTCATATTGGATGCGGTCGAGCCATGGCTGGCAGTCGACGACGTCGCGATCCGAGTCGCCATAGAGGCGGGGCCGGTCGCATCCGAAGTCACCCGCACCTATCGACGCGCGGCACATGGCACGTTGCGCACCAGCGACGCTGCGGTCGAAATCCTGGGTTCGCCTCACATGGCGCAGGCGGACGAAGCCGTGTTCGAACTGGTGGAGGAAATTGCCACCGCTCCCGCACGGATCAGCTTCCACGACTCTCCGTCGACCGCCCGAGAAACGGAAGCCGCGCTGCTCCCCTCGCTCGCCGCTTGGCCAAGCTACGCCGGATTTCGCATCCACGGCTGGGCGCCGAGGCCGGGCGGTTGATCGAGATGCGCTCCGGGGGCGATATTTTACCTAACATATGTTTGCTTCGCAATTGGGCCCTTCTGAACATCCTGTTGGAAAAGCGTTCATATTCGTTTCAATTTGGGATGCTTTATCTGGATCAAGACTTTACGCTCTTGTAAACATTGGCTTGGCATGACCTATTGTGCAGCGCAGGCATTTGCCCGCATTGCGACCCAGACTGCCCCGCTCTCCTTCCTGGAAGCGGGGCTTTTCTGTTGCGGGTCCTGATTGCCGCCACCTCATTTGACCCCAAGAACCGGACGGGTCGTCGCAGCCCTCTTCTGCTCTCGCGGGCGCGTCTTCACTGGAGCCGGATTCCCGTCAGCTCAAAAAAGATCGCCACCTTATTCATGAAATTGCCCCGGTTCCTCTCATCCTCCGCTTGCGACATGGCCATCGATCTGGGGACCGTGAATACGGTCATCCATGTCCGCGATCGCGGCATCGTCCTGAACGAGCCGTCCGTCATCGCGATCGAGACCCGACAGGGCATCCGCCGCGTGAAGGTGGTGGGCAATGAAGCCAAGCTGATGATGGGCAAGACTCCGTCCGGCATCCAGGCGATCAGGCCGTTGCGCGACGGCGTCATCGCCGACATCGACGTCGCCGAGCAGATGATCAAGCATTTCATCGACAAGGCCCTGAACGGCAGCAGCCGCTTCGGGCGCCGCCATGAAGTGGTGATCTGCGTGCCATCCGGCTCGACGATGGTCGAACGGCGTGCTCTGCGCGATGCCGCCGCCAATGCCGGCGCGGCGCATGTCCAGCTCATCGAGGAGCCGATGGCGGCCGCGATCGGGGCGGAACTGCCGGTCACCGAGCCGCGTGGCGCGATGGTCGTCGACATTGGCGGCGGTACCACTGAAGTCGCCGTCCTGTCCCTCAGGGGCATCGCCTACAGCAACAGCGCGCGCGTGGGCGGCGACCGGCTGGACGACGCGATCTCATCCCATATCCGTCGCACCCACAATCTGATGATCGGCGAAGCAACTTCCGAGCGGGTGAAGTGCGAGATCGGATCGGCCGTAGCGCCGGAGGGTGACGGTCGGCGAATGGTCGTCAAGGGCCGTGACCTGGTGAACGGTCGCCCGGCCGAAATGACGATCAGCGAAAGGGAGATCGCCGAAGCCCTTTCCGAGCCCGTCGGCCAGATCAAGATGGCGGTCATGACCGCGCTGGAACAGACCGCGCCGGAATTGTCCGCAGACATCATAGAGGAAGGCATCACGCTGACCGGCGGCGGCGCCCTGCTCAACCGCCTGGATGAAGCGTTGATGGAAGAGACCGGCCTTCCCGTGAAGGTCGCCGATAAGCCGCTGATCTGCGTCGCGATGGGTGCGGGCAGGGCGCTTGAGGACATGGCCTATCAGGGCGTGCTGACGGGCTCCTGATCGAAGCGGAAGGCCCAGCCTTGGGGTCGACGTAGTTGCGGCCCCTACCTCCACATGCTTGTCGTTTCATGCGGGTCAATGGCGCGATCGTTGCGGCCTTCAACGCCGATGGCGTTGCTGCGCAATTTGCCCGTAGGGTGGGGAAATGGTGGACGCACTAGGGCTCGAACCTAGGACCCGCTGATTAAGAGTCAGCTGCTCTACCAACTGAGCTATGCGTCCACACTCGCTTCCGATCTGACCCGCTTGGGGTCTCGCCGTGGCGTGGCCGGGCGGTTAGCATCATCCTCCAGCTTTGCAAACAGGAAATCGCCCCCGGGCCGAATTTTTTCCAAATAGGCTGAAAATCATCGCCAATTTCCGCGACGCTGCCCATGCCGGCGCGTCGAACGCTCGATCCCCATGATGATGCCGACGCACAGCATGACGGTCAGCATCGACGAGCCGCCATAGGACATGAAGGGCAGGGGGATGCCGACCACGGGAGCCAGCCCCATCACCATCATCAGGTTGATCGCGACGTAGAAGAAGATGGTGGTGGTAAGGCCCGCCGCCACCAGCCTTGCATATTTGTCCTGCGCTTTCAGCGACACGCCGATGCCCCAGCGGAACAGCAGGAGGAACGCGCCGATCAGGAAGATGCCGCCGGCAAGGCCCCATTCCTCCGCCATGGTCGCGAAGACGAAGTCGGTATGGCCTTCGGGCAGATATTGGAGATGGCTCTGCGTGCCCTTGAGGAAGCCCTTGCCCCATATGCCGCCCGAACCGATAGCGATCTTCGACTGGCTGATATGATAGCCCGCGCCCAGTGGGTCGCTTTCCGGGTCCATGAAGATCAGCACGCGCTTCTGCTGATAGTCATGGAGGAAGCTGAAAGCGATCGGCACGATCGCCGCAAAGGCGAGCCCCGATCCGACGAACAGCCGCAGGGGAAGGCCTGCCAGGAACATGACGGTCACGCCGCCGGCCGCGATCATCATCGCGGTGCCCAGATCAGGCTGGACCAGCACAAGGCAGAACGGTACGCCGATCAGGACCAGCGCCGGCCAGATGGCGTTCCAACGCCTAATTTCGCCCACCGGAAGCAGCGCGTAGAATCGCGCGACCGCAAGGACGATGACCGGCTTCATGAACTCGGACGGCTGCAACTGCATGAAGCCGAGATTGATCCACCGCTGGCTGCCGCCCGCAACGCCGCCGATCAATTCGACCAGGACGAGAGAGACCAGGATCGCGCCATAGGCGGGAAAGGCCAAGCGTGCGAAAAGGTCCAGCCGAACGCGGCTCAGCGCCAGCGCCATCCCCGAAAAGACGACGAAGCGGCCGCCCTGATTGACCGCCCATGGCGTGATGCTGCCCGCAGCGGCGCTGTAGAGGACCAGCGTGCCGAAGGCGGCGATCGCCAGCAGGATGCCGAGGACGCGCCAAGGGAATTCGGCAAGGGGTTCAGGGACGATGCTCATCGCGCGGCCGCATCGTCGTCAGGAGGCGAGGGCGCAGCGGCGGGGGCGGTGCCATTCGTCGCGGTAGCGTTGGCGGCCTTGGCTGCGGCGGCAGCTGCCTGCGGTGTCGCCTCGCCCTTCTCGACCGCCTTGGCGAGGCGGAAGGCAGCCATCTGCCGGGCCATCCGCTCCGCCGGCGGGCCGCCCCATTGCTGTTCCAGCGTCTCAAGCTTCTCCACGGCCTTGGCCTGGTCGAACAGGAAGGTCATGGTGTCCGCCGCGATCATCGGCGTATCTTCGATGCGGTTGATGTGGCCGCCATGTTCCAGGATACAGGCGATGGCGTAGCGCGGATTGTCAAACGGCGCGAAGCCTTGGAACAGCGCATGGTCGCGCAGCTTGAAGGGCAGGGAGGCATTGCCGCGCACGCCGCCCGCGCGTTCGGATGTCGTGATACGGCGCACCTGCGCGGTGCCGGTCTTGCCCGCCATCATCACGCCTGGAACGTCCATCCTCGCCGCGCCGCCCGTGCCGCCGCCATTTACCACCGCGCCCATCGCCTGGCGAATGGTCACCAGATGTTCTTCAGGCACGCCGACGGATTGGGGCGCGGGACGGTTCGTATCATGAAGGAAGTTCGGCATCAGCTGCTTGCCGGTTGCCAGCCGAGCCGCCATGATCGCCATCTGCAGCGGATTGATCAGCATATAGCCTTGACCGATCGTCGCGTTGACCGTGTCGTAGACCTGCCATTTCTGATTATATTTCTTGAGTTTCCATTCGGGATCGGGAACCGTGCCATAACTCTGGCTGGGGAAGGGCAGGGTGAATTTCTGGCCCATGCCCAGGCGCCGCGCCATGCTGGCGATACGATCCATGCCGATGCGCTGCGCCATCTGATAGAAATAGATGTCGCAGCTATATTTGATGCCGTTGTGCATGTTTACGGCGCCATGGCCGTGACGTCGCCAGCAATGGAACATCGTATTGCCGACGCGGATCGCGCCCGAACAGTTGATGGTGTCGGTCGGGCTGACCCCCGCCTCCAGCAGGGCAAGCGCCACCATCGGCTTGACCGTCGATCCCGGGGGATAGAGCCCCTGCAGCGTCTTGTTGCGTAGCGGGATATGGTCGTCCTTCGACAGCATTTCCCATTCCATATGACTGATGCCGTCGGAAAAGCTGTTGGGATCGAAACTGGGCATGGATGCCATGGCAAGCACGTCGCCATTATGACAGTCGATCACCACCACCGACCCGCTCTGCGTCGCGAGCCGCCGCCCGGCATATTCCTGCAGACCCGCGTCGATGGTCAGCTTGATCGCCTGCCCTGGCGTGTCGGGCCGGGTGGTGAGTTCCTGCACGATCTTGCCGCGCGCGGTCACCTCGACCCGCTTGGCGCCCGGCTTGCCCGTCAGTTCGCGGTCGAAGGTCTTTTCCAGCCCGTCCTTGCCGACCTTGAACCCCGGGGTGATCAGCAGCGGGTCCTTGCGTTCCTCATAATCCTTGGCCGATGCAGCCCCTACGTAACCCAGCAGATGACCGACCGTGGCTCCTGCCGGATAATAGCGTGAAAATCCCTGGCTGGGCGCGACGCCCGGCAGGTCGGGCAGGCGCACGCTGACCGCCGCGAACTGGTCGTAGGTCAGCTTCTCCGCCACTTGGACAGGGCGGAACCCCGCTGACTTGTCGAGTTCCGTCTTGATCCGTTCCACCTCCTCGGGCGCCAGCGCGAGGAGGCGGGTGAGCTTGCCGATCGTCCCCTCCGGATCGGTCACGCGTTCGGGGATCAGGTCGACGCGGAAGTCCGTGCGATTGTTGGCAAGCGCCTTGCCATTGCGGTCGAGTATCCAGCCGCGACGCGGTGGGATCAGCGTGAGGTTGACGCGATTGCTCTCCGACAGGAGATTATATTTCTCATTCTCGGCAACGCTGATCCAGGCCATCCGGCTGATCAACAGCGCGCCGACGCCGGCCTGCAGGCCGCCGACCACCATCGCCCTGCGCGTGAAGGTGAAGGACAGGGCAGCTTCGTTGACGGTCTTGCGCTTGAGCTTCGGCAGCTTCATGCCATCACGCGCCAGCGATCGATCCGGGCGCATTGCCGCACCACGAAGGGAAAGAGTAGGATCGTCCAGAGCATTTGCGGCAGGACCAGTTGCAGCTTGATGTCACCTCCGCCGGTGATCCGCGCGAAGAACACCCCACCGGCGACGCAGAAGATAATGGCTGCCGACGCGATTAGCCAGTCCTGCCGATAGCTTCGCCACACCATGCGATGCTCGATCGCGTCGACGCCGATCAGCGTCACCGTCCACAGGAACATGGCCGATCCGATCGGCTGACCGCTCATGATGTCGTCGAACAGGCCGAGCGGCA
>DATEJA010000279.1:0-3234 GCA_035278405.1 Sphingobium sp. | reverse complement strand
CGGGGCCGTACGGATCGGCGCCGGCGCGCTATGCTGTGCCGGTGGGGCGGGGCGGGGCGTTTCGGCTTCCGGCGCCGCGGCAGGCTTGCGCACGGGCACCACCTTCTTGGGCAGCTCGTTGGCCTTAACCGGGGAAGGGCGTGACTGAAGGCCCAGGCGATGGGCCTTGCCGATCACCGCATTGCGGCTGACGCCGCCCAGTTCATCCGCGATCTGGCTGGCCGTCAGGCCTTTTTCCCACATTGCCTTGAGCTGGTCGATACGCTCGTCGGTCCAGGACAATGAATGACTCCTCACAATCTCATAACGCCGCCCTATATGGGGAGCGCCCACACGGGTTCAATTTCCCATGCACAACGCCCTTGCGGCACATCAGACCAGCCGATAGTCGATCCCATCATGAACGACCAGTCCCAATTTGCAGCCACCGCCCCTCGCCAGGCGCCGTTCCACGAGCCGGGCGAGCTTGTCATCCGCAACGTCAACTGGGCCGGCACGCGCGCGCTCTACCGCAAGGAAGTGCGGCGCTTCATGAAGGTGCAGCTCCAGACCATATGGGCGCCCGCCGTCACGACCCTCATGTTCCTGGTGATCTTCACCATCGCGCTCGGCGGGCGGGGCAGCGGCGGCGCGGGGCGGCAGGTGCTGGGCGTGCCCTTCGCCGACTTCATCGCGCCGGGACTCATGATCATGGGAATGATGAACAATGCCTTCGCCAACAGCAGCTTCTCGCTGCTGGCGGGCAAGATGCAGGGGACGCTGATCGATTATCTGATGCCGCCGCTGTCCAACAGCGAATTGCTGCTGGCGCTGGTCGGTGCCGCCGTGACGCGCGCCTTCGCGGTGGGTGGTGCGCTTTGGCTGGCGATGGCACTGTGGCCGGGCGTCCATGTGACCCCCGCGCATCCCTGGGCGATCCTGTGGTTCGGCCTGATGGGCGCGTCGCTCACCGCCTTCATCGGCGTGCTGACGTCGATCTGGGCGGAAAAATTCGACCATGCCGCCGCCATTACCAATTTCGTGATCGGGCCGATGACGCTGCTGTCGGGCACCTTCTATTCGATCGACCGCCTGTCGCCCCTGTTCCGCGCGATCAGCCATGCCAACCCGTTCTTCTATGCGATCTCGGGCTTTCGCTATGGCTTCGTGGCGGCGGCGGATGGCGACGTGGTGGTCGGCAGCGTGGTGCTGCTGGGCTTGAATGTGGGCCTGGCGCTGCTCTGCTACACGCTGCTGAAGCGCGGGTGGAAGCTGAAGGCCTAACTTTCGTCCATCCCTCCGTTCGCCCTGAGCTTGTCGAAGGGTGCGCGCGGGCTTCGACAGGCTCAGCCCGAACGGGTGATGCAGGTCAGGTCAGCCCCGCCAGCACCGGCACCACCAGAGTGACGCCCAGCAGCAGCGCCACCGCCGCCAGCCAGTGCTGCAAGCCGGGAAGGGCAGGGCCATGCGCCCCGCCCTCGGGAAGCGAGGCCATCAGACGACCACGCCCTTGCCACCCACGCGGATGAGCGAGAAGCCCGCCGCCTCGGCCTCGGCACGCGGATAGATGTTGCGCAGGTCGACCAGCACTGGCCCGCTCATCGAGCCGGCCAGGCGCTTGAGGTCCAGCGCGCGGAAAGCGTCCCATTCGGTCACCAGCACCAGCGCGTCGGCATCCTGCGCCGCCTCATAGGCGTCCTTCACCATGGTGACGCCGGGCATCATCGGGGCGGCGACCTCCATGCCTTCGGGATCATAGGCGACGATCTTCGCGCCCGCATCCTCCAGCGCCTGCACGATCGCAAGGCTGGGGGCGTCGCGCATGTCGTCGGTATTGGGCTTGAAGGTGAGGCCCAGCAGCGCGACCTTCTTGCCCCGCGCCTCACCGCCCAGCGCCTTGACGATCTTGCGCCCCATCGCACGCTTGCGCAGGTCGTTCACCTGCACGACCGTTTCGACGATCCGGATCGGCGTGTCATAATCCTGGCCGGTCTTGACCAGCGCCAGCGTGTCCTTGGGGAAGCAGGAGCCGCCATAGCCGGGCCCGGCATGCAGGAATTTGGAGCCGATGCGGTTGTCGAGGCCGATGCCGCGCGACACGTCCTGCACCTCCGCGCCGACCGCTTCGCACAGGTCGGCCATTTCGTTGATGAAGGTGATCTTGGTCGCCAGGAAGGCGTTGGCGGCATATTTGATCAGCTCCGCCGTGCGTCGGCCGGTGAACATGACGGGCGCCTGGTTGAGGTTCAGCGGGCGGTAGACCTGCGCCATCACCGCGATCGCGCGTTCATCGCCGGTGGTGCCCACGACCACCCGATCGGGTCGCTTGAAGTCGCCGATCGCGGCGCCTTCGCGCAGGAATTCGGGGTTGGACACGACCTGGATGTCGAGGTCCGGGCGGACTTCCTTGACGATGCGTTCGACCTCGTCGCCGGTGCCCACGGGCACGGTCGACTTGGTGACGATGACCGTCGGGCCGTCCAGCGCCTCGGCGATCTCGCGCGCGGCTGCGTAGACATAGCTGAGGTCCGCATGACCGTCGCCCCGACGCGACGGGGTGCCGACGGCGATGAAGATCGCGTCCGCGCCCTTGACGCCGCTCGGCAGGTCGGTGGTGAAGGTGAGGCGGCCGGCGGCGGCATTGTTGCCGACCAACTGGTCGAGCCCGGGTTCATAGATCGGCATGCGCCCGGATTCGATCGCGTCGATCTTGCGCGCATCCTTGTCCACGCACACCACGTCATGGCCGAAATCGGCAAAGCAGGCGCCCGATACCAGGCCCACATATCCCGTACCGATCATCGTGATCTTCATAAAATTCCGCTTGCCCTGAAAAATGGAGGATTGGCGCGGCCCTAGCACAGGTGATCGCGGCTGCGAAAGCGCGCGTCGGAGGTAACCCCGTTCAGGGGTTGGTTACGATTTGCTGTCAGGGATGGCCAAAAGGCCGACCCAAGGGGCTCAAATGAAAGTTGCCGTGGTATTCGGGACTCGTCCCGAAGCGATCAAGCTGTTTCCCGTGATTCATGCGCTGCGTCATCGCGCCCATGTCGACACGCGGGTGATCGTCACCGCCCAGCATCGCGGGTTGCTGGACCAGGTGCTGGAGATCGCCGGCATCCGTCCGGACATCGACCTGGACGTGATGACGCCGGGCCAGACGCTCGACAGCCTGACCGCGACGCTGATCGTCGAACTGGGCAAGGCGTTCGATGCCGAGCGGCCCGACCGCATCATCGTGCATGGCGACACGCT
>DATEJA010000278.1:0-7712 GCA_035278405.1 Sphingobium sp. | reverse complement strand
CCGGGCGACCTGATCGCGGCGCTGGCGCAGGAGATCACCGAGGCGCTCGACCCGGAGATTGCCGAGCTGGGCGACAGCCTGGACGAGATTGAAAGCAGCCTGACCGGCACCGGCGCCGCCGAGGTCCGCCGCCAGGTCTCGGAAATCCGCGCGACCGCGATCGGCTATCGTCGCTTCATCGCGCCGCAGCGCCAGGCGCTGGAGCGGCTGTCGGCGGCCGACGCGGCCTGGCTGGAGCCCGACGACCGGCTGCACCTTCAGGAAGCGTCGGACCGCTGCGCCCGCATGGCGGAAGAGCTGGAGGCGGTGCGCGAACGATCGGCGCTGGCGCATGAAGAGCTGACCGACCTGCGCGCCGAACAGATGAACCGCCAGGCGCTCATCATCTCGATCGTGGCGCTGGTGTTCCTGCCGCTGACCTTTCTGACCGGCCTGCTCGGCATGAATGTCGACGGCATCCCCTATGCCCATGAACCCTGGGCCTTCTGGGGCGTGGTCGGCGTCTGCGTGGCGATGGCGGCCGGGATCAGTGGCTGGTTCGTCGCGACCCACTGGTTGCGGCATTAGAAGGAGGTGGCTTCAGCAGCACTCGCCCTTCACCATTCGCTCGAAGCGGACGGATCAAGCTAACGCACCTCGGTTGTCGCGCGCGTTGTTCCCTGGCGAAGGCCGGGGCCCAGTTCCAGCCTCGCCCCTGGACCCCGGCCTTCGCCGGGGAACAGCGATCCAAGTCTACAGCACGACCCTCAATCCCGCCCGGCGCTCAGCCGCGCGATTTCCTCGTGCAGCGCCTGGATCGAGGAGACGAGCCGCGCCCGGTCCGCCTGCATTTCCTTCATCGCCTCGCGCGTTTCGCCCAGTTCCACCGCGCGGCGGGCGATGCGTGCGTCCAGTTCCGCATTATGCCGGGTGAGCGTGTCCACTTCCTCCGCCCGCGCGCACAGATGACGCAGCCGCGCATCCAGCACGTCGAAATCGAACGGCTTGGCGATATGATCGTCCGCCCCGGCTTCCAGCGCCTCGATCTGGGCGCTGCTGTCCTGCCGCCCCGTGATCATCACGAAGCTCGCATGGCCAGCGAGGCCGGCGGCGCGGATCTTCTTCATCGTCGCGATGCCGGGCAGGGCCGTCAGCCCCATGTCGATGAGGATGATGTCGAAGGAGCGGGACAGCACCCGGTTGAGCGCGACGAAGCCATTCTCCGCCACCGCCACGTCATAATGAAGGTGGGAGAGGCGGCGCGCTATCACCGCACGGGCGGTCGCGTCCTCGTCGACCAGCAGGACGCGGCGGCGCCGCATCGGGCGCGGGGCGTCTATCATCTCTTCGCGTTCGACGCGGCGAACCAGCGGGGCTTTGAAAAACTGCATGGCGTTCATCTCCTGCAGCCTTGACCATAGACCCCGGGCGCAAAGAAATGGTTAACGCGCTCTTGACCTTGTTTCGCTCACCGTTCCGGCGCGTAGATGCGCAGGAAACAGTCGACGGCAAAGTCGACATCCTGCCTGATCTGCGCGTCGGAACGCTCGGTGAGCAGGCCCCACATCACTTTCTGGTGGCATCCCGACAGGGTCAGCATGATCAGCGTGCGCGCTGCCAGCGGCGCGTCCGCGTCGCGCAGCTGCCCCCGCGCCATCGCGGCGGTCAGGTAGTCGGCCAGCAGCGCGCGCGTATGTTTGGGCGCGATTTCGAAGAAGATCGCGCCCATTTTCGGGAAGCGCGCGGCTTCGGTCACGACCAGCTGGTGCAGCGCCAGCGCTTCGGGCGATGTGACGCGCCGCAGGAGGTCGGTCGCGAAGCGATGCAACGTCGGCTTGAGTTCCCCGGGGGCGTCCAATATCTGCATCAGCCCGGCATGATAGGCGTCCATCGCATGGCGCAGCACCGCGGCGAAGAGGTCGTCCTTCGACGGGAAATAGCTCCATAAGGTGCCCTTCGACCCGCCCAGCGTCGCCGCGATTTCCGACATGGTGGTCGCGGCATAGCCCTTTTCCAGGAACGAACGCAGCGCGACCTGCATTATCGCGTCGCGCCGGTCGCGTCGGCGGGCTTCCCGCCGGCTGAGGCCTGGAGTGTCGAGTCCGGTCATTATTACCGTACTGTAGAGTACACTTTTTTGATTGACAAGACCATGCGTCGAGCGCAAGGCGATTGTCATACTAGCTGGTACGGTTTGATATGCCCGTGAGTCGCCTCGTCTATTCCTTGCGCGCGAGCATGTTCGCGACCTTTGCCCTGTCGCTGGCGGGCTGTGCGGCTGTCCCCCATCTGGGCTCCAAGCCGACCCCGATCGCCGCGACCAGCGTCCAATCCTTGCAGACCCTGGGGCAGGGCAATGGCCTGTGGCCTGCCGATGGCTGGTGGAAAGCCTATGGCGACCCGCAGCTGGACCAGCTGATGGCGGAAGGGCTGGCGGCGTCGCCCGATGTCGCCGTCGCCTCGGCCCGTTTCCGCCAGGCCGCCGCCGCCGCGCAGCAGGCCGGCGCCGCGCTGCTGCCCTCGGTCGATCTGGAAGCTTCGGCGGCCGCGACGAAGCAGAGCTACAATATGGGTTTCCCCAGCCAGTTCGTGCCGCAGGGATGGCTGGGCACCGGCCGGGTGGCGATGGACCTGGGCTTCGACCTTGACCTCTGGGGCAAGAACCGCGCCGCGCTGGCGGCCGCCACGTCGGAGGCGGATGCCGCGCGCATCGACGCGCAGCAGGCGCGGCTGGCGCTGACCACCGGCCTTGCCAATGCCTATGCCGACCTCGCCCGGCTTCATGACCAGCGCGACATTCAGGAACGGGCGCTGGCGGTCCGCACCGCCAGCCAGAAACTGGTGACGGCGCGGCAGCGCAACGGCCTGGAAACGCGCGGCAGCGTCCGCCAGGCGGATGCGACCGTCGCGTCGGCCCGCGCCCAGCTCGCCGCAATCGACCAGTCCATCGCGGTGCGCCAGCATCAGATTGCCGCGCTGGTCGGCGCCGGCCCCGATCGCGGCCTATCGATCGGTCGGCCCAGGCTTGGCCGCTGGGAAGGGCAGGGGCTGCCCGCCGATGTCACCACCAATCTCGTCGCCCGCCGGCCGGACATCACCGCCGCCCTCGCGCGCACGGAGGCGGCGGCCAAGCGGATCAAGGTGGCGCGCGCCGATTTCTTCCCCGCCATTCGCCTGAGCGCGCTCGTCGGGGTGCAGTCGCTGGGCTACAACACGTCCTTCACGGATCCGGGCGCGACGGGCCCTCGCCCCTTTCTCGACACGCTGTTCAGCAAGAATTCGCTGTTCGGCACGGTCGGCCCGGCCGTCAGCCTGCCGATCTTCCATGGCGGCGAATTGAGCGGCCGGTATCGCGGGGCGCGGGCCGTCTATGACCAGGCCGTCGCCACCTATGACAAGACCGTGCTGGGCGCCTATCAGGAGGTGGCGGACGCCGTCACCGGCCGCCGCAGCCTGGACCAGCGGCTGGCCGACGCGCGCGCCGCGCTGGCCGCGTCGGAGGAAGCCTATGCGATCGCGCGCAAACGCTATGAAGGCGGGCTCTTCACCTTTCTCGACGTGCTGAACGTCGAAGACCAGCTGCTGGCGGCGCGCCAGTCGGTTGCGGAGCTGGAAGCCAGCGGCTTCACGCTCGACATTGCCCTTATCCGTGCGCTGGGCGGCGGCTATGCTGCCAGCGACGCAACGTCCAAGGATCTGCCCCATGGCTGACGCAGCCCCCGAATTCACCGCCGATATCGGTCAGCATCCCGATGTGGTCGCTGAAAGGAACCGGGAAACGCGCAAGAAGTGGCTGATCCGTCTGGCCCTCGTCGTGCTGGTGCTGGG
Organism: Sphingobium sp.; assembly: GCA_035278405.1. Classification (GTDB taxonomy): domain Bacteria; phylum Pseudomonadota; class Alphaproteobacteria; order Sphingomonadales; family Sphingomonadaceae; genus Sphingobium. Next base: position 3,905 of record DATEJA010000278.1, on the reverse strand, counting down.
GTCGCTCTATGCGCTCTGGTATCTGCTGGTCGGGCGCACCCATGTCAGCACCGACAATGCCTATGTGAACGCTGAGATCGCGCAGGTGACGCCGCTGGTTTCGGCGCAGGTGGTCGAGGTGCGGGTCAGCGACACGCAGGCCGTCAAGCGCGGCGACATATTGGTGCGGCTCGACCCCACCAACGCGCGCATCGCGGTGGCGCAGGCGCAGGCGGACCTCGCCGAGGCGCGGCGCAGGTTCCGCCAGGCGACTGCCACCAGCGGCTCGCTCGCCGCCCAGGTTGAGGCGCGCGGCGCCGACATCGCCCAGGCGCGCGCGCAGATGGCGGCGGCCCAGGCCGATTTCGAAAAGGCGCGCATCGACCTGCGCCGGCGTGAGGCGCTGGCTCCCGAAGGCGCGGTGTCGGGCGAGGAAGTGACGAGCGCGCGCAAGGCCTTCGCCGCCGCCCAGGCCGGCCTTGCCCAGGCACGCGCTGGCCTTAGCACCGCGCAGGCCACGCAGGGCGCCGCGGAGGGGCAGCTTGCCGCGAACAACGCGCTGGTGAGCGGCTCCACGGTCGAAACCGATCCCGCCGTGCTGGCGGCCAAGGCGAAGCTGGAAAATGCCCGGCTCGACCTGGATCGCAGCGTCATCCGCGCCCCCATCGACGGCGTCGTTACCCGTCGCCAGGTGCAGGTCGGCCAGCGCGTCGCGCAGGGCAGCCCGATCATGAGCATCGTTCCGCTGGGCCAGGTCTATGTCGACGCCAATTTCAAGGAACGGCAGCTGCGCAAGGTGCGCATCGGCATGCCCGCCAAGGTCGTCGCCGACCTTTATGGCGGCGATGTCGTCTATCATGGCAAGGTGCTGGGCTTTTCCGGCGGCACGGGCGCGTCGATGGCGCTGATCCCGGCGCAGAACGCGACCGGCAACTGGATCAAGGTGGTGCAGCGGCTGCCGGTGCGGATCGGGCTGGACCCGAAGGAACTGGCCGCCCATCCGCTGCGCGTCGGCCTGTCGACCGAGGTCGAGATCGACCTGTCGGGCGACTGAGGGAGTGCGCGCGGTGGATGATGACGCCACTCCTTCCCATGAACGGCTGACGCCCCGGCAGCAGAAGCTGGCGGGCATCGTGCTGTCGCTCACCAACCTCATGGTGGTGCTCGACCTGACCATCGCGAACGTGTCCGTGCCGCACATCGCCGGCAATCTGGGCATCACGCCCGACCAGGGCACCTGGGTCATCACATCCTATGCCGTGGCGGAGGCGATCTGCGTGCCCCTGACCGGCTGGCTGACCCAGCGGTTCGGCGCGGTGAAGCTCTATACCATGTGCATGGCCGGCTTCGGCATCTTCTCTCTCCTGTGCGGGCTGTCGACGACGCTCGGCATGCTGGTCGCCTGCCGCATCGGCCAGGGCCTGTGCGGCGGGCCGCTGATGCCCATGTCGCAGACGCTGCTGACCCGCATCTTTCCCGCCGAACAGCGGACCAAGGCGATGGGAAGCTGGGCGATGACCACGCTGCTCGGCCCCGCGCTCGGGCCCATCGTGGGCGGGCAGATCAGCGACAATTGGAGCTGGCACTGGATTTTCTTCATCAACGTGCCGATCGCGATCCTGTGCCTGTCCGCCAGCCTGGCGCTGCTGCGCCCCGTCGACACGATCCCGGAAAAGCGGCCGATCGACCGGGTGGGCCTGTGCCTGCTGATCTTCTGGATCGGCTGCCTGCAGCTGATGCTGGACCTGGGCCGTGATCGCGACTGGTTCAGCGACCCCATGATCCTGGGCCTGGCGGTGCTGGCGATCATCGGCCTCGCCGTGTTCCTGATCTGGGAGTTGACGGAGGAACATCCGATCGTCGACCTGCGGGTCTTCCGCCATGTCGGCTACAGTTTCGGGGTCTTCACCTTTTCCTTGTGCTTCGGCGCCTATTTCGCCGGAATCGTTGCGATCCCGCAATGGCTGCAGCTATCCATGGGCTATACCGCGACCGATGCGGGGCTCGCGACCGCGTTCACCGCCATGTCGGCGATCACCATGTCCCCCATTTCGGCGCGGCTGATGGGCAAGGTGGATCCCCGGATCATGATCTTCTGCGCGATCATATGGATCGCGCTGATGCAGCTGCTGCGTTCGACCTGGACCAGTTCGGCCGATTTCTGGACGCTGGCCCTGCCGCAATTGTTGCAGGGTTTCGCCATGCCCTTCCTGATGATCCCGATGACGACGCTGACGATCGGATCGGTCAATCCGGACGAAACCGCGTCGGCCGCCGGGCTGCAGAATTTCGTCCGCACCCTGGCGATCGCCATCGCCACATCGCTGGTGCTGACCGCGTGGAGCAACGCCCAGCGCGTGTCGCGCAGCGAGCTGGTGGGCAGCCTGCACAGCTCGCAGGCGCAGGCGCAACTTTCTTCAGCAGGCTTTTCGCCCGAGCAGATCGCGCAGATGATCTCCAACCTGGTCGATCAGGAAGCGATGGTGGTCGCGCTCGACCATATCTTCCAGGTGGTGGCCGTGGTGCTGGTGGTGGCATCGCTGCTGATCTGGTTCTCGCCCCGACCCCGGCGGCCGGTGGACACGTCCGCCGTCCATTGACGCGACCCGCTATCGCCGTCACTGAAAGGCGAAAAGGGCAGGGTCCATGCGAATCGTCATCATCGACGACAGCGGCCTGCGCGCGACGGTCCTCGAAGAAGGGCTGCGCGAGGCAGGCTATGACGATATTCACATCGTCCCCCCGCGCGGCGGCTTCGTCGCGCGGCTCGAACGCATGGCGCCCGATGTCGTGCTGATGGACCTGGGCAGCCCGAGCCGCGATACGTTGGAGGAAATGCTGTCGGTCAGCCGCGCGCTTGCCCGGCCGATCGCCATGTTCGTCGACCAGTCCGACGAGTCCATGATCGGCGCCGCGATCGACGCGGGCGTGTCCGCCTATGTCGTCGACGGGCTCCGCAAGGAACGGGTGAAGCCGGTGCTGGAACTCGCCGTGCGCCGCTTCAACGCCTTTGCCCGGCTGCAGACCGAACTGGACGAAGCGCGCACCGCCCTGTCCGACCGCAAGATCGTCGACCGGGCCAAGTCCATCCTGATGAGCCAGCGGGGGCTTTCGGAGCCGGACGCCTATGCGCTGCTGCGGTCGAGCGCGATGAACCAGGGGAAGAAGATCGTGGATGTCGCCCAAGCCCTGATCACGGCCAGCGACCTGCTCGGGGGAGGTCTATGACGACAGCGTTGCGCATCGCCTATCTGCCGCTGACCGACTCCGCCGTGCTGGCGGTGGCGCGGGACAAGGGCTTCGCCGAGGAAGAGGGGCTGTCGCTCGACCTGGTGCGCACCACCAGCTGGGCGACGCTGCGCGATCGGCTGGTCTTCGGCCAGGTGCAGGCGGCGCACATGCTGGCGCCGCTCGCGATCGCGGTGACGCTGGGCTTGAGCCAGCAGGCCGCGCCCCTGTCGGCGCCCTACAAGCTCAATGTCAACGGCAACATGCTGGTGATGGCGCGGGAATTCGCGCAGGCGCTTGACCCCGACGTCGCCGCCCGGCTGAATGATCCGCTGGGCACCGCGTATGATTTCGCCGCCGCCATCGGCCTGTGGAAACGCAAGCCGGTGATCGGCGTCGTCCACCGATATTCCAGCCATGCGATCATGCTGCGCTACTGGCTGGCGAGCGCGGGCGTGGACCCCGATCGCGACGTGCTGCTGCGCGTGGTGCCGCCCTCGCTGACGGTCGAGGCGATGCGCGCGGGCGAGATTGACGGCTTCATCGCCGGCGAACCTTGGGGCAGCGCGGCGGTGGATGCGGGGCTTGCCGAAGCGGTGGCGATCGGCGAGCGCATCTGGCGCCGGGGCGTGGAAAAGGTGCTGGCCTTCCGCACCCCCTGGCTGGAGGAAAATCCGCAGGCCGTCGACGCGCTGATC
>DATEJA010000277.1:0-6356 GCA_035278405.1 Sphingobium sp. | reverse complement strand
GCCGCCGGCATAGCCGGTGTGCTTGTAGTAAACCTTGTCGGTCAGCTTGCGGCCGGTGAACTTCACCTTTTCCGCGTTGATGATGATGACATTGTCACCGCAATCGACGTGGGGGGTGAAGGACGGCTTGTGCTTGCCGCGAAGGATGTTCGCGACGGTCGAGGCGAGGCGGCCGACGACGAGACCTTCCGCGTCGATCAGGATCCACTTCTTTTCGACCGTGGCCGGGGTTGCCGGCTTGGTGGTCTTCATCAGCGCCTTCATGGTGCCAATCTCCAAAATGAAATAGCGAACCGAACGCGTTTTGACGGCGTTCGGAAGATGGGGGCTAATGACGGGTGACCCCGCGCAAGTCAAGAGATTCGGCGGCTTTGCTGACGGGTAAAATAATACCCGTCACTTTGCGATCTGGTCGGCCACCCATTTGCCGAAGGCGAGATCGGCCGCGTCGACCGGCAGGGCGAGGATGGCAGGAAGGTCATAATCATGCAGTTGCGCCAGCCTTTCCATCAGCGCGGCGCGGCGCGAGGGCGTGGTCTTGAACAGCACCGGCACCTCGTCCGCGCGTTCGACCACGCCATTCCATTCATAGAGCGAGATCGCCGGGCCAAGCAGGTTGGCGCAGGCGATCAGCCGTTCCTCCAGCAGTATCCGCGCCACCCGTTCCGCCGCCTCGGCCGAGCCGAACAGCGTGTAGACGAGCGCGACCGCGCTCATCCCCGGCGCATCCCCGCGTCATGCGCGGCCCATGCGGCGGAGGCGGCGACCAGCGCGCCGACGGCCTGGTGCAGAACGGCGAGCGGCAAGGCGATGCCGCTGACGACGGTGGCGATGCCGAGCGCGATCTGCGTGCCGACCGCCGCGTTGACCGCGATCGAGGGGCCGCGATGGCCCGCCCGCTTCACCTTGCGCGCCAGCAGGATCAGCATGGCGGCCGTCACCCAGGCCCACCAGCGATGGATGAAATGGACGAGATAGGGATCGTTGGAAACGGTCGCCCAGAGCGAGCCCAGCCACTGGATTCCCTCCGGCACGAAATGGTCGTTCATGAGCGGCCAGCTGCTGGAGACATAGCCCGCGTCGAGCCCGGCGGTGAAGGCGCCGAACATCAGCTGCATGAGCAGAACGAGAAAAGCCACCAGCGCGAAGGGCGTCAGCCGGGCCGGCCGCGCGGCGGGATTGCGGGCCAGCGCCAGCAGATCGAGCGCGGTCCAGATGAGCCCCCCCATGATGAAGAGCGCGGTCAGCAGATGGATCGCCAAGCGATAATGGCTGACGTCGGTGCGGACCGAGAGGCCCGACTTCACCATCCACCAGCCGATCGCGCCCTGCAGCCCGCCCAGCGCCAAGAGCGCGACAAGGCGCAGGCCATAGCCCGCCGGCACCGCCCTTTTCCACGCGAACCAGAGCAGCGGCAGCGCGAAGGCGACGCCGATCAGCCGCCCGAGCAGGCGATGCACCCATTCCCAGAAGAAGATGAACTGGAAGTCGGAGAGGGTCATGCCCTGGCGCAGCTGCCGATATTCGGGGATCTGCTGGTAGAGGCGGAACGCGTCCATCCACTGGTCATGGGTCAGCGGCGGAATGGCGCCGGTGATCGGTTTCCATTGGGTGATCGAGAGGCCCGATTCGGTGAGGCGCGTGATGCCGCCCACCACCACCATGCAGAAGACGAGGCTGGCGACGGCCAGCAGCCAGCGCGCGATCGGAACAGTGCGAGGAGCCGCCAATGCGGGGCGGGAAAGGGCAAGCGCGGTCATGGCGCCGATCCATGCGCCGATGCCCGTGCCGTTGCAAGAGGGTGACCCATGGACAAAAGGTCGCAGATCCGCCCGGTGCGCGGGATACAATCGGGGTCACAGGCGTATCCCGCAAGATGAACAGCTTAACAGAGGATAGACGGTGAGCGCCCCGGCGCCGAGCGTGGCCGCGATGATGGCAGCGCAGGGCCCGCTGGGCGGCCTGACGGCCGCGATCGACGAGCGGTCGCCGCTGGGGCCCGTCGAGCATTGGTCACCCTCGCTGATTTCCACCGTGCGTCTGATGCTGTCGTCCAAGGCCGAGATCGTGCTGTTCTGGGGCCCTGACCTGTGCGCGCTCTACAATGAAGCCTATGCGCCCACCATCGGCGACAAGCATCCGGCGGCGCTGGGGCGCCCGGCGCGCGAAGGCTGGGCCGAGCTGTGGGACGATCTGGAGCCGCTGCTGCTGTCGGTCGTCGAGCATGGCGAGACGGTCCACGCCAAGGACCGTCCCTTCTACATCGAGCGCGACGGCGGCCGGGGCGAGGAAGTGTTTTTCGATATTTCCTATTCCCCGGTGTTCGAGGGCGACGGATCGATCGGCGGCGCGCTGTGCATCGTCAATGAAACCACCAAGAGGGTGCAGGCCGAGCGCGACATGCTCGCCGACCGCACCCGGCTGTGGAACCTGGCGCGAGACCCTTTTCTGGTGTCCGACATGGCCGGGGTCTGGCTGGCCGCAAGCCCCGCCTGGACGGACATATTGGGATGGAGCGAGGAGGAACTGATCGGCCGCACGTCCGAATGGATGGAGCATCCCGATGATTTCGCCCGCACGCGCGCGGAAGAACGGTCGCTGCAACAGGGCCTGACCACGCAACGGTTCGAAAATCGCTTTCGCGCCAAGGATGGCAGCTATCGCACATTCAGCTGGACCGCCGTGCCCGATGAGGGGCTGGTCTATTGCGTCGCCCGCGACGTGACCGAGCAGCGCGCCCATGCGAGGCAGTTGGCCGAGGCGGAGGCGGCGCTGCGCCAGGCGCAGAAGATGGAAACCCTGGGGCAGCTGACCGGCGGCGTGGCGCATGATTTCAACAATCTGCTGCAGATCGTCACCGGCAATCTGGAACTGGTGCAGCGGGGACTTGCGGCGGGCGAACGGGCCAATGGCGACCGGCTACGCCGCGCGGCGGATAGCGCGATGGCGGGGGCACAGCGCGCCGCGACGCTGACGCAGCGGCTGCTCGCCTTTTCCCGCCGTCAGCCGCTGGCACCCGAGCGGATCGACCCCAATCGCCTGGTCAGCAGGATGTCGGACCTGCTGGGCCGCACGCTGGGCGAAACCATCGAGGTGGAGACGATCCAGGCTGCCCGGGCCTGGCCGATCGAAGTCGACACCAACCAGATGGAAAATGCGCTGCTGAACCTGGCGGTCAATGCGCGCGACGCCATGCCCCAGGGCGGCAAGCTGACCATCGAGGTGGCCAATACGCATATCGACGCCCATTATGCCGCGCGCGAAGAAGATGTCCGGGCCGGCCAATATGTGCTCATCAGCCTGTCCGACACGGGCGAAGGCATGGACGCCGACACGCTGAACCACGCCATCGAACCCTTCTTCACCACCAAGGAAGTCGGGCGCGGCACCGGCCTGGGGCTGTCCATGGTCTATGGCTTCATCAAGCAGTCGGGCGGCCACATCCGCGTCTATTCCGAGGTCGGCCAGGGCACGACGGTGAAGATCTACCTGCCGCGCCATCATGGCCCCGTCGCCGCCAACGACCGGGCCGACGAGGCCCTTTCCCCACCGAGCGGCGAGGGGCATGAGACGATCTTGGTGTGCGAGGATGACGAATATGTGCGCGCCTACGCGGTCGAGGTGCTGAAGGAGCTGGGCTATCAGGTGATCGAGGCCAGCCATGGCGCCGCCGCGCTGGAGGTGCTGGACCGCGCGGCGCCGCCGGTCGACCTGCTGTTCACCGACGTGGTGCTGCCTGGCGGCATGAACGGCGCGGAGATCGCGCGCGAGGCGCTGGCGCGGCATCCCGGCCTGCTCATCCTGTTCGCCACCGGCTATGCGCGCAATGCCATCATCCATCATGGCCGGCTGGACCCGGGCGTGGAGCTGCTGACCAAGCCCTTCACCTATACCGACCTGGCCGCCAAGGTGCGCGAGATGCTGGATCGGTCCGAGGAACGGTGCGCGGGATAGGTTGGAGAAGGCGATGGCCAATGAAGCCTTGTTCCTGGACGAAGGCCAGGTCCAGTCGCGACGTTGGGCCTGGGCCCCGGCTTCGCCGGGGAACGACTTTACGTCAGCGCGCCTTCCATGCCTCCACCAGCGCCGTGGCGCGTTCGGCGACCAGCGCGGCGCTGTCGCCCGGGCGGTAGAGCGCGCCGCCCACGCCTATGCCTTCGCAGCCGGCGGCGAGCCACTGGGCGATGCTGTCGGCATCCGTGCCGCCCACCGCCCAGACCCCGACATGTTTGGGCAGCACGTCCTTGATCGCCTTCACATAGGCTGGGCCCAGCGTGGCGGCGGGGAAGAGCTTGATGCGGCGCGCGCCGGCGCGGATCGCTTCGAAGGCTTCGCTGGGGGTGAGGAAGCCGGGCAGCAGGTCAAGGCCGAGCGCGTCGCCACGGGCGATCACCCGCGGGTCGGTGTTGGGGGTCACCATGATGCGGCCGCCGGCGGCGTGCAGCTGCTCGACCGCTTCCTCCGTCAGGATGGTGCCGCCGCCCACCAGCGCGTGCTCGCCGAAGCTGGCCTGCATCGCGGCGATGCTCTGCAGCGGGTCGGGGGAGTTGAAGGGGACTTCGAGGATGCGGATGCCCGAGTCGATCAGGGCGGCGGCGATAGCGGGCGCTTCTTCGGGCTTGAGGCCGCGCAGGATCGCGCAGATCGGGGGAGCGCCGTCGGCGAGCAGTTGGTCGAGGGTCATGGGTGGCTCCGGCAGGTGGATTCAGGATCGAGCCCATCATTCCCTCTCCCCTGAAAGGGAAGGCGGGAGAGGGGATGTGAAGCGGAGATGTCGTCCCCCTGTCCTCGGCCCTCTCCCCTGAAGGGGAGAGGGAGGATGAGTGCCGTGCGATCGTTCACTACAGCCCCAGCCCGGCGAGCGCGCAGGCATCGCCGTCGAGGGAGCGGGTGGCGAGGCCTTGCCTTGCCAGCGCTTCAGCGTAGCACGCGGCGAGGCGCTGGTCACCGATCAGGATGATGTCGTCGGCCTGGCCGAGTGTTCCGCCGATCTCAGCGATCTCGCAGCCGATGAGGAGGCCCGACAGATAGCCCATCGCCCAGTCGGGCGATCGGCCGGCGCGCAGGCGCATCGTGCGCGCGGCGAAGAGGGAGGAGAGAAGGCGCGCCTCCCCTGCCCGCTCCAGCCCTTCGGCGAAGCCCTCCGCCTCCTGCGCGGGATCGGCCTGGCCAGCCCGGGGGCCGAGCGTCGACTGGTCGCGCAGCAGGGCGAACAGCTCGCCCGTGGGCATGGTGCGGAAGGAGAGGACGCGGCCATCCTCCACCAATGCCCATTTATTGTGGGTGCCGGGGAGGACAAGGAGGTGGCGGCCGGTGGAGAGCGCTGGATCAAGCAGGCAGGCGCCGAAAATCTGCGTTTCCTCGCCCCGCATCACGTCGGGCACGCCATCGGCGCCGACGCAGGCAAGGCCGGCCATGATGGTGACCGGGCTGTCGCGCCAGTCGAAGCGGACGGCAGCAGCCCGCCAGCTGGCCGCATCGGCGGGGCAGTCGGCATAGGGCGCCTCTACCCAGCCATCGCGGGCGCCGACCATGCCGCAGAGGCGGATGGCGGCGGGGAGGCCCTGTTTGACCCAGGGAGCAATAGCGGCGGCGAAGGCGGCCTCCGCCTCCCGGCCGACCGTGCCGATGCCGGGGCCGTCGCGCCGATCGGTGACGCGGCCCCGCTCAACGCGGCTCAGGCGCACGCGGCTGGTGCCCCAGTCGCCGACGACCTCATAGCCTTGCGCGTAGCCGTCCGTCGCCTTGTCCTGCGGCAAAATCATCAAGCGTCCTTGAATTGTTATTTGTATGAGTATATCACCGGCTCAAGCGCGTCAATGTGCCCCTTTCATTCTCTGCCATTCCACCCGTCAGGATGCCTGTTCTATGAGCGATTCGCCCAAGCCTGCTAATAAGCTGCGTAGCCGCGCCTGGTTCGACAACCCCGACAATATCGACATGACGGCTCTCTATCTGGAACGCTATCTGAATTTCGGCCTCTCCCTGGAGGAACTGCGCAGCGGCCGGCCGATCATCGGCATCGCCCAGACCGGCAGCGACCTTAGCCCCTGCAACCGCCACCATATGGTGCTGGCCGAGCGCATCCGCGAGGGTATTCGCGAGATGGGCGGTATCGCGCTCGAATTCCCCGTTCACCCGATCCAGGAGACGGGCAAGCGGCCGACCGCCGGGCTGGACCGCAACCTGGCTTATCTGGGACTGGTCGAGGCGCTTTACGGCTATCCGCTGGACGGCGTGGTGCTGACCACGGGCTGCGACAAGACGACGCCGGCGCTGCTGATGGCGGCGGCGACGGTGAATATCCCGGCGATCGCGCTGTCGGTGGGGCCGATGCTCAACGGTTGGCACAAGGG